>NZ_JBXUHE010000001.1:0-504108 GCF_057180585.1 Actinomycetospora sp. 2LY8.5
GCACGGTCGAACACCTCCCGCTCCACGCCACCCATCGGTTCGCTCATGTGTTCGATCCTACCACCCACCGGCGACAGCGGCGACACCCGCGTCACCGGAGGGTCGCTGCACCGACCCCGGCCCAGCACCCCCCACGAGAAGCACCTCCCCCAGCTCAACCAGCTCGATGATCATGCGGGAGGCACCTCTCGGCCGACCACGTTCCGGCGAAGGGGGCCCCTCGCCGATCTACCCGACCCGAGGTGCCCTTCGGTCGGAGCCCTGCGGGTCAGGCCAGCCCGAGCACGGCGAGTGTCGTCCGGGCCGCCTCGCCGCCCTCGGTTTCCGCGAGGTCGAGAACCCCGGGGACGTCGAGGTCGTCGAGCAGGCGCGCGAGCACGGCCTCGGTCGCGGGGCCGTTGCCGCCGGGGTGGCGTGCGGCGGCCGCGTAGAGCCGCTCGAGCCGTGCGGCCGCGTCGTCGAGGGCGCCGGTGGTGACGTCCCACGGCTGCGCCCAGGGCCGATCGAGCAGGAGCAGGCGCACGGCGGCCGCCGGGTGCGTCTCGAGCAGTTCGCCGACGAGCAGCAGGTTTCCCGCCGACTTCGCCATCTTCTCGCCGTCCACCCGCACGGTGCCGACGTGCAGGCGCGCACGCGCGAACGGCGCGACCCCGGTGACGGCCTCGACCATCGCGGCCTGCGTGGTGTGGTGCGGGTGGCGCAGGTCGGCGCCCCCGATGTGCAGGTCCACCGCGGGGCCCAGGACGGTCAGCGCCATCGCCGCGCACTCGGCGTGCCAGCCCGGGCGCCCGTCGCCCCACGGGCTGGGCCAGGCGGCCTCCCCCGGCGCGGCGGGACGCCAGACGAGGGCGTCGGCGGGGTCGTCGGCCTCGGGCCAGGGCGCCTCGCTGGACGTCTCGTCACCCACCAGCTCGGTCGGCCGGGAGACGGCCCGAAACAGCACCGCCCCGTTCCGCTCGTACGCCGCGCCCCGCTCGAGCAGCGCCGAGGCCAGGGCGACGACGCCGTCGACGTGGTTGTGGGCGCGCGGCTCGTGGGTCGGCGGGCGGACGCCGAGGGCGGCCATGTCGTGGTCGAAGCGGAACTGACCCACCGCGGCGAAGCTGTCGAACCGCGCCCCGGCCCGCTCGGCGGCCGCGTCGAGGACGTCGTCGACGTCGGTGACGTTGCGGCAGCTGATCACCTCGATACCGACGCGACGCAGCACACGCGCGGCGACGTCGGCCCACACGAACGTCGACGCGTGGCCGAGGTGGGTCGTGTCGTAGGGCGTGATGCCGCAGACGTAGGCGCGGGCGCGCCCCACCAGCGGCAGCGGTGCGCCGGCCAGGCGCAGCGACGGGCTCATCAACGTGTCCTTCCGGTGCGCTTGGCCGCCCGGCGCCACTGCACCATCCGCCCGAGGCCGGGGATGGCGAGCAGCAGCATCCCGGCGATCGCGGCGAACAGCAGCCAGATGCCGAGCGGCAGGGTGGCCTCGACCCCGAGGAACACGACGCGCGCCGGGTCGAGGTTCTGGAGGATGAAGATCAGCAGGAAGACGAGCACGACGGCGCCGAGGATCAGCCCGATCCAGGCGCCGCCGATCCGCGTGCGGCCCGGCGACGTCCGCACCCGGGGGCGGGCCGCGGCGGCGCCGTCGGGAATGGTCGGGCGCTCCGACGGCGGTGTCGAGGCCCCGGCGGAGGTAGAGGCCTCCAGCTCGGCCCGCGTCACCGCGGCCGTGCCGGGCCTGGTCGGCCCGTCGGCGGGCGACGGCGCGCCGTACCGGGGCTCTTCGCTCATGACCGCCATCTTCGCGCGTCCCGGCGCCCGACGTGAGCCCCTGGGCGAGCGCCACGCCGATCAGAAGCCTCACTGATGTCGATCAGACGAAGCATGTCTTCGACGTATGGCCCGGCGCCGACGACGATGAGCTGATGACGACCTTCGTCCTCGTCCCCGGGATGTGCCACGGCGGCTGGTGCTTCGACGACCTCGCCGCCGAGCTGCGCGCCGCCGGCCACGACGTCGCGGCCCTCACCCTGACCTCCGTCGGTGACCCCGACACCCCACCCGACCCGACCGTCGACCTCGAGACCCACGTCGCCGACGTCGTGCGGGCCCTCGACGCGAGCGACGGCCCGGTGGTCCTCGCCGGCCACAGCTACGGCGGGCTCCCCATCACCGTCGCCGCCGACCGCCGCCCCGGGACGGTCGATGCGCTCGTCTTCCTCGACGCCTTCGTCCCCCGCCACGGCGAGACCGCCCGCACGATGACCGGCGACGAGGAGCGCGCCTGGTACGACGAGGGCCGCGCGACCGGCCTCGTCCCGACGCTGCCGTTCTTCGACGCCCGCGCGACCGACCACCCGCTCGCGACCCTCGAGCAGCCGGCCCACCTCGAGAACGGCCTCGAGGACCTCCGGAAGCGCGTCTACGTCTACGCGAAGAACTGGTTCGGCCTACCCTCGCCGTTCGGTCCGACGCTGGAGAGGCTCCGCGACGACCCGACCTGGACCGTCCACGAGCTCGACGCCGCCCACAACCTCATGCGCGACGTCCCCGAGCAACTGCGCGACATCCTGCTGGACGCCGCTCAGCCGTGACCGGCACCCACCCCGGCCGGCGTCCTGGGCTGGTGGGCGGACGGCGGGTGTGACCGTCAGCCCTGATCCGCAGCCCTGATCCGCAGCCCTGATCCGCAGCCCTGATCCGCAGCCCTGATCGTCACCGTGCCACGGCCACGGTGACACCGCGGCCGCGCTGCTTGGGCGTCACGAGCTCACCACCACCGAGCTCGCGGGCGGCCAGCAGCGCGGCCGCTTCGGCGACGCTGCCGGTGCCCACGAGGCGGCGGACGACGGCGGAGGGGCTGGGGACGTCGACGGTGTCGAGCTCGGCGGCGGGATAGGTCCGCAGGGTCCGGCCGTCTGCGAGGGCCAGCACCGCCGGCTCCGACGCGCGGGTCTCGATCGTGGCGACGACGTCGACACGGTCCAGACCCAGCGCGTCGACCGCCTCCTCCAGACGGGCCAGGGCCGTCCCGGGCTCGATCCCGACACCCAGCACCACCGCCATCTACGGTGTCACCAGCGCGTCGAGCACGTCGGCGACGTGGTCCTGGATCGACAGGTGCCCGGTGTCCGGCAGACGGTGGAGACGCCCGACGCCGGCCGGGAGCCGCGACGCGATGTCCTCGGCGTGGTGCATCGGCACCATGCTGTCGGCCTCGCCCTGGAAGATCTCGACGGGCGACGTGACCGCGGACCAGTCGAGGTGCCACGGGCCCGCCCACAGCCGGTACTCCTCCATGACCCCGGCCGGACCCTGGCGCAGCGACTCCACGAAGAAGGACATCTCCTCCTTGGCCGGGCGGCGGGCGATGAAGTCCTTGTCGGGCTGCGCCAGCTCGGCGGAGATCTGCGAGACCGCGGCCGACGGCATCAGCCGTGTCGCCCACTTCTGGAACCGCAGCGACATGGCCTCGCGGTGCGGGTGGTCCTGGAGGAGGTCGAGCATGTCGAGGTCGGACTTCGCGAGGCCCTCGCGGGCGCCCGGGCGGTCGTCGATCGGCCCGGCGCCGGCCATCAGCGCGGTGCCGGTGATCCGCGGGTTGCACCCGGCGGCGCAGGACAGCGCGAACGGCCCGCCGGCGGAGTAGCCGACGGTCGCGAAGCGATCGATCCCGAGCGCGTCGGCCAGAGCCAGGATCTCACCCGCGTAGCCCGCGATCGTGCGCCCCGGCACCGGGTCGGAGCCGCCGATCCCGCCGCGGTCCGGGCAGAGGATGCGCAGCCCGCGCTCCCGGGCCGGCCCGTCGGTGAAGTCCTTGCCCAGACGGCTGTCGGGGGTGCCGTGGAAGAGGAAGACCGGCGCGCCCGCCGGGTCGCCGTGCTCGGCGAGGGCGACGGCGCGGCCGTGGACGGTGACGCGGTGACCGGTCATCGGGACATCGTGACGTGGCGCAACCAGCGGGCGACACCCTCGGGACGACCCGCCGGGTGCGTGTGCAGGTAGGAGGCGTGCACGCCGCCGAGGACGAAGCCCTCCGGCTCCGCGCCGTCCCAGCGCCAGGCCGGTGAGCCGCCGGCGCGCGGGGTGGTCACGGTGCGGTGGAACTCGTGCCCGGTGACGGTCTCGCCCGCAGCGGCGAGCGGGGAGTCGGCGCACGCCGTCGCGGTGCGGTACCCGAGCGCCAGGCGTGGGCCCATGGCGGCGTCGGCGTCGAGCACCCCGCACATCGGCGCACCGTCCAACGAGCGTGCGAGGTAGAGCAGCCCGCCGCACTCGGCGTGCACCGGACCGCCCGCGGCCGCGAACGCGCGGACGTCCGCGCGCAGGGCGGCGTTGGCGCTCAGTGCCTCGGCGTGCTCCTCGGGGAACCCGCCCGGCAGGACGAGCCCGGCGGTGCCCGCGGGCAGGGCGGTGTCGTGGGCGGGGTCGACGGTGACGACCTGCGCCCCGCCGGCGGCCAGCAGCTCGACGTGCTCGGGGTAGCCGAAGGTGAACGCCGCACCGCCGGCGACGGCCACCACCGGGGCGCCGGGCACGACCGACCCGACCACGCTCGCCGGGTCCCACGCGACCGCCGGCGACGTGGGTGCCGAGCGGGCGAGCGCGGCGACGGCGTCGAGGTCGACGTGGTCGGCGACCAGCTCGGCCATCGCGTCGACCGCCGAGCGGGCCACGGCCCCGTGCTCCGCGGCGGTGACCAGCCCGAGGTGGCGCGACGGGACGGCGAGCGCGGCGTGCCGCGGCAGGACGCCGAGCACGGGCAGGCCGATCTCGGCGCAGGCCGCGCGCAGGATCTCCTCGTGGCGGTTCGAGCCGACGCGATTGAGGACCACGCCGCCGAGGCGCAGCCGCGGGTCGAAGTCCCGGAACCCGGCGAGCAGGGCGGCGACCGAGCGCGACTGCCCGCGCGCGTCGACCACGAGCACGACCGGGGCGTCGAGCAGGCGCGCGACGTGGGCGGTGGAGCCGTCGGCCCGGGCCGCGGAGCCTGCGGAGCCCGCCTCGTCCCGCGCGGTCCGGTCGGTGTCGATGCGCCCGTCGAAGAGCCCCATGACCCCTTCGATCACGGCCAGCTCGGCGCCCCGGCTCCCGTGCACGACCAGCCCGGGCAGGGTCGCGGCGTCGACGAGGACGGGGTCGAGGTTGCGGCCGGGGCGGCCGGCGGCCAGGGCGTGGTAGCCGGGGTCGACGTAGTCGGGGCCGGCCTTGAACGGGGCGACGGCCGTACCGCGCGCGGCGAGGGCGCCGAGCAGGCCGGTGGTGACGGTGGTCTTGCCGCTGCCCGAGGACGGCGCGGCGATCACCACGCGGGGCGGGAGGGCTACCACTCGATACCTCTCTGCCCCTTCTGCCCCGCGTCCATCGGGTGCTTGATCTTGGTCATCTCGGTGACGAGGTCCGCCGCGTCGATCAGCGCGGGCGGCGCGTCGCGACCGGTGACGACGACGTGCTGGTGGCCGGAGCGGTCGTTCAGTACCGAGACCACCTCGTCGACCGCGATCCACCCCCACTTGAGCGGGTAGGTGAACTCGTCGAGCACGTAGAAGTCGTGCGCCCCGGCCTCGAGCCGGCGTCGGATCTCCGCCCAGCCCTCGCGCGCGGCCGCGGCGTGGTCGGACTCGGAGCCCTGCTTGCGCGACCAGGACCAGCCCTCGCCCATCTTGTGCCACTCGACCGGCCCGCCCTGGCCGGTGTCGCGGTGCAGGTCGCCGAGGGCCCGCAGGGCGGTCTCCTCGCCCACGCGCCACTTCGCGGACTTGACGAACTGGAACACCGCGATCGACGACCCGGCGGTCCACTGCCGCAGCGCGAGCCCGAACGCGGCGGTGGACTTGCCCTTGTTCACGCCGGTGTGGACGACGAGCAGCGGCCGGCGCCGGCGCTGGCGCGTCGTCAGCCCGTCGTTCGGGACGCTGCTCGGGACCCCCTGCGGCACTGTCAGCCTCCTTCGTCGGCATGTGAGCACTTTCCGGGGCCACAGGCCCGGAAAGTGCTCACGAGGCGCGGAACTGCTCGACGACGCCGGCGACCGACTCGCCGGTCAGCTCGTCGAGGGTGACCACGGTGCCACCGGCGACGCGCGCCACGCGGCCCGCGAGCCCGAGGCGCACGGGACCGGACTCGCAGTCGACGACGACGGTGCTCATGCTCGCACCCCGCCCGGCGGCGCCGGCGTCGCGCGCGAGACCCCGCGCGGCGTCGAGGGCGGCGTCCAGGCCCCCGGAGCTGGTGGCGCGCCCGTCGGTGAGCACCACGAGCAGCCCGCGCCGGCGAGGGTCGCGGGTGCGCTCGGTGCGCAGCACGGCCCGGGCGGTGCGCAGCCCGTCGGCGAGCGGGGTCCGCCCGCCGGTGCGCAGGTCGTGCAGGCGGGCGTGAGCCGCGTGCACCGAGGTCGTCGGCGGGAGCGTCACGCTCGCCGCGCCGCCCCGGAACGTCACGACACCCACGCGGTCGCGGCGCTGGTAGGCGTCGCGGAGCAGGGCGGCGACGGCCCCGGTCACCGCCGACATCCGCCGCCGCGCCGCCATCGACCCGGACGCGTCGACGCAGAACAGGACGAGGTTGCCCTCGCGGCCCTCGCGCACGGCGTGGCGCAGATCCTCACGCGCCATGTGTGCGCCCCGCCCCGCCGCCGCCAGCACCGTCGCGGGCACGTGCAGGGTGGTGTCGTCGCGCGCGTCGGGGACCGCCCGCACCACACGGCCCCGACGACCCCGGGCTCGCGAGCGACGGCCCGGCGCGCCCTCCCCCGTGCCGCGGACCTCGAACCGGCGCGCCGTCAGCCGCGTCCGCGCGGGGGCGCCGACCGGGACGCCGGCGGGCTCGGGCCCCGAGGGCCCCGAGGGCCCCGAGGGCCCCGAGGGCTCCGCAGGCGTCGAGCTCTGTTGCGACTCCCCGTTCGACGGCCCCCGCGGCGGCGCCGAGCTCGACGGCGGCGGCGCGCCACCACCGTCACCACCACCGTCACCACCACCGCCCGGACCACCGCCCGGACCACCGCCCGGACCGCCGCCGTCGTCGTCGGGACCGCCGCCGTCATCGGGGCCGCCGCCGTCGTCGTCCGGTCCGCCCTCGGGAGGCTCGGGCTCGCCGGGGTCGGACGCCGCCTCGTCCGCGCGCTCCATCGCCTCGTCGAGCTCGTCGTCACCGAGGTGCGGCTCGTCGAACGGGTCGCGGCGGCGCCGGTGGGGCAGGGCGAGGCGGGCGGCCGCGCGGACGTCGGACGCGTCGACGACGTCGGCGCCGCGCCAGGCGGCGTGGGCGACCGCGGTACGGGCGAGGACGACGTCGGCGCGCATCCCGTCGACCCCGACCTCCGCGCACAGGGCCGAGATGCGCACGAGCTCGGCGTCCGGCAGCACCACGGCCGCCAGGCGCGCCCGGGCCTGCACCAGGCGCAGGCGCAGCGCGTCCTCGTCGCCGGCGAAGCGGGCGGCGAAGGCGTCGGGGTCCGCGTCGTGGGCCAGCCGCCGCCGCACGACCTCGGTGCGCTCGGCGACGTCGCGCGAGGCGGTGACGTGCACGGTGAGCCCGAAGCGGTCGAGCAGCTGCGGGCGCAGCTCGCCCTCCTCCGGGTTCATGGTCCCGACCAGGAGGAACGCGGCCGGGTGGGTCAGCGAGACGCCGTCGCGCTCGACGGTGGCGCGCCCGGTGGCGGCCGCGTCCAGGAGCAGGTCGACGAGGTGGTCGTGCAGGAGGTTGACCTCGTCGACGTAGAGCACGCCCCGGTGCGCGGCGGCGAGCAGGCCGGGCCGCACGGTCGCGCGGCCGTGGGCGAGGACCTCCTCGAGGTCGAGCGAGCCGATGACCCGGTCCTCGGACGCGCCGACGGGCAGCTCGACGAGGCGGACGGGGCGGCGCTCGCGCGGGGCGTCGGCGGCGAAGGGGCCGTCGGGGCTCTCCTCGCCGGCGTCGGTGTCGACGGAGAACCGGTCGCCGGTGACGACCTCGACCGGCGGCAGCAGCGTGGCGAGCGCGCGCACGATCGTCGTCTTCGCCGTGCCCTTCTCCCCACGCACCAGCACGCCCCCGATGCCCGGGTCCACGGCGGTGAGCATGAGGGCGGTTCGCAGGTCCTCGTGGCCGACGACGGCCGAGAACGGGAAGCCCAAGGAATGTCCTTCGAGACGGAGCGAGACGGAGCGAGACGGAGCTCGACCATCGGACGGGGACGGGAGGAGACGGCCGACCCTAACCCACGACATCTGAGCGTCCGCTGAGGTGAACGTGACGATGGAGAACTCCGCGGAGCGGGACCCGGACCCCGGGGGCAGGTGGGTCCGGGTCCCGTCTCCGTTTCGTCGGACCGGGCTGCCCTCCGGTCCGGACGTCTTCCCGGTCAGGTCAGCTGCGCGGCCAGGCCCGGGCTCGCCGTCGCGACCCGCACGTAGTAGCCGGGCTTGCCGGCGCGGGCACAGCCGTCGCCGAAGGACGTGACGCCGATGAGCTTGCCCGCGGCCACGAGCGGTCCCCCGGAGTCGCCCTGGCATGAGTCGACACCGCCCTGGTCGAACCCGGCGCAGGTCATTCGGCGGGCGTCGAACGTCCGGTCACCGGAGCGGCAGTAGTCGTCGCCGCGCATCGGGACGGTGGCCGTCAGCAGGTACCGCGAGGGCGTGCCGCTCTCGGCGGTCGTGCCCCAGCCGTAGATCTGAGCGGCGCGGCCGTCCTGGTAGAGCTCCTCGTCGCCGGGGCCGGCCAGCGGCAGCGGCGTGCGCGGGCTGGGGGTCGCGAGCGTCAGCACCGCGAGGTCGGTGCCCCGGCCCACGCCCTCGAACTCCGGGCTGACCCACACCGAGCGCACCGTCGAGCTCTCGCCGACCGTCGACTGCTTGTCGTCGCGGCCGATGACCACGCGGGTCTGCTCGGCGGTCGTGGCCGCCATGCAGTGGGCCGCGGTGAGCACCTTGGTCGGCGCGACCAGCGTGCCGCCGCAGAACTGGAACCCACCGGGGTCGGTGAGGTAGACCGCCCACGGGTTCTCGTCGGTGGTCGTGCGCGCGCCACCGACGACGCGGACGCCCGCGTCGACGACGAGGGCCCCGGCCGAACCCGTGCCGTCGTCGGGCGGCGGCAGGGTGGGCGGGGTTCCAGCGGCCGCCGAGGCACCGCCGGCACCGGCGAGCGCGAGCAGGAGGGCCACCCCGGCGAGCACGAGGGCTCGTCCCGTGCCTCGAGTGGCCCACCCACCGCGCACGCCGTTCGTCATCCGGTCCGCCCCTCCCGCTCAGGTCTCTTCGGCGGCGCGCTCCCTGTGCCGTTCGGCGCAGATGCGAGCTGCCTTCGGCGGCAGACGACAGCAGCCGAGCGGTCGACGGACAAGGCGACGACGGGAAGGTTCGCTCCGCCGAGCGACGATGAACGGTCGATTTCCGTCGGTAAACGACACGGTCGAGTGGCTGTCGGCCGATGAACGGTCAGTCGCTGTCGACGAGCGGACGGAGCGGTGACCGTTCGTCGCGCGGCGCCCGGCGTGGGTGATGTGGACCGGCCGGACCGCGCGGACATCGATGGCGCACTACCGTGGGAGCGTGCCTCACCACGACCTGGTCATCATCGGCACCGGCTCGGGCAACACGATCCCGGACGAGCGGTTCGCCGGCCTGGACGTGGCGATCATCGAGCACGGCGTCTACGGCGGGACCTGCCTCAACGTGGGGTGCATCCCCACCAAGATGTACGTCTACGCCGCCGACGTCGCCGAGACCATCCGGCACGCCGCCCGGCTCGGTGTCGACGCCTCGGTCGACAAGATCCGCTGGGCCGACATCCGCGACCGCGTGTTCGGGCGCATCGACCCGATCTCGGCGGGCGGGCAGCGCTACCGCGAGGGTCAGGAGGGCACGACGGTCTACCTGGGCCACGCCCGGTTCACCGGCGAGCGCACGCTGGCGGTGACGCCGACCGACGGCCCCGTCGCCGACGACGACCCGGTCACCGTCACCGGCGACCGCATCGTCGTCGCCGCGGGCGCGCGACCGGCGATCCCCGAGGTCATCGCCTCGAGTGGCGTCCCGTTCCACACCTCCGACGACGTCATGCGCCTCGACGAGGTCCCGCGCCGCCTGACGATCATCGGCGGCGGCTACATCGCGGCCGAGTTCGCGCACGTGTTCTCCGCGCTCGGTTCCGAGGTCACCCTCGCCACGCGCGGGCCGGCGATCCTGCGCGACCAGGACGAGGAGATCTCGTCACGGTTCACCGAACTCGCGGCCCAGCGCTGGAACGTGCTGCTCGAGGCCGCGCCCACCGCGCCGCCCGAGCGACGCGCCGACGGCATGATCGTCGTGCACACCCACCAGGGCGCGATCGAGGGCGACGCGCTGCTCGTGGCCACCGGGCGCATCCCCAACAGCGACCGCCTCGACGCCACGGCCGGCGGGCTCGCGCTGCACCCCGACGGCCGGATCGTCGTCGACGAGCAGCAGCGCACCAGCGTCCCGGGCGTGTGGGCGCTCGGCGACGTGAGCTCGGAGTTCCAGCTCAAGCACGTCGCCAACCACGAGGCCGCGGTCGTGCGGCACAACCTGCTGTACCCCGACGACCCGCGCGTCACCAACAACGCGCACGTGCCGGCCGCGGTGTTCACCGAGCCGCAGATCGCGTCGATCGGCCTGCGCGAGCAGGACTGCCGCGACCGCGGGATCCCCTACGTCTGCAAGGTGCAGCGCTACGGCGACGTCGCGTTCGGCTGGGCGATGGAGGACACGACGGGCATCGTCAAGATCGTCGCCTCGCCCGACGGGACGTTGCTCGGCGCCCACCTCATGGGCCCGCAGGCCTCCTCGCTGGTGCAGCCGCTCATCCAGGCGATCACGTTCGGCCTCGACGCCCGGACCATGGCCGAGAGGCAGTACTGGATCCACCCGGCGCTGCCCGAGGTCGTCGAGAACGCCCTGCTGGGGCTCCCGCTCGACCCCGAGAACTGGTGATCACTCGGTTCGTCGGAACCGCCACACCGCCAGCGCCAGCAGGATCACGCAGCACGCGACCGTGATGAGGATCTGCACGGCGACGGGCACCTGCCAGGTCCCCCAGACGATCCCCGGGTCGAACCGGGCGCGGGTGGCGGCGTCGACGTCGAGGTGGTCGAACACCACCGAGCGCAGGGGCTCGACGGCGTAGGTCATCGGGTTGACGTGGGTGAGCACCGCGAGCCACGTCGGCAGACCCGAGAGCGGGAAGAGCGCCCCGGACAGGAACATCAGCGGCGTGATCACGAGCTGGACCAGCGGCATCGCCGTCTGGATCTGCCGCACCCGCGCCGCGAGCACGAGTCCCAGCGCCGTGATCATGAAGCCCATCAGGAAGATCAGACCGACCATGGCCAGCAGCATCAGCGGGTCGTAGGGCACGCCGACGAGCCCGGCCAGCGCGAGCAGCACGAGGCACTGCAGGGTGGCGACGGTGGCGCCGCCGGTCGCCTTGCCGACGAGGATCGCCGCCGACGACACCGGCGCGACGAGCATCTCGCGCAGGAAACCGAACTCGCGGTCCCAGACGATCGAGATGCCGGCGAACGCCGCGGTGAACAGCACCGAGATCGCCATGACGCCCGGGAACAGGAAGGTCGTGAACGGCACTGTTCCACCGGCTCCGCCCGTGCTGCTCGGCCCGTTCCCCTGGCCGAGCAGGGACCCGAGCCCGCTGCCGAGCACGAAGAGGAAGAGCAGCGGCTGGGCCAGCGAGGACAGGATCCGCGAGCGGTCCTTGACGAACCGGATCATCTCGCGCTGCCAGACCACGGTCGCGGCGCGCGCCTCGGTCACCAGGCTGCTGTCGGGGACCCGGACGGCCTCGGTGGTCAGCCCCGAGGGTGTCTCGGTGGTCATGAGCGCCTCATCCGCATCGCCATGGGATGCGTGCCCCGCGATTCTCCTGGCCCGGCCTCCGCGTCGCGGATGGTGGTGCCGGTGTGGGCGAGGAACACGTCGTCGAGGCTGGGCCGGGTGACGGTCACCGAACGGATCGCGACGCCGTGGCCGCCGAGCCGGTCGAACAGCCGCGGCACGAACCCGGCGCCGTCGGGCACCGCGATCGTCACCGCGCCCTCGCGCATCGCCGGGTCGAGTCCGAGCTCGGTGCGCAGCGCGCGCAGGGCCGCCTCGTCGTCGTCGGTCGTGATCGCGATCCGATCGGCGCCGACCTGCGCCTTGAGCGCGTCCGGGGTGTCGAGGGCGACGATCCGGCCCTCGTTCATGATCGCGATACGGTCGCAGTGCTCGGCCTCGTCCATGTAGTGGGTCGTGACGAAGACCGTGATCTCCTCTGTGCGATGGAGCTCGGCCACGTAGTCCCAGATCGTGCCCCGGGTCTGCGGGTCGAGCCCGATCGTCGGCTCGTCGAGGAAGAGCACCTGCGGCGAGTGCAGCAGGCCGCGGGCGATCTCGAGGCGGCGCCGCATGCCGCCGGAGTAGGTACGCACCTCGTCGGCCCGACGGTCCCAGAGCCCGACCATGCGCAGGACCGCCTCGCGGCGCGCGGGCGCGCGCCGGCGGTCGACCCCGTAGAGCTCCTGGTGGAAGCGCAGGTTCTGCTCGCCCGACATCGGGGCGTCGAGCGTCGGGTCCTGGAAGACCAGCCCGATCCGGCGGCGCACCGCGGCGCGGTCGCGCACGACGTCGAGCCCCACGACCTCCGCGTGCCCGTCGGTCGGTTCGACGAGGGTGCACAGGATGTTGATCGTGGTGGACTTGCCCGCCCCGTTCGGCCCGAGGAAGCCGAACGTCTCCCCGCGCGCGACCTCGAGGTCGATCCCGCGGACCGCCTCGACCGCGCCGTACCGTTTCACCAGCCCGCGGACCGCGACCGCCGGTGTGTCCATCCGCACCCCTCCTCTAACAGTGTTAGAGACGCTACTCTGACGGTGTTCGAGACGGCAAGGAGGTCCCGCGGTGGCGCGCAAGACCCTCACCCGCGACGACGTCGTCGACGCCGCCGTGGATCTCCTGGCCGAGGTCGGCCTCGAGGGCTTGTCCCTGCGCCGCCTCGCCCGCGACCTGGGAGTGAGCGCGCCGACCCTGTACTGGCACGTCGCCGACAAGCGCACGCTGCTCGACCACGTCGCCGAGCGCCTGCTCGTCGACCAGTGGCAGGTGACGCCGCCGGCGCCGGGCGAGGACTGGGCGGAGTGGTTGCGCGAGCGCGCGACCCGCCAGTACCGCGCACTCGTGACCCATCGCGACGCGGCGCGCGTCGTCGCCGGCAACCGACCGACCGAGGCGGCGATGCCGGCCGTCGAGCAGACGCTCGGCACGCTCGTCGGTGCCGGCTTCGCGCCGGCGGCGGCGTTCGCGGCGATCCAGGCCGTCGGCAACCTCGTGATCGGCTCGGCACTGGAGTACCAGGCGGAGCGGGAGCGGGACGCGTCGGCGGGCGACGGCGCCGCCCACGACCCGGTGCTGTTCCCGCAGCACGCCGCGCTCGCCGACGTGCTCGCCGACCGCCCCGAGCACGGCGCCGACCACGACGCGCTCTTCCGCCACGGCCTCGACCTCATGATCGCCGGCCTGCGCGTGCAGCAGGCGAGCGCGGTGGCGCGGACCGGATAGGGGCGCGGACCGGATAGCGGACCGGATAGGGGCCCTCAGTCGCGCCCGAGGTGCTCCTCGCCGGGGATCGGGCGCGGGTTCTCACGCGCCTCCTCGGCGTCGGCGCGCTCGGCGTCGGCCCGCTCGCGCCGCTCGGTGCCGGGCAGCGAGGTGTCGTTCTCGTCCACCGCCTGCCGAGACCTGCGCTCGGCCACGGGCAGCGAGTCGGCCTCGAGGTCGGCGACCTCCTCGGCCGCGCGCTCGCGTTCGACGGCCTCGGGGAGCGACGGCTCACCCTCCGTGTCGGACCGCCTGTGCTCCGCCATCGAGCCCCCTTCGACGCCGTTGACCTCGCCACCGTCCGGCGTCGGACCCACGACGTCAAGCGCCCGGACGGCGCCGGATCTTCTCCCGCAACCCCACGGACGTCGCCGCGGCGTCCGCGACCGCGTCGAAGTAGGCGTCGCGATCGACGACGACGTTCTCGTACTGCCCGAACAGCTCGAACCCCACGGTGCCGTAGAGCTGGGTCCACGCCACCACCGCGGGGACCGCCAGGGACGGCGCCAGGCCGGGCAGCACGTCGGAACGCAGGACCTTCGGCCAGCCCGCCGCCGCGCTCGGGTCGCCGTGCTCGGCGACGATCGCGGCGAGCACGAGACCGACGCGCCCGGCCGCCGGGACCGTCTCGGCAGGCGCGGCGTACCCGGGCACCGGCGAGCCGTAGATCAGCGCGTACTCGGCGGGGTGCTCGTGCGCCCACGCCCGCACGGCCCGCCACACCGCGCGCCACTGCTCCCGGGGCGCCGCCCCCGGGTCGCGCGCGGCCTCCGCCCGCTCGCCCACGGCGTCGTAGGCCTCGACGATCAGGCGGGTCAGCAGCTCGTCGCGACCGGCGACGTACCGGTAGACCGCCGAGGACACCATCCCGACCTCGCGCGCGACCGACCGCAGCGAGAGCGCGGCCGCGCCCTGCTCGGCGAGCTGGCGGCGCGCCTCGTCGAGGATCGCGCGCGTGGTCTCGGCCCGCGCCTGCGCGCGGATTCCGTGCGGCATGGCGAGCATCGTGCCACAAAGCGAGAGCAGTGCTCTTGACACGTCGTCCGACCTGGAGCACTCTCGACGTCAAGCGAGAGCACCGCTCTCACATGTCGAGGAGGGCCCGTGACCGCCACCCACTACCAGGCCCCCGGATCGTTCACCCGCCGCGTGATGAACCCGCTCGTCGCCGGCCTGACGCGCCTCGGCGTGCCCCTGGCCGGCTCCGCGGTCCTCGGGGTCCGCGGTCGCCGCAGCGGGGAGATCCGCACGACGCCGGTCAACCCGCTGTCCTTCGAGGGCCGTCGCTACCTCGTCGCCGCGCGGGGGGAGACGCAGTGGGTCCGCAACCTGCGCGTGGCGGGCGAGGCCGAGCTGACCGTCGGGCGGCGCACCGAGACCGTGCGTGCGACCGAGCTGGCCGACACCGAGAAGGTCCCGGTCCTGCGCGCCTACCTGCGCGCGTGGGCCTGGGAGGTCGGCGCGTTCTTCGACGGCGTCGGCGCCGACTCCGGCGACGACGAGCTCGCCGCGATCGCTCACCGCCACCCGATCTTCGCGATCGCGACGACCTGACCGCCGGACGACCCGGCCGACGCGGTAACCTCGGTCACGACCCGGCCCGGGGCGGCGCCCCGGTCGTCGCCCGTGGGACGAGGGAAGGGCAGTGCGCTCCTCGGCGCGATCCGTGCCGGTGTGCCCCGTCGCCCGACGATCCCCAGGGGTCGCGGCGGGGCCCTGAGAGGGAGTCGTCATGTCCCGCATCCCGTTCGCCGCATCCATCGCGAGCACGCCGTGAGGGCCGGCCCGAAGCCCGAGCCCACCACCAACCGCGTCACCGATGCCCACGAGTCGGCGCTGGTCGCCTTCGAGGCCGACCAGCGCGTCGCGGCCCGGGTCGTGGCGGCGCACGCGACCGATGTCGAGGACTGCGCCGAGCTGCTGGGCATGCTCGGTCTCGCGCGGGCGGTCGGCCTGCCGGTGACCGACCCGCCGCCTCGGCACTGACCGGTGCCGGCGAGCACCGAGGGGTCGTTACTGGCTGGTAACCCTCGCCAGGCGAGCGATACCGGCCAGTAACCACCGACTCGCGCCGCCGGGCGGGCCGCTATCGTGCGGCCATGTCCGGTGATCGTGAGCACGAGCTGGTCCTGTTCGGCGCGACGAGCTTCGTCGGGGAGCTGACGGCCGCCTACCTCGCCCGGAACGCCCCGGCGGGCACACGGATCGCGCTGGCCGGACGCTCGCGGCAGCGCCTCGAGGCCGTGCGCGACCGGCTGCCCTCCCCCGGCGGCGACTGGCCGCTGGTGGTCGCCGACTCGGGCGACGCCGCGGCGCTCGCGGGCATGGCCGCCTCCACCGACGTCCTGGTCACCACCGTCGGGCCCTACGCGAAGTACGGCCTCCCGGTCGTGGAGGCCTGCGTGACCGCCGGCACCCACTACGCCGACCTCACCGGCGAGGTGCAGTTCGCCCGCGAGGCCATCGACCGGTTCGACGAGACCGCCCGCGCCAACGGCGCCCGGATCGTGCACTCCTGCGGCTACGACTCGATCCCGTCCGACCTCGCGGTCCTCCTGCTCCACAGCCGCGTCCAGGCCGACGGGGAGGGCGAGCTCACCGACGTCACGGCCGTCGCCCGCATCCGGGGCGGCGTCTCGGGCGGCACGATCGACTCGATGCGCGGGCTCGCCGACGCCGCCAAGGCCGACCGCTCGGTGGTCGCGCTCCTGCGCGACCCGTTCGGGCTGAGTCCCGAGCGCGACGCCGAGCCCGACACCCGCCAGCCCAGCGACAGCCCCGCACCCCACCGCGTCGACGGCCGCTGGGTCGCCCCGTTCGTCATGGCGTCCTACAACACCCGGATCGTGCGGCGTTCCAACGCGATCGCCGGCTACGCCTACGGCAAGGGGCTGCGCTACGGCGAGGTCATGGGCGTCGGCAGCGGGCCGGTCGGCGCGGTCACCGCCGGTGCCGTCACGGTGGGTCTCGGCGGAATGCTCGCCGGGTTCGCGACGCCGGGCGTGCGTCGGGTGCTCGACCGCGTCCTGCCCAAACCCGGCACGGGCCCGAGCACGAGGACGCAGGAGACGGGGTGGTTCCGGCACGACATCGACGCGACGACCACCACGGGCGCGCGCTACACCGGGCGCGTCTCCGGCTCCGGCGACCCGGGCTACGCCGCCACCGCGGTCATGCTCGGCGAGAGCGGGCTCTGCCTCGCCCTCGACGGCGACCGGCTCCCCGACCGCACCGGCTCGCTGACCCCCGCCACGGCGATGGGCCCGGCGCTGGTCGAGCGCCTGCGCACCGCGGGGCACGTCTACGACGTGGCCCGCGCCTGAACCGTCGGCAGGGCCGTCGGCGGGCCGTCGGCGATCAGGCGCTCCAGCGCGTCGGTGTCGAGGTTCTTCTCGACGAGGTCGCCGAGCAGGTCGAGCTGGGCGGCGCGGACCGCGGCGTAGGACGTGTCGGGCGCGGCCACGAACTCGCGGCCCGCGGCGGCCGCGGCGCGGGCGAGCAGGCGCCGGCGCAGGGCGTCGTTCTCGAGCAGGCCGTGGGCGTGGGTGCCGAGCACGTGGCCGGCGTCGACACCCTCGGGCGTCCCGTCGGCGAGGGTCACCAGTGGGGGCGCAGAGGATCGCAGCTCCCGGCCGTGGTGGATCTCGTAGAACGCGACCGGCTCCCCGAGCGCGGTGCCGCTCGGGGTGCCGAGGTGCTTGGCGACGTCGAAGGTCACCTCCACGTCGAGCAGGCCCAGCCCGTCGGCCGTGCCGGGTGCGGCCTCGACGCCGTGCGGGTCGTGGATGCGCCGGCCCAGCATCTGGTAGCCGCCGCAGACGCCGAGCACGGGCTTGCCCGCGCCCGCGTGGGCCAGGACGGCGTCGGCGAGCCCCGAGGACCGCAGCCAGGCCAGGTCCGCGACGGTCGTCTTCGACCCGGGCAGGACGACGAGGTCGGCGTCGGCGAGGCGCGAGGGCTCGGTGACCCAGCGGACGGCAACACCGGGCTCGCTCGACAGCGCGTCGACGTCGGTGCCGTTGGAGACCCGCGGCAGGCGCACCACCGCGACCCGCAGCCAGTCCCGTCCGCGCGGCGGGGCCGGGCGCCCCACGACGCCGTCGGCGACGTGCCCGAGCGAGTCCTCGGCGTCGAGCCACAGCTCGGGGCTCCACGGCAGCACGCCCAGGGTGCGACGGCCCGTCAGCACCCGCAGCTGGTCGAGCCCGGGGGCGAGCAGGGCCGGGTCGCCGCGGAACTTGTTGACGATCCAGCCCGCGACGAGCGCCTGGTCGGCGGGTTCGAGCACGGCGAGCGTGCCGAACAGGTGTGCCAGCACGCCGCCGCGGTCGATGTCCCCGACGACGACCACGGGCAGGTCGGCGGCGCGCGCGAGGCCCATGTTGGCGATGTCGGTGGCCCGCAGGTTGATCTCCGCGGGCGAGCCGGCGCCCTCGCAGATCACGACGTCGTGGTCGCGGCGCAGCTCCGCCAGGGTCTCGACGACGACCTCGAGCAGCGCGGCCTTGCGCTCGCGGTAGCTCGCGGCCGACACCGTCCCGTCGACGACGCCGCGCACCACGACCTGCGCGCTGCGCTCGCTGCCCGGCTTGAGCAGCACGGGGTTGAACCGCACGCTCGGCGCGAGCCCGCACGCCGCCGCCTGCAGCGCCTGCGCGCGGCCGATCTCGCCGCCGTCGGCGCACACGACGCTGTTGTTCGACATGTTCTGCGCCTTGAACGGCGCCACGTCGACGCCCCGGCGGTGCAGCCACCGGCACATGCCGGCGACGAGAACGCTCTTGCCCGCGTCCGAGGTCGTGCCGGCGACGAGCAGCGCTCCGCTCATCCTCCCGGCCATCACCAGTCGGGGAGCCCGGCGAGCCCGGGCAGGCCGTCGAGGGAGTGCTGGTTCTTCTCGGTGCGGTAGTTCCGCAGCCATTCCGGGCTGCGCCGCTCGGCCCAGGAGTCGAGCAGCTCGCGGTCGCCCTCCAGCGTCATCCGCGGCACGGCGTACCCGCACGCGTCGGCGACCCGGGTGACGTCGACGGTGACGACCCCGCGGGCCTCGGTGCGCCGGGACGCCAGCCCCATGGCGAACGGCTCGAGCGCGGCGTCGAACCCCGCTTCGCCGTGCGTCACCACCCGGCCGCGCCCGTGCAGGCGCACCACGTTGGGCGTGCCGTCGAACGAACAGAACATCACGCACACGCGGCCGTTCTCGCGGAGGTGGGCGATCGTCTCCACGCCGCTCGCGGTCATGTCGACGTAGGCGAACGTGTGGTCGTCGAGCACCCCGAACGTGCCGCGCAGCCCCTTCGGCGAGACGTTGACCAGCCCGTCGCCCGACAGCGGCGCGGTGCCCACGAAGAACACCGGCTGCTCGCCGATCCACCGGGCCAGGCGGGGCTCGATGCGCTCGTACACCTTGGCCATGCCCGCAGACTCGCACGGCTGCGCGACGGGACGCAGGGTGATTCAGGCGACCCCGATCTCGAGGTCCAGCAGCACGCCCCGGTCCTGGGTGTCGTCCACCGCCTTCGGGATCGCCGAGAGGTCCCGCGCGGTCAGCGCCACCACCCGCTCCCCCGCCACGTCCTCGCGGATCGTCTCGGTGAGCAGCCGGACGCGGTGGATGCGCCCGGTGGTCTCGAGGCCGTCGAGCGGGTCGACGACCAGCTCGCCGTGGAGGCGGACGGGCCCCTCGACGGCGTACGGGGCGTCCCAGACGGCGCGGAAGCCGTCCCCGGTCAGCTCGACGGCGTGCCCGCCCCGCGGGACGGCGTGCGCGTCGACGACGTCGGACCAGCCGGCGGGGCGCGGGAGTCGCTCGGCACCGGCCGGGTGCTCGACGAACCGGAGCCGCCAGGTGCGGATCTGGCGGATCGACGCCAGCGGGCAGGCGCGGGCTCGGATCACCGCGGCGGGCAGCAGGATCGGCAGCGAGCGCACGGCTCCACCATGAACGACAGCGGCCGGATCGTCCTGATGAGCTCAGCGGTGCCGGTTGGGCCGTCGGGCGAGGTCCTCGAACCCCGGGCACTCGACGACCTCGACCCCCGCGGCCTCGAGCCGGGCGGCGCCCGACGGCGTCCCGACGAACAGCGGCGGCTCGCGCCAGGCCATGACGACCCGGCCGATGCCGGCGTCGAGGATGTGCTGGGCACAGGTCACCGGGCGCGACGCCCGCTGCCCGCACGGCTCCAGCGAGGTGTAGATCGTGGCACCGGGCAGGCGCGGGTCGTCGCGGTCGACGTCGCGCAGGGCGACCTCCTCGGCGTGGTCGAGGACGTCGTCGCGGCGGCTGTGCCCGGTCGCGAGCACCGTGCCGTCGGCGGCCACCACGACACAGCCCACCGAGAACGCCGACGGCGAGGGCGGGCAGCGCTCGGCGAGCGAGCAGGCCTCCGCGAGCCAGCGGGCGTCGGCGTCGCCGAAGCGGTAGCGCAGCAGCACGTCGGGGCCGACACGGCGGGTCTCGACGAGATGCGCCTCGTCCGGCGCGCCGGTGAAGCGCGGGCCGTCGCCGACCAGCCGCGGTGCCACCGCCAGCTGCAGCTCGTCGACCACCCCGGCGCCGAGGAACTCCCGGTGCACGCCCGCCCCGCCCTCCACCATGAGGCGCACGACGCCGTGGCCCGCCAGCTGGTCGAGCACCTCGTGCGGCGTGCCGGCGAGCACCACGGTGTCGGTGACGTCGCGGCCCTCGGTGAGCACGCGTGCGGTGGGGTCCACGGCCCGCGACGAGAGCACCACGCGCAACGGGGAGGGACCGAGGCCGCGCTCCACCCGGTCGGCGCGGCGCTCGGGCGAGCGCACGAGCAGGCGGGGGTCGTCGGCGCGCACGGTGCCGGCGCCGACGAGGATCGCGTCCACCCCGGCCCGCTCGGCGTCGACACGGTCGAGGTCGGCGGGCCCGGAGAGCACGAGCCGGTGCGGCGAGGCGTCGTCGAGGAACCCGTCGATCGACACCGCCGCCGAGGCGAGCACGTGCGGGCGCTTCATCCGCTCACGGCAGCGTGAGGATCTCGCTGCCGGTGTCGGTGACGAGGATCGTGTGCTCGAACTGGGCGGTGCGCGACTTGTCCTTCGTCGTCACCGTCCACCCGTCGTCCCAGACGTCGTAGTCGATCGAGCCGCGGGTGATCATCGGCTCGATCGTGAAGGTCATGCCCGGCTCGAGCATCTCGTGCCGTGACGGGTCGTCGTAGTGCACGACGACGAGACCCGAGTGGAACGCCCGGCCGATGCCGTGGCCGGTGAAGTCGCGCACGACGCCGTAGCCGAAGCGGTTGGTGTACGACTCGATGACGCGCCCGACGACGTTGAGCTCGCGGCCCGGCTTCACCGCCTTGATCGCCCGCATCGTCGCCTCGTGGGTGCGCTCGACGAGCAGGCGGTCCGCCTCGTCGACCTCGCCGGCGAGGAACGTCGCATTGGTGTCGCCGTGCACGCCGCCGATGAAGGCGGTGACGTCGATGTTGACGATGTCGCCGTCCTCGATGACCGTCGAGTCGGGGATGCCGTGGCAGATGACCTCGTTGAGCGAGACGCAGCACGACTTCGGGAAGCCGCGGTACTGCAGCGTCGACGGGTACGCGTCGTGGTCGAGCAGGAACTCGTGCACCACACGGTCGACGTCGTCGGTGGTGGCGCCGGGCTTCACCGCCTCGCCGCCCGCCTGCAGGGCCTGGGCGCCGATCCGCCCGGCCACCCGCATGGCCGACAGGATCTCGGGGGTCTGCACCCAGGGATCGGTGCTGCGCGCGGGCGCGGGCTTGCCCACGTACTCGGGGCGGGGGATGTGCGGTGGCACCGGGCGCAGCGGCGTCTGCTCCCCGGGCCGCAGCGGAGCGCGAACCGGCATGGCTCCAGCGTAGGCGCCCCGCGAGCGGGACCGGGCGCCCGTCCACCTCACCCGTCGAGCGCCGCACGCCGGCCGACCGAGCCGTCCCGGCCGCCGCCGCGGAACGCTCAGGTGCGGCGGGCGCGCACGAGACGCGCGACCGCGCGCCAACCGAGCACCAGCACGCCCAGCGAGACCGTGGCCACGATCGCGAACGACAGCGGCAGGCGGCCCGTGAACGCTGCGCGCAACACCAGCCCGACGATCGCCGCTCCCGCCCACACCGCGAGCCCCGAGCGCCAGCCCAGCGGAGCGCGCCACGTGCGCCCGGCGAGTGTGCCGACCGCCGCGCCGGCCACGAACGGCGCGGCGGTGAGGAGGGTTGCGGCAATCGACTCGTCGTGGCTCGCTCGCCCGAGGGCGGCGAACGCCACGACGGCGACGGCATCGAGCGCCAGCCACCCGGCGCGAGGGCGGGTCGGCGTCGTCGCGGTCAGAACAGCACCGTCGCGAACGACCCGACCTGCTCGAACCCGATGCGCTCGTAGGCCCGCCGGGCCGGGGTGTTGAACGCGTTGACGTAGAGGCTCGCGACCCTCCGCGCACGCACGAGGTGGGCGACGACGGCCGCGGTGCCGGCCTGACCGAGCCCGCGCCCGCGCCAGTCGGGGTGCACCCACACGCCCTGGATCTGGCCCACGCGCGAGGACAGCGCGCCGATCTCCGCCTTGAACGCGACCTCGCCGTGCTCGAAGCGCACGAACGCCCGACCCGTGCCGATCAGCTCGGCCACGCGGGCGCGGTAGCCGGCGCCGCCGTCGCCCAGGCGCGGATCGACGCCGACCTCCTCGAGGAACATCGCGATCGCCGCGGGCAGGTAGCGCTCGAGCTCGTCGGGACGGGCCTGGCGCACGGCGGGGTCGGGGGCGACGGACGGCGCCACCGCGGTGGCCATCAGCGGCTGGTCGGGCCGGACCTCGCGGGCGGTGTCCCAGGAGTCGCTGAGCTCCTCCCAGAGCGGGAGCACCAGCTCGCGGCGCCCGACGAGCGAGGAGCAGTTGCGGCGCCGGCGACGGGCGCGCTCGGCGAAGTGCCGCACCTCGGTGCGGTCGCCGCGCAGCGGCACGAGGTTCGCCCCGGAGAAGCACAGGCCGTCGAGGCGGCCCCCGACGCCCCAGAGCTCACCGCCCAGACGCCAGGGTTCGACTCCGACCGTCTCGACCCGCGAGGCCACCATGCAGGTGGCGACGGGGTCGGCGTCGAGGGCGCTTCGCACCTTCGACCGGTCCCGGTCGTCGAGCAGCCGCGCACCGGCGGTACGGAGCACCCGTTCAGCCTGCCACGTCCGGGGACGGAACTCCCAGTGGAGTCCCCCGGAACACCCGTGTCCCTACACGAGTGCGGGGCGTTCCCAGGGTCGGCCGAGGACGTGGTGGTCGAGGAACGCCCACACCGTCCGGTACCAGAGCTTGGCGTCACCCGGTTGGAGCACCCAGTGGTTCTCGTCGGGGAAGTAGAGGAACTGGGACTCCACGCCCGTGCGCTGCAGGTCGTACCAGAGCCGCAGGCCCTCGGAGATCGGGACGCGGTAGTCCTTGTCCCCGTGGATCACCAGCGTCGGCGTGGTGATCGACTTGATGTGCCGGTGCGGCGAGTGGGCGTCGTAGCGGTCACGCTCGTCGAGCGGGTCGCCCCACTCGCGGCGCCAGTGGAAGGACGCGTCGGTGGAGCCGACGAAGCCGTCGAGGTGCCAGATGCTGGCGTGGGTGACGATCGCGGCGAAGCGGTCGGTGTGCCCGGCGATCCAGTTGGCCATGTAGCCGCCGAACGAACCGCCCATGGCCGCCACGCGCGTCGCGTCGACGTCGTCACGGGCCACGGCCACGTCCGTGACGGTCATGAGGTCGGTGTAGGGCAGGTCGCCCCACGCCCCGGTGGCGGGGTCGAGGAACTGCTGGCCGTACCCGGTGGACAGACGCGGGTCGGGCAGGAGCACCGCCCAGCCGCGCGCGGCCATCAGCCACGGGTTCCAGCGCCACGACCACGCGTTCCAGCTCGACAACGGCCCACCGTGGATCCACAGCACCAGCGGGGCCGGGGAGGCGGCCGACGCTCCGCCGGGCAGGACGAGCCAGGAGCGCAGGGCCGTGCCGTCGGCGGCGGTCGCGTGGACCTCGGTGAGCGTGCCGGGCAGCGGGTCGATCGCGGTGACCCCGCGCAGCGGGGTCGGCTCCTGGTCGGGGCTGGTCGGGTCGAGGCGGACCGGCGTCGGCGGCGCGTCGACCGCGGACCGCAGCGCGTACAGCGCCGTTCCGTCCGCCGCGGCGACGACGTCGGTGTAGGCGCCGCTCGCGGTCAGTCGCGTGACGGACCCGTCGGTGATCGACACCCGCAGGACCGGCCCGTGCCCGAGCTCGTCCACGACGACGTACGCGACGTCGCCGCCGGGCGCACCCGTGATGCCGCGGACGTGCCGGGCCTCCTCGGGCAGGACGTCGCGCTCCGCGTCGATCCCACCGGGCGTGTCGACCAGCGGGCGCGCCTTGAGCGTGTGCGCCATGCCGCGGCCCGGGCGGGGGTGGCGCTCGCGGACCCAGAGCAGCCATCGGCCGTCGGGGGTGATCACCGGGGCCTCGTGGTCGGCCCCGGGCTCGTCGCCGACGACCGTGCGCCCCTCGGGACCGTGCAGCTCGAGGCGCCGCCGCCACGACGCGGGGTCGGCGGGGTCGGGGACCTCGACGACCACCGCGACCGTCCGCCCGTCCGGGCTGATCGCGCTGCCGCCGAAGCGCTCGGCCTCCCCCGGCGCCACGTGCTCGGGCTCGCCGTAGCCGGCGTCGGGGCCCGACGGACCAGTGGGGTCGGGCGGTGCGCAGCGCTGGAGGTGCGCGCGGCCGGGCCCGAGGTCGTGGTCCCAGAAGCGCACCGGGAAGTGGGTGTGCAGGCGCGCCGAGACCGCCGCGGCCTCACGCGCCTCGCGCTGCTCCTCCGCTGTCTCGTTGCTGCCCTCGACCGGCATCGGGGTGACCAGGGCGAGCGTGCCGGCCTCACGCGCGACCGCGAACCCGCTGACCCCGCCCGGACGCTCGGCCACCGGGCGCGCCTCCCCTCCCGCGGCGGGCAGCAGCCACAGGGCGGTGCGGTCCTCGCTCGGCTTCTCGGCGACCGGGTCGGCGCGGCGCGAGGTGAACAGGAGGTCGCCGTCGGGGGTGAAGGCGGCCGACGACTCGCCGGTCGACGACCGCGTCAGCCGCCGCGGGGCGCGCTCGCCGCCGGGGTCGAGCTCCCACAGCGACGAGGCGTACTTCTTCCCGTCGGCCGAGAGCTCCGAGACCGTGGTGACGAGCCGCGATCCGTCCGGGGACAGCGCGAGGCCCGCGCAACGACGGGTGGCGGCGAAGGCGTCGAGATCGTCGAACGTGCTCACGGGCCCATCCGATCACGAGGTGCGCCTCGGCTCACCGGGGCGTCAGCCCACCGTGACCTGCGGGGCGCCCGTCTCGCCGTCGATCGGCTCGCCGGCCTCCTCGGCGAGGCGCATGGCCTCCTCGATGAGGGTCTCGACGATCTGCGCCTCGGGTACGGTCTTGATGACCTCGCCCTTGACGAAGATCTGGCCCTTGCCGTTGCCGGACGCCACGCCGAGGTCGGCGTCGCGGGCCTCGCCCGGACCGTTGACGACGCAGCCCATGACGGCGACGCGCAGCGGCACCTCCATGCCCTCGAGGCCGGCGGTGACCTCGTCGGCGAGCTTGTAGACGTCCACCTGCGCGCGCCCGCAGGACGGGCAGGAGACGATCTCGAGCTGGCGCGGGCGCAGGTTCATCGACTCCAGGATCGACAGGCCCACCCGGACCTCCTCGATCGGCGGCGCCGACAGCGAGACGCGGATGGTGTCGCCGATGCCCTTCGCGAGCAGCGCGCCGAACGCCGTGGCCGACTTGATGGTGCCCTGGAACGTCGGCCCGGCCTCGGTGACGCCGAGGTGCAGCGGGTAGTCGCACTGCTCGGCGAGCAGCTCGTAGGCGCGCACCATCGTCACCGGGTCGTGGTGCTTCACCGAGATCTTGATGTCGTGGAAGTCGTGCTCGGCGAAGAGTGAGGCCTCCCACAGCGCCGACTCGACCAGCGCCTCGGGGGTCGCCCTGCCGTACTTGGCGAAGATGCCGGGCTCGAGCGAACCGGCGTTGACGCCGATGCGGATCGGCGTGCCGGCGTCCTTGGCCGCCTTGGCGATCTCGCCGACCTTGTCGTCGAACTTCTTGATGTTGCCGGGGTTGACGCGCACCGCGGCGCACCCGGCGGCGATCGCGGCGAACACGTACTTCGGCTGGAAGTGGATGTCGGCGATCACCGGGATGTTCGCCTTCTTCGCGATCGCCGGGAGGGCCTCGGCGTCGTCGGCCGACGGGCACGCCACGCGCACGATGTCGCAGCCCGCCGCAGTGAGCTCGGCGATCTGCTGCAGGGTGGCGTTGACGTCGGCGGTGAGCGTGGTGGTCATCGACTGCACCGACACCCGGTGGTCGCTGCCCACACCGACCCCGCCGACATCCAGCTGGCGGGTCTTGCGGCGCGGGGCGAGCACCGGGAGGGCTTCGGGCAGGCCGAGGTCGACGGTCATCTCTCTCCTCGACGAAGTGGACGCGTCGTCACCCAGTCTGCCCCAGCGTCACCGACCTCGCCGGTGGCACCGACCACGCCCCTCAGACCACGCCCCTCAGAGGGGCAGCTCGATCGGGTTGACGATGTCCGCGGCGATGACGAGCGCGCCGTAGGCCATGATCAGCACCGCGAAACCGACGCCGATCGGCATGAGACGGGCCAGGTCGACCGGCCCCGGGTCGGGCCGCCCGCGCAGGCGCGCGATCCGCTTCTTGATCGCCTCCCACACCGCGGGCAGCACGTGACCGCCGTCCAGCGGCAGGATCGGCAGGAGGTTGAGCAGGAACAACGACAGGTTCACCGCGGCCAGCAGGTTGAGGAACATGGCGACCTCCTCGAGGATCGCCTGGTCCCGCTCGAGCACCTGTCCGCCGAGCACGGACACGCCCACGACGCTCACCGGCCCCTCGACGTCCCGCTCCTCGCCGAGGAACACCGCACCGAACAGCCCGGGCACCTTCTCGGGCAGGCGCGCGACGGCCTCGACGGTGCGCCCGAGCAGGGCACCGCCCGCCGTGACGACGGCGCCGGCGTCCTGGCGCACGAGCGGGCTGGTCGGCTCGATGCCCAGGAACGAGGCCGTGACGTAGCGCCGTTCGTCCGGCGGCGACCCCTCGGGTGCCGGACTGAGGTCGGCGACCTGGTTGTCGATCAGAGTCGGGAAGAGCGTGAGCTGCTGCGTACCCGCCGGCGTCTCGCGCTCGACGACCACCGGCACCGTGCCCCGGGCCTCGCGGATGGCGATGACGAGCGGGGACCAGTCCGTGAACGGCTGCCCGTCGAACTCGACGATCCGGTCACCCGGCTGGAATCCCGCCTGCGCGGCCGGGGTCGGCGGCGCGCCGGGCGGGCACTGCGTCGTCTGCGCCTGCGAGGCCGGCAGGACACAGGCGCTGACCGCCTTCACCACGGGCTGGGGCGTGGGGACACCGATCGCCATCAGCGTGATGGCGAAGAGGGCGATCGCGAGGATCAGGTTCATGAACGGACCCGCCAGCATGACGATGATCCGCTTCCACGGCTTGCGGGTCCAGAACTGGCGGTCCTCGTCGCCGGGCTCGAAGTCGCGGACCGAGTCGGCGCGGACGTCGTCGACCATGCCCTGGAACGGGCCCGAGCGGCGGCTGCGCCCGACGAGCTGGCCCGGCGCGGGCGGCACCATCCCGATCATGCGGATGTAGCCGCCGAGCGGGATCGCCTTGATGCCGAAGCGCGTCTCGCCCTTCTTCACCGACAGCACCGTCGGACCGAAGCCGACCATGAACTCGGGGACGCGGATGCCGAACTTCCGCGCCGCGGTGTAGTGGCCGAGCTCGTGCCAGGCGATGGAGAGGAGAAGCCCCACCGCGAAGAGCACGATCCCCAGGACGAGCATCACGGCGTCACACGGTAGCCCCGGGAGCGGTGTGCCCTGCGTGGGGTGGTGCTCTCGGGGCGGGCGGCCTCACCCACCGGTGTCGTCAGGAGCTCCCCGGCCCGGCGGCGCGCCCACCGCTCGGCGGCGTGCACGTCGTCGACGTCGCGCGGGTCGCGTTCCCACGCCCCCGCGTCGTCCAGGACGGCGGCGAGGGTCTCGTCGATGCCGGTCCACGCGCAGCGCCCGGCGAGGAAGGCGGCGACGGCCTCCTCGTTGGCGGCGTTGTAGACCGCCGGCAGACAGCCCCCCGCCGACCCCGCCGCCCGCGCGAGCTCGAGCGCCGGGAAGGCGACGGTGTCGACCGGCTCGAAGGTCCAGGCGGTCGGAGCGGCGAAGGTCTCGGGCCTGCTCGCGCCCGCCAGACGCTCGGGCCAGGCCAGCGCGAGCGCGATCGGCATGTGCATGTCCGGCGGGCTGACCTGGGCGATCGTGGCGCCGTCGACGAAGGTCACCATCGAGTGGATCATCGACTGGGGATGCACGACGACGTCGATGCGCTCGTAGGGGACCCCGAACAGCAGGTGCGCCTCGATCAGCTCGAGACCCTTGTTGACCAGCGTCGACGAGTTCAGCGTCACCACGGGCCCCATCGCCCACGTCGGGTGGGCCAGGGCCTGCTCGACGGTGACGCCGGCGAGCTCGGTGCGGGGGCGTCCGCGGAACGGGCCGCCGGACGCGGTGAGCACCAGGCGCGCGACCTCCTCGGGCCGGCCGCCGCGCAGGCTCTGCGCGAGCGCCGAGTGCTCCGAGTCCACCGGCACGATCTGCCCGGACCCCGCCGCGCGGGTCACCAGCGGCCCGCCGGCGACCAGCGACTCCTTGTTGGCCAGCGCGAGCGTGGCGCCGGCGGCCAGTGCGGCCAGGGTCGGCGCGAGGCCCCGCGATCCGTCCATCGCGTTGAGCACCACGTCCGCGCCCGACCCGGCGAGCTGGGCCGCCGCGTCCGGGCCGGCGAGGATCTCCGCGCCGGTCCGTCCCTCGAGGTCCGGCGCGGCCGCCGGGTCGGCGACCGCCAGCATCGGCACCCCGAACTCGGCGGCCTGCTGGGCCAGCAGATCCGGGCGCCCGCCACCGGCCGCGAGGCCCGTCACGACGAAACGGTCGGGGTGCGCGCGGACGATGTCGAGGGCCTGCGTGCCGATCGAGCCGGTCGACCCGAGCAGGACGAGCCGGCGGGGTGGTGGGGATGTGCTCATCGCGGCTCATCATCACCGGCCGGTACAGCGCGCGGTAGGTGGGCGCGCGGTAGGTTGGGCGGGCCCCGGCCCTCAGCGCGAACCAGGAGACCTCGTGGCCACCAACAGCCCCGCTCGGCAGGAGCACGGCGGTGACGTCGCACACCACGACGGCCATCACCGCGCCCCCGTGGTGGTCAACGGCGTCTCGTCGGACGACGAGCCCTCGGTGGAGTGGGGCTGGCACGGCCACTACCCGAAGGTCGCGCGCCTGTCCGGCTTCCTCGTCGCCGCGATCATGCTGATCATGCTCTGGGGCAACCACGAGGGCCGCCAGGAGGAGATCTGGCTGGTCGCGCTGGCCATCGGGTTCTTCGCGCTGTCGCTCGGCGCGATCATCCGTTCGCGGACGTCCTGGCGGCGGTGAGCGCTCCGCCGGCCCCGCCGACCGGCTCGACCGAGCGGCGGGACCGGCCCTCGGCCCTGCGCCGATGGCTCCTCGAGGGCCTCGTCGATCGCGGCTCGCAGTACTCGGGCCCCCACGCCCGCCCCGCACCGGAGCGCGAGGGCAAGCCGTGGTGGCGCGTCATGTGCCTCACCGGCGTCGACTACTTCTCGACGCTCGGCTACCAGCCCGCCGTGGCGGTCGTCGCCGCCGGGCTGATCTCGCCGATCGCGACACTGGTCCTCGTCGTGCTGACCCTCGCCGGCGCCCTGCCGATCTACCGGCGCGTGGCGCGCGAGAGCCCGCACGGCGAGGGTTCCGTGGCGATGCTCGAGAAGCTGCTGTCGTACTGGTGGTCGAAGCTGCTGGTGCTCGTGCTCCTCGGCTTCGCCGTCACCGACTTCCTCATCACGATCACCCTCTCCACCGCCGACGCGACCGCGCACGTCGTCGAGAACCCGCTGGTCGGCGGGACCCTGCACGGATGGGAGGTGCCGCTCACCTGCGCGCTGGTGATCCTGCTCGGCGTCGTGTTCCTCATGGGCTTCGCCGAGGCCGTCGGCATCGCGGTGGTCGTCGTGGCGACGTTCCTGCTGCTCAACCTCGTGGTGGTCGCCGGGGCGCTCTACCGCGTCGCCACCGAGCCGGTGCGCATCGTCGACTGGGGCGACGCGCTGCTCACCCAGCACGGCAACCCGCTGGTGGTCGTGGCGATCGCGCTGGTCGTGTTCCCCAAGCTGGCGCTCGGCCTGTCGGGCTTCGAGACCGGCGTCGCGGTGATGCCGCTGGTGCGCGGCGCCCCGGGCGACACGGAGAAGAACCCGGCCGGCCGGATCGCCGGGGCGCGCAAGCTCCTGACGACCGCCGCGCTGATCATGAGCGGCTTCCTCGTCACCTCGAGTTTCGTGACGACGCTGCTCATCCCGCTCGACGAGTTCGGCCCGACCGGCCAGGCGAACGGCCGCGCGCTGGCCTACCTCGCGCACGAGCAGTTCGGGGCGGCGCTCGGCACCGTCTACGACCTGTCGACGATCACGATCCTCTGGTTCGCCGGGGCGTCGGCGATGGCGGGCCTGCTCAACCTCGTGCCGCGCTACCTGCCCCGCTACGGGATGGCCCCGAACTGGGCGCGGGCCGTGCGGCCCATGGTGCTGGTGTTCACCACGCTCGGGATCTTCATCACGATCATCTTCGACGCCAGCGTCGACGCGCAGAGCGGCGCCTACGCCACCGGCGTGCTCGTGCTCATCACGTCGGCGTCGATCTCGGTGACGCTCTCGGCCCGCGCCAAGGGCCAGCGGGGCGCGATGACCGGCTTCGGGATCATCGCCGTCGTCCTCGTCTACACGACGGTCGCGAACATGATCGAGCGTCCGGAGGGCCTCAAGATCGGCCTGATGTTCGTGGCCGCGATCTTCGTCGTCTCGTTCCTGTCGCGGGTGCTGCGCAGCACCGAGCTGCGGATCACCGCGGTGCACCTCGACAAGACCGCGCGACGCATCGTCCGTGAGGCCCACGAGAAGGACCCGCAGTCCAGGATCCGGCTGGTGGCCAACGAGCCGGACCGCCGCGACAAGCGCGAGTACCAGGACAAGGAGCTCGAGGAGCGCTACGACCACCACATCCCGTCCGGAGACGCGGTGGTGTTCGTGGAGATCACCGTCGACGACCCCTCGAACTTCGAGTCCGAGCTGCACGTCCTGGGCGAGGAGCGCCACGGCTACCGCATCCTGCGCGCGCGCAGCTCGACCGTGCCGAACGCCATCGCCGCGCTGCTGCTGCACCTACGCGACGTCACCGGCACCGTGCCCCACGTCTACTTCGAGTGGGACGAGGGCAGCCCGGCCACCAACCTCGCGCGCTACCTGCTCTTCGGCGTCGGCGAGGTCGCCCCGGTGACCCGCGAGGTGCTCCGCGAGGCCGAACCCGACCGCTCCCGCCGCCCCGCCGTCCACGTCGGCTGATGTGAGCACTTTCCGGGCCTATCGGCCCGGAAAGTGCTCACATCGCTCAGACGGGGGAGGCCGGGATCGCGGCCTGGACCTCCTTGGCGGCCTTCCGGGCGGCCACGAGGACGGCGTCCCAGACCGGCGAGAACGGCGGGGCGTAGGACAGATCCATGAACGTCATCTCCTCGACGGTCATGCCGTTCCAGATCGCCGTGGCGAAGACGTCGATCCGCTTGCCGGAGCCGGCCCGACCCACGATCTGCGCGCCCAGCAGCCGCCCCGTGCGCTGCTCGGCGAGCACCTTGACCGTCATCAGTTCCGCCTCGGGCCAGTAGCCCGCCGTGGTCGTCGACTCCACGGTGGCGGTGACGTAGCCGAAGCCCGCCGCCGACGCCTCGGACTCCGAGAGCCCCGTGCGCCCGATCTCCAGCGAGCAGACCCTGCTGATCGCCGTGCCGATCACGCCCGGGAACGCGCCGTAGCCGCCGGCGATGTTCGTGCCGATGATCCGCCCGTGCTTGTTCGCGTGGGTGCCGAGCGCGATGTGCACGCCCTTCCCCGAGAGCCGGTGGTGGACCTCGACGCAGTCGCCGCCGGCCCACACGCCCGGCGCGGCCTGCATGCGCACGTCGGTGACGATCCCGCCGGACGCGCCGATCGTCAGTCCGGCGTCCGCGGCGAGCGCGACGTTCGGCTTCACGCCGAGGCCGATGACGACGATGTCGGCGGGCAGCACGGTGTCGCCCACGCGCACCGCGGTGACCCGTCCGTCCTCGCCGACGTCGAAGCCGTCGACACCGGTGCCCGTGAGCACCGTCATGCCCATGCCCTCCATGGCCTCGCGGATCAGCGCGCCCATGTCGGGGTCGACCTGCGTGAACGGCTCGGGCGCCTGGTCGATGATCGTCGTCTCGAGCCCGCGCACCACCATCGCCTCGGCCATCTCGACACCGATGTAGCCGGCCCCGACGACGACGGCCCGCCGGCGATCGCCGGCTCGGTCCTCCCCGTCGTCGGGCTGGCCCGGAGCGAGGTCCTCGACGATCTCCTCGCCCTGCTCCAGCGACTGCACGCCGAAGATGCCCTCGGCGGCCGCGCCGGGCAGCGGCGGCACCGTCGGCACCGCGCCCGTCGCGATGACGAGCTCGTCGAACCCGAGGTCGTAGGTGTCCCCGTCGTCCACGCCGCGGACGCTGACGGCCCGCTTCTCCAGGTCGATCGCCGTCGCCTCGGTGCGCATCCGCACGTCGATGCCCGCCTCGCGGTGCTGCTCGGGCGAGCGCGCGATCAGCTCGTCGCGGTCGCCGACGTGCCCGGAGATCCAGTAGGGGGTGCCGCACGCCGAGTAGGACGTGTAGTGCCCGCGCTCCAGCACGACCACCTCGAGCTCGCCGGAGTCCGCGTGCCGCAGGGCGGTCGACGCGGCGGACATGCCGGTGGCGTCGCCACCGACGACGACGATGCGCTTGCTCATGAATCTCCGTCCCTGCGTCGGCCGGGAGTACTGTGCCGCCGTGACCGAGGCCGCGGAGATCGAGGTCGACGGCCGGACGGTGCGTCTGACCAACCCGGGCAGGGTGTACTTCTCGGCCCGGGGAGAAACCAAACTCGACCTCGCGCACTACTACCTCTCGGTCGCGGACGGCATCGTGCGCGCCCTGCGCGACCGGCCCTGCATGATGCATCGCTTCCCCACCGGGACCGACGGCGAGAAGGTCCACCAGAAGCGGCTGCCCAAGGGTGCTCCGGACTGGGTGCCGACCGTGCGCGTGCACTTCCCCCGCTACAACCGCACCGCCGACGAGCTGTGCGTCGCGAGCCCCGCCGACGTCATCTGGGCGGTCCAGATGTCCACCGTGGAGTTCCACCCCTGGAACACCCGGGCCGCCGACGTCGAGACCCCCGACGAGTGGCGCATCGACTTCGACCCCATGCCCGGCCCCACCCCCGGCACGGAGTTCCCGACGATCCGGCGCGTGGCGGCCGTCGCGCACGAGGTGCTCGACGAGCTCGGCGCCGTCGGCTTCCCCAAGACCTCGGGCGGCAAGGGACTGCACGTCTACGTCCGCATCCGTCCCGAGCACTCGTTCACCGAGGTGCGGCGGGCCGCGCTGGCGTTCGCCCGCGAGGTCGAGCGGCGCGCCCCCGATCTGGTCACCACCGCCTGGTGGCGCAAGGACCGCGAGCCCGGCACGGTCTTCCTCGACTGGAACCAGAACACCCGCGACCACACGATCGCGTCCGCCTACTCGGTGCGCGGCACCCCGGAGGCGCGGGTGTCGGCGCCCTTGCGCTGGGACGAGATCGACGACGCCGAGCCGGGCGACTTCACGATCGCGACGATGCCCGCGCGCTACGCCGAGGTCGGCGAGCTGCACGCGACCATCGACGACGAGGTCTTCGACCTGCGCGCCCTGCTCGATTGGGCCGACCGCGACGACGGCGTCCCCGACGAGCCCGACGAGCCGCCCGAGGTGTGAGCCTCACCCGCGTACCGGTCGGGTGACAACCGTGGACCTGCGCCTCACCGGGGGACGGGCGGACGGCGCCGGATCGGTCGATCTCAGAACCGGACGCCGTTCCAGGGCACGCTCGGCGCGGCCACCAGTCGCGCGAGCCGCCCGGCGGCGCCCGGCGTGCGCTCGGAGAGCCGCCCGGCCCGCGCGAGCACCCGCGGGTCCACGCCGCCGAGGTAGAGCGAGCCGAGCGCCGCCGCGTCCAGGGCGACGTCCGGCGCGGCGGTCGTGGTGACGACGCGCGGCTCGACGGGGTCGGTGGTGTCGAGCAGCCAGGTCCCCGCGGCGTACCCGGCCGGGTCGTCCACCGCGAGCACGATCTGCTCGGTGACGGGGTAGCGGCGCGCGCCCAGCGCGCCCGGGACGTCGAGGATCCGCAGCCAGAGCATCTCGCGACTCGCGCCGGGCGCGGCGGCCCGGGGATCGGTGAGCAGCCAGGGCAGCGGCTCGTCGGTGGACGCGTCGGTCCAGGTCACGGCGCCGACGAGGTCGAGCGACGCCAGGTGGCGCCACAGCTCGCGGTACGACTCGGGTGTGGTCGCCTGCAGGTCGAGCACGGCGATCTCGCCGGCCCCGCCCACCCAGTCCTGGGCCACGCGGTAGACGACGTAGCCACCCGGTCGGCCGGTGCCGTCCGACCACAGCACCGCGTGCCGGCCCGGGTCGCCGCTCAGGCCCCCGAAGAGGTTCGCCCCGGTCATCAGCGCGGTCCACGAGGACTCGCTGCGGTCCATCGACCCCGGGTGCCGCCGCCGGGCGCGGTCCTGCACGGGGGCGGCCGCCGAGGGCAGCGTCGCCGGCTCGAGGGTGCGCAGGCGGCCGGTCGGGTCGGGTTCGCGGAACGCTGCGCCACGCGTGTCGAGGCGCAGCGCGCGGTTCCAGCTGGCGAGCCCGAAACCGAAGCGCTCGTACAGCGCACCCTGGGTGGACGTGAGCGCGGCGACCGGGGTGCCGGCGCGGGCGGCCTCGGCGAGGTCGTCGACGAGCACCGCGCGCAGCAGCCCGCGACGCCGGTGGGTGGAACGGACGCCGATCGCGGTGACGGCGTCGACGATCACCTCGCCGCCGGGCACCGACATCCGCGTGTCCCAGGAACGCAGGGTCGCGACGGGCGCGGGGTCGGCGGTCTCGTAGACCCCGCGCAGCCGCGACCCGACGAGGTCCGCCGCCGCCCGCGCGAGATCCCCCGGCTCCACCCGGGGGCGCAGGAAGGCCGCCAGCATCGCGCGGGTCCAGGTGACGGTGTCCGCGTCGGCCACGCCCTCGGTGGCGTGCGGGACGATCCGGCGGACCTCGTGCGTCACTGCCGAACCATCACTGCCGTGCGGTGGCCGCGAGCTGACCGCACGCCGCGGCGATCTCGCGGCCGCGGGTGTCGCGGACGGTGCACGCGACGCCGCCGTCGCGCACCCGCCGGACGAACTCCGCCTGCACCGGGGCGGGACTCGCGTCCCACGTGCTGCCCGGCGTCGGGTTGAGCGGGATGAGGTTGACGTGCACGAGCCGGCCGAGGTGCTTCGATGCCAGCTTGGCCAGCAGGTCGGCGCGCCAGGGCTGGTCGTTGACGTCGCGGATCAGCGCGTACTCGATCGAGATCCGCCGCCCGGTGACCTCGGCGTAGCGCCGCGCCGCGCCGAACACCTCGGCGACGGGCCAGCGGGTGTTCACCGGCACCAGGGTGTCGCGCAGCTCGTCGTCGGGGGTGTGCAGCGAGACGGCGAGGGTGACCTGCAGGCCCTCGTCGGCGAGCCGGTGGATCGCCGGCACGAGCCCGACCGTCGACACGGTCACCGAGCGCTGCGAGAGCCCGAGGCCCGCGGGCGGGGCGTCGCAGAGCCGGTGCACGGCGTCGACGACGCGCCGGTAGTTGGCGAGCGGCTCGCCCATGCCCATGAACACGACGTTGGACAGGCGCCGCAGCTCGCTGCCCAGCTCGCCGGCCTTCACCGCCGCGGCCGCCGCGCGCACCTGCTCGACGATCTCGGCGGTCGACAGGTTGCGCTCGAGGCCGTTCTGGCCGGTGGCGCAGAACGGGCAGGCCATGCCGCACCCGGCCTGGCTGGAGATGCAGACGGTGGCACGGTCCGGGTAGCCCATGAGGACGCTCTCGACCAGCGCACCGTCGCCTGCGCGCCAGAGCGTCTTGCGGGTGGAGCCGCCGTCGCAGTCGACCACCGAGGTGGGCGAGAGGAGTTCGGGCAGCAGGGCCGGGCCGAGCGTCTCGCGCGCCGCGGCGGGCAGGTCGGTCATCGTGCCCGGGTCGGACTCGAGCCGCGTGAAGTAGTGGCGCGAGAGCTGGTCGGCGCGGAAGGCCGGGAGCCCGAGCTCGGCGACCGCCTCCCGGCGCCCGGCCGGGTCGAGGTCGGCGAGGTGGCGGGCGGGACGGCTGCGCCGGGTGCCGCGCGGCGAGAGGGACAGGACCGGTCCGGCGGTCGCCTCGGCCTCCCCGGCGGGATCGACCACGGGATCGGTCATCGCGAGCGCAGCATCTCCACGAGGCCGACGCGGTCGGCGGCGGACAGCAGGAGCAGGACGCCCGCGAGCAGGCCGAGCAGGCCCTGGGACACGAAGCCGCCCGCGGTGCCCAGGGTGATCAGGGCGGACAGCAGTCCGGCGGCGACGAGCGCGATCCCGAGCCAGGCCGTCGGACGCTGGCCGGTGGAGCGGCTGAGCAGCCAGAACGCGCCGCCGGTGAGCAACAGCGCGAGGCCGGGCAGGAACGCCGAGCCGCTGAGCAGCCCGAGCACGATCGATGCGACGATCACCGCGACGATCACGCCGCCGCCCAGGCGCAGCACCTCGGTGGAGCGCGACGTGTCGAACGGGCGCGATCCGCGCCGGCGGTTCTCGACCCCGATGCCGATGGCGATCGCGATGCCGACGGCGAGGATCAATGTGCCCACCCCGTCGGCCCCGAGCCCGAGCGTGCCCACGGCCAGCCACACGAGGCCGGCCGCGATCTCGACGAGCACGGGGTCGATGCGCACGGCGCCCCCGCCGCGCCCGGTGCTGCGGCCGCCCCCGCCGGAGCTCCGGCGCGGTGGCGGCGAGCTCTGGCCACCACCCGGCCCGCCGTACCCGCTGAAACCACCGGGGCGGCCGGGGCCACCGTGACCACCGGGGTTGTAGGGACCGCCGGGACCACCGCGACCGGGATACCCGGACGGCGGACGAGGAGGGGGGTACGCGGACACGACATCCACGGTAACGCGACCGCGCCCCTGGTCCGGACGCCAGCCCCGCCCGGCCGGCGCGACGCTCAGACCCCGGATCGCCGCCGGATCTCCTCGACCACGGCGGGTAGCACCTCGTGCACGTCGCCGATCACCGCCCACGTGGCCCGCGACACCATCGGCGCCTCGGGGTCGGTGTTGACCGCGAGGATCGAGCGCGCGCTCATGCACCCCACCCAGTGCTGCGTGGCCCCGCTGATGCCGCAGGCGATGTAGAGGTCGGGGCTGACGCGGGTGCCGGTGAGCCCGACCTGGTCGGCGTGCGGGCGCCACCCGTTGTTGGTGGCGACCCGCGAGCACCCGACCGCGCCGCCGAGGAGACCCGCGAGCTCCTCGAGCACCCCGTAGCCCTCGGCGCTGCCGACCCCGCGGCCGCCCGACACGACGACCGGCGCGGTGGCGAGCGTCATCCCGGTCGCGCGCGCCCGCTGCTCGACGAGGCGGGCGCGCGGCACCGTGGCGTCGAGCTCCGGGACGAACACGCGGACCGTCACCTCGGCGGCCGCGGCCGTCTCGGTGGGCGTGCCGGTGCCGGTGCCGGTGCCGAGCGTGGCGAAGCGGATCGGGGCGTCCAGCTCGGCGTCCTCGAGGAGGATGCCGCCGGACCGTTCCCGGGTGACCTCCCAGGGGTCGCCGGGACCGATCGCCGGCCGGATCTCGGTGCACGCCGTCGCCAGCGGCACCCCGACCCGCGCCGCCGCCCACGCCATGGCCTCGGTGCTCGCGCCGGTGGCCGCCGCGAGTACGGCGCTCGGTGTCTCGGTGGCCACGAGCTGGGCCAGCGCCTCGCCGACGCCGGCGGGCCCGGCGTCGGCCAGCAGCTCGTGGCGCAGCAGGTGCAGCGTGGAGACGCCGCGCTCGGCGAGGTCGTCGGGCAGGTCGTCGAGCAGGTCACCGGCGTCCCCCACGGCCACCGCGCCGACGGCGGCGCCCAGCTCGTCGGCCAGGTCCCGCGCCGCGGCGAGCACCTCCGCGGCCGCGGCCGTCGCGACGCCCTCGCCGTCGCGCTCGATCATGGCGAGCACCATCAGCGCACCATCCCGAGCTCGGCCAGGACGTCCACGACGGCGCCCGCCGCCGCGGCGCCGCGTCCCAGCACGACGGTCTCCGCGCGGGCCTCCGGGCGGTGGCGCAGCCGCAGGGTCCGCAGGCCGCCGGTCGCCGACGGGCCAGACGGCCCGGGAAGCACCCGGATCGGCGCCTTCTTGGCCCGCAGCCGGCCCGTGATCGTCGGGTAGCGGGGCAGGTTGAGCCCCTCGAGCACGGCCGCGACCGCGGGCAGCGGCGCCGCGTGGAGCTCGGTCCCGTCACCGGCGTCGCGGCGAAGGGCCACCGTGTCGGACCCGGGATCGATCCCTTTCACCCCGCCGACCACGGGGCGCCCGAGCGCTGCCGCCACCCGGAAGCCGACCTGCGCGTGCCCGGCGTCGGCCGAGGCCGCCCCGAACAGCACGAGGTCGTAGGGCCGCAGGTCGCGCAGCGCCCCGACGATCGCCACGGCGGTGGCCTCCGGGTCGGGGTCGGCCACCGGCGCCTCGACCCGCACCGCGTGGTCGGCGCCCATCGACATCGCGTAGCGCAGCTGCTCGTCGGCCTCGGGCGGGCCGACGGTGAGCACACCCACGGATCCGCCGGTGCGCTCGGCGATCCGCACCGCCTCCTCGACCGCGCACTCCTCGTGCGGGCCGATGGTGAAGCCGAGGTGGCGGGTGTCGACCGCCGTCGCGTCGGCGGTCAGCAGGACCTCGGAGCCCACCGCCGGGACGCGCTTGACGCAGGCCAGGACGTCCAGCTCCCTCATGACCGTGTCACCGCATCCGGGCGTCGTCGGGGTCGAACAGCGGCCTCCGGCCAGCCCGTGCGACCGTCACCGGGTACCGCTCCCCCAGGTACTCGACGAGCAGCCCGGTGCCCTCCACGGCGTGCCAGGGGGGCAGGTAGGCCATGAGCAGGTGCGTCCCCAGCGACGGGGCGGCGTCCGCGCTGGTGACGTACGACGGCCGCCCGCGCCGGTCGGTGATCCGCGCGCCGCCGGTCGTGAGGATCGGCTCGCCGCCCTGGGGGTGGCGCCGGTGCCCCTCGGGATCGACCGCCGCGTCCAGCGTCAGCGTGCACAGCGTCGCCTCGGGCTCGCCCTCGCGGGCCTTGGTGTACGCGGCCTTCCCGACGAAGTCCGCCGCCTTGAGCCCCCGCGGCGCGAGCCCCGCCTCGACCGGCCCGTGCTCGCCGTCGAGCTCGTGGCCCATGAGCCGGTAGCCCTTCTCGATCCGCGCGGTGCCGCCGTAGACGCCGATGCCGGCCGGCACGATCCCGTGCGGCGCCCCCGCCTCGGCGATCGTGTCCCAGAGGCGCAGGCCGCACTCGGTCGGCGCGTGCAGCTCCCACCCGAGCTCGCCGACGTAGGACAGGCGCAGCGCGAGCACCGGGATCGACCCGATCGTGATCGTGCGGCCGGACGCGAACGGGAACGCGGCGTCGCTGAGCTCATCGGCGCCGGGGTCGTCGGTCGCCGCGGCGAGCACGTCGCGCGCCCGCGGGCCCCAGAGCCCGAGGGTGCACACCGCCGAGGTGACGTCGGCCAGCGCGACGGAACCGTCGGCGGGGAGATGGCGCGCGAACCAGTGCAGGTCCCGCGCCCCGTCCGACCCGCCGGTGACCACCCGGAAGTGCGACTCGCCGAGACGCACGACGGTCAGGTCGCTGCGGAAGCCGCCGTCGGGACCGAGCAGCGGCGTGTAGATCACACGCCCGACGGGCCGGTCCATCTGGGCGACGCACAAGTGCTGGAGGTAGGCGAGCGCCCCCGGGCCGCGGACGTCGAACTGGGCGAAGGCACTCAGGTCGATCATCGCGACGCCGCGGCGCATCGCCAGGTGCTCGGCGACGATGATCGGCGACCACCAGCGCGCGTCCCACTCGTGCGGGCGGCCCACGACCCCGAACTCGCTCACGAGCGGCTCGTTGCACCGGTACCACTGGGGACGCTCCCAGCCCGCGACCTCGAAGAACTCGGCGCCGAGGGCCTCCTCGCGCGGGAAGAACGGCGAGCGGCGGGCACCGCGGTCGGAGCCCCACTGCTCGCGCGGGTGGATGATCCCGTAGGTCTTGTTGTAGCCCTCCGCGGCGCGGGCACGCACGTGGGTGCGGGTGCGCTCGTGGGGCGCGAAGCGGGCGACGTCCGCGGCGTGCGGGTCGATCTCGGGGACGCCCGCGGTCATCCACTCGGCGACGAGCCGCCCGACGCCGGGCCCCTCCTTGATCCACACGGCGGCCGCGGACCAGAGCCCGGCGACCTCCGGGGTCTCGCCCAGCAGCGGGTGACCGTCCGGGGTCATCGAGAGCAGCCCGTTGATCGCGTGCCGGATGCCCGCGTCGGGGCGGTCGAGGATGCCCGCGAACAGCTCCAGCGCCGCCTCCATCTGCGGGTCGAAGTCGTCCGCGGTGAACGGCAGCTGGGTCGGTGAGAGCGCCGCGGCCGCGATCGACGGGATCTCGTCGGGATCGCAGAGGATCGGCCGGTGCGCATAGGACCCGATCTCGAGGTCGGCGCCGCTCTGCCGCTCGTACATGAACGGGTCCATGTCGCGGATGATCGGGAGCGCGATCTCCCGCCCGGTGGCCGCGAGCTCCGCGATCGGGCCCACGTCGATCATCTGGTGCACGGCGGGCGTCAGCGGGATCGTCGCGCCGGCGAGCTGCGCGATCCGGGGGCTCCACACGCCGCCGGCGACCACGACGGACTCGGTCTCGACGTCGCCGCGATCGGTGCGCACGCGGCGCACCCGCCCGCGCTCGGTGTCGATCGCGAGCACCTCGGTGAGCGCGGAGACGGTGAGCGCGCCCGCGGCGCTCGCCCGCTCCCGCATCAGCTCGCCCGCGCGCAGCGGGTCGACCACGGACACCGACGGCGTCCAGAACCCGCGCAGGACCGGCGCGGGGTCGAGGAACGGGACCTTCTCGGCGACCTCGGCCGGGGTGATCAGCTCCGCGTCGATCCCCCACGCCCGCGCCGACGACATCCGCCGGTCGAGCTCCTGGACCCGCTCCGGGGTGCGCGCCACCTCGATGCCGCCACACGTCGTCAGCGTGCCGAGCTCGGTGTACTGGCGCATCGAGTCGCCGGTCAGCAGCGTGATCTCGCGGGAGTGGTCGACCGGGAAGATGAAGTTCGACGCGTGCCCGGTCGAGCCGCCCGGGTCGGGCAACGGCCCCTTGTCGACGAGCAGGATGTCGCGCCACCCCAGCCGCGCGAGGTGGTGCACGACGGAGTTGCCGACGATGCCGCCACCGATGACGACGACCTGGGCCCGGTCCGGGAACGGGGTCACGGCTCTCCTCGGGATCCAGACGTGCTCCATGACCGGTCCCGCTCAGCCCTTGGGGGTCTGCTTGCGCGGATCGACGAACGGCTTCTCGACGACGACGGCGTCGCGCACGTCGACCACACGGGTCGAGCTCCGCTGCGCTCCGTCTCCCGGCAGATGGGTCGAGCTCCGCTGCGCTCCGTCTCCCGGCAGATGGGTCGAGCTCCGCTGCGCTCCGTCTCCCGGCAGATGGGTCGAGCTCCGCTGCGCTCCGTCTCCCGGGCCGGTGATGACCTGCAGCGTCGTCCCCAGCGGCGTGGACGGCGTCGCGACCATCGCGAGTCCGATGTTGCGCTCGAGCCGCGGCGACCAGCAGGCGCTCGTCACCGTGCCGACGAACTCGCCCTCCTCGTTGCGGACCGTGAACGGTTCGATCATGGAGCCGTCGTTGAACGTGCCCAGCCGCGAGCCGCCGATCTCGACGCCGACCAACGACCGCGTCGGCCCGCGCGCCTTGGCGCGGATCAGCGCGTCCTTGCCGACGAAGTCGGCCTCCTGGTCCAGGTCGACCATCCACGTGTAGTCGTAGCCGACCTCGAGCGGGTTGGTGTCGAGCGTGATGTCGCAGCCGTAGGCGAGCATGCCGCCCTCGATGCGCCGCATGTGGCACGGGCCGATCGGGCGCATCCCGTGCGGGCGCCCCGCCTCCCACACCCGGTCCCAGAGCCTGCCCGCCTGGCGGACGGCGTCGCGCAGGTAGATCTCGTAGCCGATCTCGGCGCTGTAGCCGGTGCGGCTGACGACGACCTCCATGCCGTCGATCACGGCGTGGCGCAGGTGGTAGTACGGCATCCCGGCGACGTCGGAGCCGAACAGCTCGGTGACGACGGCCTTGGCCTTCGGCCCCTGGACCTGCACCGGGGCGACGTCGATCTCGCGGACCTGGACGTCCCAGCCGCCGGCGTGGGCCAGGCCGGTGGCCCACAGCCCGACGTCGGAGTCGGCGAGCGAGAGCCAGAAGCGGTCCTCCTCGACGCGCAACAGCACCGGGTCGTTGATGATCCCACCGTCGGGTGCGGTGACGAACACGTACTTGCACTGACCGACGGCGCACCTGTTCAGGTCGCGGGGCACCAGCATGTTGGTGAACGCGAACGCGTCGGGCCCGACGATCTCGACCTGGCGCTCGACGCCGACGTCCCAGAGGGTCACGTCCTCGAGCAGCGCCCAGTACTCCGCGAGCGGGTCGCCGTAGTGGCGCGGGTGGTACGTGTGGTTGTAGACGCTGTACATCGCCACGCCGTGCGCCCGCGACTTCCAGAAGTAGGGCGACTTCCGCAGTCGGGGGTAGAGCAGGATCCCCGGGTTCGTCACCGTCGTCGACGACGGCTCCGGCACGAGCTCCACCGCCGCCCGCGTGGGCAGAACGTCCGTCATCAGCACCTCACCTCGTCGTGCATCCGGCGACCCCGAGCCGGTGTTCGGACGGTGGTTGCGAGGAGTGCAACCGGTTTCCCTTGGCGCAACTACGATGCGACCGTGACCGAGATCACGTCAAGGGGTCCGACGCGACGAACCGGCTACGGCCGCAGGAGTCCGTCCGGTTCACGCCGTGTGTGCACCCGGTAGCCGACCGAGAGGGTCAGGCCGGGTGTGCCGTCGATCGCCTTCTGCGCGACGCCCGGGGTGAACTCGATCCGCAGGACGTCGGCGAGCGTCGTGCGGTCGGCGAAGCGCCACAGGGTGTCGACGCGGCGCACCGCGAAGCCCTGCCCGGCGAAGAAGCGCTCGGCGGCACCCGGGTCGTAGCGCGGGGCCGAGGCACGCATCCAGGAGCCGTAGGAATGGCGGGTGGCGTCGAGGTCGACGACCACGAGCACGCCGCCCGGTCGCAGCACCCGCGAGGCCTCCGTCAGCCCGGGCTCGCAGCCGGGCCCGAAGAAGTACGCGGTGCGGGCGTGCACGACGTCGGCGGAGTCGTCGGGCAGCGGGAGGGCCGCGGCGCTCCCCTGCTCGGCACGGCACCCGGGCAGGCCGTCGATCCGCTCGCGGGCGCGGGCGACCAGCGGCGCGTGGGGCTCGACGCCGACCACGGTGCGAGCGCGTTCGGCGAACCGCGGCAGGTGGAAGCCGTCGCCGCACCCGACGTCCACGACGTCCACGCCGTCGTGCGGGGCGAGCTCGGCGACGGTGTCCCACAGCGCGCCGGTGGCGTCCTGCGCCTCGTTCTCGCGCTCGTAGACCTCGGGCCAGCGCCAGATGTTGGGGGACTCGATGACGTCACGGGAGGCGGAGCGATCAGACGAGCACGCCGAGAGGGGAGCTCGACCCGTCGACTCGTCCCTGAACCTGGTCACGTGGGGACGGGCACCAGGACCAGGAGCAGCAGCCAGGCCATCGGTGCCGACGTGACCAGCGAGTCGAGGCGCTCCATCAGCCCGCCGTGGCCGGGGATGGTGTTGCCCATGTCCTTGATGCCGAGGTCGCGCTTGATGAGGGACTCGACGAGGTCGCCGGTGACGGCCGTGGCCACCAGCAGCGGGCCGACGATCAGGCCGTACCACCAGTGGTCGTCGAGCAGGAGCGCGACGCACAGGCAGGCGCCCGTCGAGCCGGCGAGGAGCGACCCGGCCAGGCCCTCCCACGACTTCTTGGGGCTGACCTTCGGCGCCATCGGGTGCTTGCCGAACAGCGCGCCCAGCGCGTAGCCGCCGGTGTCGGAGCAGATGACGACGATGAGGAACGTCAGCACGCGCGCGGTGCCGTCGGCGGGGACGACGAGCATCGTCCCGAACGCCATGCACAGCGGCACCCAGCACAGCACCAGCATCGAGGCGCCGACGTCGCGCACGAAGCCGGCCGCGCCGAGCCGCATGCGCCACAGGAAGCAGCCGAGCACCGTGACCAGCAGGGCACCCAGGATGCCCTCGGTGCCGAACGGCCAGGCCAGCCAGATCATCGCCTGGCCGCCGACCAGCACGGGGACGCGGGACAGGCGGATGCCGGCGCCGCGGTGCAGGGCGCCGAACAGCTCCCAGGTGCCGATCACCGCCGAGATCGCGACGATCCCGATCCACGCCTGCCGCGCCGTCAGCAGCGCGACCAGGATGACCGCGCCCATCGCGAGGCCGACGCCGATCGCGACGGGCAGGTTGCGCCCGGCGCGGGAGGTCCTGGGCTTCGACTCCTCCGCCGCGGGGGCCCCGGTCCGCTCCGGGGTCATCCCCGGGGCCGTCTCCGGGGTCGCCGGGCGCCCGGCTGCTGGAGCCGGACGCCGGGGCCGCGATGCGGAGGAGGGCATGGTGACCTCAGACCTCGAGGAGCTCGGCTTCCTTGTTCTTGACGAGCTCGTCGACCTGGGCGACGTACTTCGCCGTGACGGTCTCGAGCTCCTTCCCCGCTCGGCCGGTCTCGTCTTCGCCCGCCTCGCCGTCCTTGACGATGCGCTGGAGCTCGGTCATGGCGCTGCGGCGCACGCTGCGGATGGACACCTTGGCGTCCTCGCCCTTGCTGCGCGCCACCTTGACCATGTCCTTGCGGCGCTCCTCGGAGAGCTGCGGGAACACGACGCGGATGATCTGGCCGTCGTTGCTGGGGTTGACGCCGAGGTCGGAGTCGCGGATCGCGCGCTCCATGCTGCCCAGCTGGCTGGCGTCGTAGGGCTTGATGACGGCCATGCGGGCCTCGGGGACCTGCACCGACGCGAGCTGGTTGAGCGGCGTCCAGGCGCCGTAGTACTCGACGTTGATGCGGTTGAACATCGCCGGGCTGGCGCGGCCGGTGCGGACGCCGCCGAGGTCCTCCTTGGCGACGCTGACCGCCTTCTCCATCTTCTCCTCGGCGTCGAGGAGCGTCTCGTCGATCATGTGTCGCCTCTCCTCAGGGGCCGGAGGGTGTGTGGACCAGCGTGCCGATCCTCTCACCCCGCACCGCGCGTGCGATGTTCCCGTCGACCAGCAGGTTGAACACCATGATCGGCATGTTGTTGTCCATGCAGAGGCTGAACGCGGTCGCGTCCGCGACCTTGAGCCCCTTCTCCAGCACCTCGCGGTGGGAGATCTCGTGGAACATCGTCGCCGTGGGGTCGAGCTTGGGGTCGGCGGTGTAGACCCCGTCAACGCCCTTGGCGAGCAGCACGATCTCGCACTCGATCTCCAGCGCGCGCTGCGCGGCGGTCGTGTCGGTGGAGAAGTAGGGCATGCCCACCCCGGCGCCGAAGATGACCACGCGGCCCTTCTCGAGGTGGCGCATGGCCCGGCGCGGGATGTACGACTCGGCGACCTGGCCCATGGTGATCGCGGTCTGCACCCGGGTGTCGATGTGGTGCTCGCGCTCGAGGAAGTCCTGGAGGGCCAGGCAGTTCATGACCGTGCCGAGCATGCCCATGTAGTCCGCGCGCTGGCGCTGCATGCCGTAGCGGTGCAGCTCCTCGCCGCGGAAGAAGTTGCCGCCGCCGATGACGACGGCGATCTCGATGCCGGAGGCCACGACGTCGGCGATCTGGCGGGCGACGGTCTGCACGACGACCGGGTCGACGCCGACCCCGCCGCCGCCGAACATCTCGCCACCGAGCTTGAGCAGGACCCGGCGATGACCGGAACGGGCCTCGGGGCCGGCGTCCGACACGGTCTGGGGACTGGCCACGCGCTCTCCTCCCACCGACGGGGACGTGCAGGGCAGGGCGTAGGGGCGAGCGTGGGGGGGGGGGCCGGGCGCGTGCCCGGCCCCGCCCCGCGCATCTCAGGGCTGGCCGACCTCGAAGCGCGCGAAGGTGCGGACGGTGACGCCCGCCTCCTCCAGCACCTTGCCGACCGTCTTCTTGTCCACCGACACCGATTCCTGCTCGAGCAGGACGGTGTCCTTGTAGTAGCCGCCCAGGCGACCCTCGACGATCTTCTCGAGGATCTTCTCGGGCTTGCCCTCCTCGCGGGCGGTGGCCTCGGCGATGCGCTTCTCGTTCTCCACCACGTCCGCGGGGACCTCGTCGCGGGTGGTGTAGAGCGGACGCGCGGCCGCGACCTGCATGGCCGCCCCGCGGGCGCCCTCGGCCGCCTCGTCGCCGTCGCCGGTGTAGGCGACGACGACGCCGATGGCCGGCGGCAGGTCCGAGGACCGGCGGTGCAGGTAGGTCGCGGTCGGGCCGTCGAGCAGCGCGACGCGGCGCAGCTCGAGCTTCTCGCCGATGCGCGCCGAGAGCTCCTGGACCTTGTCCTCGACCGTGCCCTCACCGAGCGAGGCGGCCTTGAGGGACTCGAGGTCCTTGGTGCCGCTCGACAGGGCCACCCCGAGGATGTCCTCGGCGAGCTGGACGAAGTCGGCGTTCTTGGCGACGAAGTCGGTCTCGGAGTTGAGCTCGATCATCGCGCCGTCCCGGGCGGCCACCACGCCGTTGGCGGTGGTGCGGCCGGCCCGCTTGCCGACGTCCTTCGCACCCTTGATGCGCAGGGCCTCGACGGCCTTGTCCATGTCGCCCTCGTTCTCCTCGAGGGCCTTCTTGCAGTCCATCATCCCGGACCCGGTGAGGTCCCGGAGTGCCTTCACGTCCGCAGCGGTGTAGTTCGCCATGGTGCGGCTCTCGTCCGTCCTCTTGTCTTGCGGCTCTGTGGGGGTCAGCTCTGCGGGGTGCCGTTGACCTGACCGGCCTCGGGCGCCGCCGCGATGGCGTTGTCGTCGCTCTCGGAGTTCGCGTCGACGGTGCCGCCGGTGCGCTCGGGGCGGCTGACCGGCGTGGTGTCGTCGCCGATCGCGTTGGTCGTCTCCTCGGCCTCCGGCGTGGCGACCGGTGCGTCGCCGGGCGCGTCCGTCGCGGAGCTGGTGCTGCCCTGCTCCAGGCCGGTCGGCGCGCTGGCGCCGTCACCACCCTGGGCCATGAGCTCCTGCTCCCACTCGGCCAGCGGCTCGTCCTCGCCGCGCTCGCCGCCGCCGTCGCGCTGGCCGCGGGCCTGCAGCCCGTCGGCGCACGCCTGGGCGACCACCCGGGTCAGCAGCGCCGCCGAACGGATGGCGTCGTCGTTGCCCGGGATCGGGTAGTCGACCTCGTCCGGGTCGCAGTTGGTGTCGAGGATGGCGACGACCGGGATGTTGAGCTTCCGGGCCTCGCCGACCGCGATGTGCTCCTTCTTGGTGTCGACCACCCACACCGCGCTCGGCACACGGCCCATGTCGCGGATACCGCCGAGCGTCTTCTCGAGCTTGTCGTGCTCGCGGGTGAGCATGAGGATCTCCTTCTTGGTGCGACCCTCGAACCCCCCGCTCTGCTCCATGGCCTCCAGCTCCTTGAGGCGCTGGAGGCGCTTGTGCACGGTGGTGAAGTTGGTGAGCATGCCGCCCAGCCAGCGCTGGTTCACGAACGGCATGCCGACGCGACGCGCCTGCTCGTCGATGGCCTCCTGGGCCTGCTTCTTCGTGCCGACGAAGAGCACCGTGCCGCCGTGGGCGACGGTCTGCTTGACGAACTCGTAGGCGCGATCGACGTAGGACAGCGTCTGCTGCAGGTCGATGATGTAGATGCCGTTGCGCTCGGTGAAGATGAAGCGGCGCATCTTGGGGTTCCAGCGGCGGGTCTGGTGACCGAAGTGGACACCGGAGTCCAGCAGCTGGCGCATCGTGACGACGGCCATGCGGTGGAACTACCTCTCTCAGCGGCCCGGTGCTCGTGACCAGGCCTGGCGGTTGTCGCGACGGTCCCGGTCGGGCCGCCGCCCTGGTGCCCTCGTGGCCGATCCGGAACCCGCTGACGCGGGACCGCCCGGATGCGGCTCTGGCAGCGCTGCACGTGGCGACGCTTGAGAGGGCACGCGAAGTCGGCCCGTTGCCCCCCGCGCGGACGCGGAGACGACGGACCGCTGGTCACGAGTGTACCCGCGAGCCCTCCCCCACCTCCCCGCGGGCGCCGATGGAGCCGCGGGGGCGCCGGCTGCGTCCAAGTCCGTGTGAAACGTTGTCTCCTCGCCCTCGTCGCCCTCGCTCTGGTGCTGGCCGCGCCGGCCCGGGCCGCGCCCGCACCACCGCCGGTCGTGCCGGCCGGCGCCTTCGGGTGGCCGCTGGCCGGGGTGGACGGCCGCGGCGCCCCGGCGTCGTCCGGCACCCCGGGTGCGGTGACGCGGCTGTTCGACCCGCCGCCGCACTACTACGGCCGCGGGCACCGGGGCGCCGACGTGGCGGGCCGGCCCGGGCTGGCGGTGATCGCCGCGGGCGACGGCGTGGTGGTGTTCGCCGGGCGGGTGGCCGGGCGCGGGGTGGTCTCGGTGGAGCACGCCGGCGGCCTGCGCACGACCTACGAGCCGGTGGCGGTCACGGTCGCCCCGGGCGCGGCGGTCCGGCGCGGCGACGCCCTGGGCGCCCTGGAACCCGGGCACCGTGGCTGTCCCGCCGCCGCCTGCCTGCACTGGGGCCTGCGGCGACCGTCGGCCGACCGCTCCGCCGGCGCGCTCGAGTACCTCGACCCGCTCCTGCTGCTCGGACTCGGCCGGGTGCGGCTGCTGCCGACCGACCCGTGAGCGTCAGGCGTGCTGCAGCTCGGCGAGCCGGGCGCGCAGGCGCATCACCGCGCGGGTGTGCAGCTGGCAGACCCGCGACTCGGTGACCCCGAGGACCCGCCCGATCTCGGCGAGGGTCAGGTTCTCGAAGTAGTAGAGACCGACCACGGTGCGGTCCCGCTCGGCGAGCTGCCCGACCGCCTCGGCGAGCAGGCGGCGGGTCTCCCGGTCCTCCATGGCCGAGAGCGGGTCCTCGGCGCCGGTGTCGGGCAGCGACTCGGCCAGCGACGGCGCCGTCGCCCCGTCCACCGAGCCGCCGCCGCGTCCGGCCGCGACGAGTTCGTCGAGCGCGGCGACGCTGGTCATCGCGATCTGCCCGAACGTCGAGCGGAGGTCCTCGGTCGAGGTCTCCAGCTCGGCGGCGAGCTCGGAGTCGCTGCACGAGCGCTGCTCGCGGCCTTCGAGGCGCTCGATGGCCCGCTCGATCTCGCGGGCGCGGGACCGCACCGAGCGCGGCACCCAGTCCTGGGAGCGCAGCTCGTCGAGGATCGCGCCGCGGATGCGCTGCATCGCGTAGACCTCGAACTTCCGGCCGCGGTCCGGCTCGAAGCGCTCGATGGCGTCGACGAGACCGAAGATCCCGCACTGGATGAGGTCGGCGACGTCCACGTGGGCGGGCAGACCCGTGCCCACGCGGCCGGCGACGTACTTGACCAGCGGCGCGTAGTGCAGCACCAGCCGGTCCTTGGTCGACTTGCGCGGGTCGTCGGCGTACGCGGCCCAGAGCTCGGCGATACCGGCCTCGACCATCGCCTCCTCGTCCGCGCCGCCCGGCGTCGCGCCGCCGAGCGTCGCCGGGAGCACGTGCTCGGCCGGTGCGGGGCCCTGGTCGCGCGACCCGTCGGCCGGGGCCGGCACCGGCGCCAGGGCCGTCGCGCCGTCGGTGTCCGGGCCCGGCGGCCGGCCACGCTCGGGAGCCCGTCGGCGCGGGGTGCGCGCGGCCGCCCCGGCGGCGCGCACGGCGGCGTCGGAGTCGGACCCGGGCAGGGCGGGCAGCGGTCCGGTCCGCGGTCCGGTCCGCGGTCCGTCCTGGGAGCCGGTCTGCGGTCCGTTCTGAGAGCCGGTCCGCGGCGCGTCGGCGGACATCGTGCCCGCCGCGGCGCCGCTCCACCCCTCAGGCACGAGGGTGGGCGGTGTCGTGGACGGCCCGCAGCCGCTCGGCGGACACGTGCGTGTACAGCTGTGTCGTGGCCGGGGACGCGTGCCCCAGCAACTCCTGGACGCTCCTCAAGTCCGCTCCCCCCTCGAGCAGGTGTGTCGCCGCCGAGTGCCGGAGCCCGTGCGGCGCGATGTCGGGTGCCCCCGGGACGGCACCGGCGGCGTCGTGCACGACCCGGCGCGCGATGCGCTGGTCGAGCCGGCCGCCGCGGGCCCCGAGCAGGAGCGCCGGTGGTGACGTCGGGACGGCGAGCGCCGGGCGCCCCTCCCGGCGCCAGGCGTCGAGCGCGGTGGCCGCCGGGGCGCCGTAGACGACGGTGCGCTCCTTGCCGCCCTTGCCGAGCACCCGCAGCGTGCGGCGGCCGTCGTCGACGTCGTCGACGTCCAGCCCGCACAGCTCCGCGACCCGGACACCGGTCGCGTAGAGCAGCTCCAGCAGCAGGTGGTCGCGCAGCGCGACGGGATCGCCCTCCGCGGCCCCCGAGGCCGCCGCCTGCAGGGCCGCGGCCGCCTGGTCGGCGCGCAGCACCTCCGGCAGCCGCCGGTGGGCCCGCGGCGAGGCGAGCCGGGCGCCCACGTCCGTGGCCGCGCGTCCGGTGCGGGCGGCCCAGGCGGTGAACGTGCGGGCCGCCGCCGCTCGACGCGCGAGCGTCGTGCGGCTCGCGCCCCGGGCCCGGACGGCGGCGAGCCAGGCGCGCAGGCCGGCGAGGTCGAGCGTGCCGAGGTCGAGCGGCGCGTCCTCGTCCTCGTCGTTCTCGTCGTTCTCGTTGCCTGCGCGCAGGTGGCCGAGCAGGGAGGTCACGTCACCGAGGTAGGCGCGGACCGTGTGCGGCGAGAGCGCCCGCTCGTAGCGCAGGTGCGCCTCGAAGGCCGCGAGGTGCGCGGAACTGCTGCCGGACCCGCTCCCCCGCCGCGGCGCCGGCACGGCCGCGGCCGCGGCCGCCGGGTCGTCCGCGGTGCGCGCCGGCGATCGGTCGTCCGCAACATGACACGCAGCGTCCGGGGCGGTCGGTTCTCCCGGCCGCTCCCCGCCCGACGCCCCCGCTCCACCCGACGCGGCGAACGCGGAGCGTGACGACGTGACCGGGTCGAAGGGGAACTCACGAGAGGCCCCTCGACCGGGTGACCGCGACGGCGCGGGCAGCCGTCGAGGTGCGTCGTCGGAAGAGAACGTGCCGGTCATCGCCGTGAAGACTCCCGAGCCGAGCGCTCACGGTCAAGCACCGCCGCACCGCGTTCGGTGACCGTCGGCCACGGTCGGGGAGCGGTTCCACTCGTCGCGCTCTGCAACCGTTCGTCGCGCTGTGCCTGTTCACCCGGGTCGGCGACGCCACCGCCCAGCGTCCTCCACGACGAGCCCGCGGGCCTCGAGATCCCTCAAGTGGGTGTCCGCCTCCGCGAAGTCGACCCCGGCGTCGTGGGCCAGACGTACCGCTGTGCGCGCCGCGTGGAGGGGTAGCGCCTCACGCACACGCACGGCCCCGGGGTCAAGACCGTCCGTCGGACGCGTGGGGGTACACGGTGGAGGGGCGAGGCCGTCCCCCACTGGACTCACCTCCTCGACGACGTGCTCCACCCGGCCGACGACCGACACCTCCGGCCGGCGCGCGAGCTCGTGACACCCCAGCGACATCGCCGACGTGACCGGGCCGGGCACCACCATCACCGCGCGCCCCAGCGCGCCCGCCACGAGTGCGGTCCGCAGGGCGCCCGACCGGACCGCCGCCTCGACCACCAGCGTCCCCGCCGTGAGCGCCGCGATGATCCGGTTCCGCACGAGGAACCGGTGGCGCGCGGGCGTGGCCCCGGGCGGGTACTCGGTGAGCACCAGCCCGCGCCGGCTGATGTGGTCGAGCAGCGTCGCGTGCTTCGGCGGGTAGGTGCGGTCGATCCCGCAGGCGAGCACCGCCACCGTGTCGCCCCCGACCGCCAGCGCCCCGCGGTGGGCCGCGCCGTCGATCCCCAGCGCGGCGCCCGACACCACGGTGGCGCCCCGGTCGGCGAGCTCCGCGGACCAGTCACGCGCGACCCACAGGCCGTACTCGCTCGCAGCCCGCGCGCCGACGACGGCGACCCAGCCGGACGGCCCGGCGTCGAGGCGCCGCGGGCCCCGGGCCCACAGCGCCAGCGGCTCGGCCGGGCCGTCGCGGGCCGCGGGTCCGTCGAGCCCCGGCGCCCCGTCCGGTCCCGCCACGACGCCGAGCCCGGCGAGCGCCGCGGCGGGCCACTCCGGGTCCTCGGGCACGATCAGCCGCCCGCCCCGGGCGGCGAGCAGCGCGAGGTCGGCCTCCGCCCGGTCGGTGCCCCGCCGCGCCGAGGTCTCCCGGGCGACCGCGGGCGGCAGCGCGCCCGGCCCGTCGGTGACCCCGTCGCGGATCCGCCGGGCGGCGACGACGGGCCCGATCTCGTCGACGAAGGCGGCCAGGGCCACCGCGGGCGGCTCGGCGACCCGCGAGAGGTACGCCCGAGCGAGCAGCACCTCCGGATCGACCGCCAGGGCGTCCCCGCGCGGGGTGCTCACGCCACCTCCTCGCCGTGTGCCCCGGGCCCACCGCCGGACCCGCCCGCGCCGACGAAGCCCTTGAACCCGACGGCCTCCTCGATGTCGGGCAGCTCGGGGCCCGGCGCGCCGCGGAGGTCCGCCACCGTCCACGCGACCCGCAGGGCACGGTCGACGCCGCGTGCGGTCATCGTCCCCGAGCGCAGCTGGCGCTCGAGGAGCTCGGTGGCCGTCCGGGGCAGGCGCCCGCGCCGGCGCAGCTCGGGACCAGGGACCTCGGCGTTGGTGCGCCATCCGGCGTCGCGCCACCGCTCGCGCGCCGCCGCCCTGGCCGCGAGCACCCGGGTCCGCACCGACGCCGTGGTCTCGGGCGCCTCCTCGAGCACCGGGGCCGAGACGCCGTCCCACGACAGGGCCTCGACCGCCTGCAGCGTGACCTGCAGGTCGACGCGGTCGAGCATCGGACCGGACAGGCGCTGGGTGTAGCGGCGCTTCTCGAGGCTCGAGCACGTGCAGTCGGTCGGCTTGGGCGGCGCGCACGGACACGGGTTCGCGGCCATCACCAGCTGGAACCGCGCCGGGTAGCGCACCGCCCCGTCGGTGCGGGCCAGCCGGACCTCCCCCTCCTCCAGCGGCGTGCGCAGCATCTCCAGCACGTGCGGACCGAACTCGTAGATCTCGTCGAGGAAGAGCACGCCCCGGTGCGCCAGCGACGCCGCGCCCGGGCGGGCCAGCCCGCTGCCGCCGCCGATCAGGGCCGCCGAGGACACCGAGTGGTGCGGGGCCACGAACGGCGGCGTCGCCGGGAGCGCCTCCTGCGGGTCGAGCGCGCCCGCCAGCGACCGGACCGTCGCCACCTGCAGCGCCGAGTCGAGGTCGAGGTCGGGCAGCAGGCCGGTCATCCGGCGTGCCAGCATCGTCTTGCCCGACCCCGGCGGGCCCACCATCAGCAGGTGGTGTCCGCCGGCCGCGGCCACCTCCACCGCGCGACGGGCGGCGAGCTGCCCCACGACGTCGGCGAGGTCCTCGCGGGGACCGCCGCCCTGTAGGCGTACCCCGCCGCGCACCGGGAGCAGGCGCCCGCGGTCGCCCCGCAGCCAGGCCAGCACGTCGGAGAGGTGCTCGGCGCCGAGCACCTCGAGCCCCTCGACCAGGCCCGCCTCCACCGCGGCCGCCGCCGGCACCACGACCTGCGCCACCCCGAGCCGCCGGGCGGCCAGGAGCGCCGGCAGCACGCCGCGGACCCCGCGCACCCGCCCGTCGAGGGCCAGCTCGCCGAGGAGCACCACGCCGCGCAGCGCCGCCAGCGGCACCGCCCGCGCCGCCGCGAGCACCGAACACGCGAGCGCGAGGTCGTACCCGCTCCCCTGCTTGTGCAGCGTCGCCGGGGAGAGGGCGAGCGTGATGCGCCGGGCCGGCCAGGTCTCCCCGGAGTTGACGACCGCGGCCCGCACCCGGTCGCGCGACTCCGCGAGCGCCGCGTCCGGGAGCCCCACCAGCGACACGGCGGGCAGGCCCTGGCCGATGTCGGCCTCGATCTCGACGACCTCCCCGTCGACCCCGCGCAGCCCGATCGACCACGCGCACGCGAGCGCCACGTCAGAACGCCCCCTCGTAGTGCTCGACCTGCGGGGACGCTCCGGGGGGCACGAGCACGGCGAGCACGTCGAACCGCACCTCGTCGAAGCCCGACCCACCGGTGGTGTGGCGCTCGGCGAGCCAGCGCTGCGCGAGCCGCCGGATGCGGGCCGCCTTCACTCGCGTCACGGCCTCGGCGGGCGGTCCGAACCCGGTGCCCGAGCGCGTCTTCACCTCGGCGACGACGAGCACGCCGCCGTCGACGGCCACGAGATCCAGTTCGCCCTCGCGACAGCGCCAATTGCGGTCGAGCACCGTCAGTCCGCGGGCCGCGAGGTGCTCGGCGGCCACGTCCTCGCCGCGGCGCCCCAGGGTCCGTCGGTCGTCGGGTGGCGGCTCGCCGGTGACGGCGCGCGTGGTGGTCATGACCCGGCCCCCTCGTCCTCGCCGGGCGGTCCGGCGGTGGGATCGAGCGTGGCGGGCGCGGGGCGGCGAGCGTCAGTGCCGCTTCGGCGCCTGGGGACAACCGGGCGGGGTGGGGACGGACCGGCGTCGTGGTGGGCCCGCTATCGGGCCGGATGGAGCAGCGTCAGCCGCTGAAGGGGCCTTCGTCGAGGCGGAGGTCGGGCTTCTCCAGCTCCTCGACGTTGACGTCCTTGAACGTCACGACGCGCACGTTCTTGACGAAGCGGGCCGGCCGGTACATGTCCCAGACCCAGGCGTCGGCCATGGTGACCTCGAAGTAGACCTCGCCGTCGGCGTTGCGCACGGCCACGTCCACCGAGTTGGCCAGGTAGAACCGGCGCTCGGTCTCCACGACGTAGGAGAACTGCGAGACGATGTCGCGGTACTCGCGGTAGAGCGAGAGCTCCATGTCGGTCTCGTACTTCTCGAGATCCTCCGCGCTCATCGCGCCTCTCCCCCCATGTCCTCGGGCTCGTCGAACACCGCGTCTTCGAGCGCCACGAGCTCGTCGGCCTCCCCGCTCTCGGCGGACACGTCGTGGACGGTCACCGGACCATTGTGGCGCACGCCCGCCGGGAGTCCGTCCGGGCTCCGGCCCCGTGCGGCGGCGGCCACGTTGACGAAGCTGTAGCGGTGGTCCGCGCTCGGACCGTGCTCGGTGAGCGCTGCGTTGTGCGTCGGTGTGCAGTAGCCCTTGTGGAGGTCGAACCGGTACTCCGGATGCCGGTCGTGCAGCGCGGTCATCAACCGGTCACGCGTGACCTTCGCGAGCACCGACGCGGCGGCCACGCAGGCCGCCGCCAGGTCGCCCTTGGGCACGGCGAGCGAGGGCACGCCGAAGCCGGTGACCGGGAATCCGTCGGTGAGCACGTAGCCGGGGCGCACGTCGAGGCGCGCCACGGCCCGGCGCATGCCGTCGATGTTCGCGATGTGCACCCCCCGGCGGTCGACCTCCGGGGGGTCGACGAGGACGACGCGCCAGTCGAGCGCCCGCCGCTGGATGAGCCGGGCGAAGCGCTCGCGCTCCTCGAGGGTGAGCAGCTTGGAGTCGGTGAGGCCCTCGAACCGCTTGGCGTCGCCGGGCCGCAGGATGCAGGCCGCCACGGCGAGCGGGCCCGCGCACGCACCGCGTCCGGCCTCGTCGACCCCGACCACCGGTCCGAGGCCGTGGCGCTCGAGGGCCGACTGCAGCGCCCAGCTCTCGGTGCTGCGCCGCACGATCGCCCGCGGCGGCTGGACGCCCGTGCGCGGCGGCAGCGGCGTGCGGCGACGGGCGGGCCCCCGCCCGGTGCGGCCGGCGCCGCGCCGCCGGCCCGCGTCGTAGCCGGAGTCGGAGGTCGAGCTCCGCTCCGCTGCGTCTCCCGCGGTCACCGGCCGGGATCGGGGGACGGAGGAGCGGAGGTCCAGCCGCCCTGCGACGTCCACCGGCTGCGCAGCCGCCGGGTGACCACGACGAGCGGGACGGCACCCAGCACACCGGCCGCGAGCGGCGCCCCGGACGTCCACACGGGAGCACCGAGCGCGGACGGGCGGGCCTGCGGGTCGGTGTCGGGCACGCCGCCCCACCGGCCGACCGGCAGCACGATGACCCGGGCCTTGCCGATGACGTCGGTGACACCGATCGGGCCGTGCACGCGGGCGTCGGCCGAGTTGTTGCGGTTGTCGCCCATCACCCACAGCTGGCCCTCGGGCACACGCACCGGCGCGAAGTCCGCCTGGGTGCGACCGAGGTTGGGCTGGTAGTAGATGTAGGGCTCGTCGAGCGGCTGGCCGTCCACCGTGACGCGGTTCTGCGGGTCGCAGCACGCGACGGTCTGGCCGCCGGTGGCGATGACGCGCTTGACGAAGTCCTTCTCGTTGGGCGGCGCGAGCCCGACCAGCGACAGCCCGCTCTGCAGGCCGCGGACCAGCACGTTCCCGGACGGCTGCTCGCCGGCGACCTCGCCGTTGTCCCCCCACGTCGGCGGCCCGCGGAAGACGACGACGTCACCGGGCGAGGGGTCGGAGAACCGGTAGGTGAGCTTGTCGACGGCGACGCGGTCGTTGGCGCAGCCGTGGCAGCCGTGGAGCGTCTGCTCCATCGACGCCGACGGGATGACGTAGATCCGGGCGAGGAACGTCTGGATGACGAAGGTCAGGACGACCGCGACGACGATGAGCAGCGGGAGCTCGCGCCAGAACGATCCCTTCTTCTTCTGCTTGCCGCCCTTGCGCCCGCCCTTGTCGCCGCCGTGACGTCCGGAGCGGCCGACCTCCTCGGCCTCGTCGACGGCCTCGTCGTCACGTCCCGGCCCGGTGCCGGCGCGGCGGTGGCGCCCCGGTCCGACCCCGGCGCCGCCGGTGAGCGCCGTGGTGGTCGCCGTCGTCGACGACGAGGGCGTGTCCTCGCGGCGTCGCGGGGCCCGCGAGGCGAACCCGTCGGCCCCGGCCAGGCTGCTGTCGGCGGCGCTCGGCGCCGCCTCGGTGCCCGCCCCACCACCGGCGGCCGCCGCGGTCGGACCCGAGGTGGGTCCCGAGGTGGGTCCCGGTGTCCGCCCCGGCGGCGGCCCGGGCGGGGCCGGGGGCGGGGGCGGGGAGACGGGACGACCGGCGTGACCGGCGTGACCGGCGTGACCGTTGCCCTGTTGCGGACCGTACGGGGGCGGGCCCCCGGGCGCACCCTGTGGCGCACTCTGTGGGGCGGACGGGGCGGGCGCGGACGGGGCGGGCGCGGACGGGGCGGGCGGGAAATGCGCCGGTCCGGGCCGGTCCGGCGGGGCCTGGGCCGGCGCGGACGGCCGTCCTGTGCCCCACTCCGACCCCCACGGGCCTCCGGGCGGCGCGGTGGAGCCGGAGGGAGCCGGATGGCCGCGGCCGAGGGTGTCGGACGGTCCCGGCGCCGACCGGCCGTTCATGCCGATCGCGGGGTCACCGTAGGCGTTCCCGTACCCGTTCCCGGTGGCCCCGTGGCCGTCGCCCGCGTGGCCGGGCTCCGGGGCCGACGACCGGCCGTTGGCCGGGACGTCGTCGTCGCCGGACGGGAGCCCGTCGCCGTGGTCGGCACGGTGCCCGTTCCCCCGGCCGTTCCCCCGCCCGTTCCCCTGAGCGTCGCCGTAGCCCGGGACCTCGCCGTACGCCGCGTCGCCGCCCCCGGGACGGTCGGATCCGCTCCAGCCCGACGAGCCGTAGGGTGCCGCTGCGGCCGGTCCGGGGCCGGGGACGTCGCCGTAGGGATCGACCGCGGAATCGTCGTCGTCCCGCGCGTGGGCGTGACGTCCGGACGCGTCCGTACGCGTCGTCTCGCCGCCCGTTCCGTGGACGCGGAACGGGGGCCCGCCTGGCTCCTGGGGACGCACGCGCTACAGGTTAGGAGACCGGGTCACGTCGGCTCAGGACGCCGGCGTGGTCTCGCGCTTCTCGCGGATCTTCGCGGCCTTGCCCCGACGCTCACGGAGGTAGTACAGCTTCGCGCGACGGACGTCACCGCGCGTGACGACCTCGATCTCCGCGATGTTGGGCGAGTGGACCGGGAACGTGCGCTCCACCCCGACGCCGAAGGAGACCTTGCGGACGGTGAACGTCTCGCGCAGGCCACCTCCGTGCCGGCGGATCACGACACCCTGGAAGACCTGTACACGAGAGCGTGAACCCTCGATTACCCGGACGTGCACCTTCACGGTGTCCCCGGCACGGAAGTCGGGGATGTCGGAGCGCAGCGACTTGGCGTCGAGCTCGTCCAGGGCGTTCATCGTCAGCGTCCTCGCGGTCTCACGGCCCCGGTGCCAGGGCCCGCCGAAGGGGCGGCCTGGGCTGCCGAGGAGAAACGGTTCTCGGGCGCGGCGCGGCGTTCACCGACCCTGATCGGGCCGTGCGCCGTCCGCGGCAACCTCCCCAGTCTGCCATGCCGCCGGTCGCGCCCCGTGGAGCGGGTCGTACCCGCACGCGACCAGCACCTCGCGGTCGCGGGCGTCGAAGGCGTCGGCGCCGTACCGCGCGAGCAGCGCGTCGAGCAGGTCGGGGCGCAGGGCGGCGGTGCGCTCGAGCGAGCGGTCGCGGCGCCACCGGTCGACGAGGGCGTGGTTGCCGCCGCGCAGGACGTCGGGCACGTCGAGGTCCCGCCAGGTCTCGGGGCGCGTGTAGGCCGGGGCCTCCAACAAGCCGTCGGAGAAGCTGTCCAGCTCCGCCGACGCCGGGTTGCCCAGCACGCCCGGGACGAGCCGGGACACGGCCTCGACGACCACCAGGGCGGCGACCTCCCCGCCCGCGAGCACGTAGTCGCCGAGCGAGACCTCCTCGACGGGCATCCGCCGGCGGGCGTCGGACAGCACACGGGCGTCGATGCCCTCGTAGCGTCCGCAGGCGAGCACGAGCCACGGCTCGCGCGCCCATCCCGCCACGCGCTCCTGGGTCAGCGGCGCGCCGGCCGGGGTGGGGACGAGCAGGCGGGGCACGGCGTCCCCCGAGCCGGCCACCTCGTCGAGTGCCGCACCCCACACCGGTGCGGTCATCAGCATCCCGGGGCCGCCGCCGTAGGGCGAGTCGTCGACCGCCTTGTGCACGCCGGACGCCCAACCGCGCAGGTCGTGGACGCGGACGTCGAGCAGGCCGGCCCGCCGCGCCCGGCCGACGATGGCCTCGTCGAGCGGGGCGAGGTAACCCGGGAAGATCGTGACGACGTCGATGCGCATCGGGCACGATCCTGCCCTGCCCGGACGAGACCGCACGCGCAGAGGAGGTGGCGAGGGGTGGAGCAGTTCCTGTCCTACCCGCAGGAGTGGCGCCTGCTCGCGCCGCTCGGGCTGGCGGTGGTGCTGTGCACGCTCATCGGCCTCGAGCGCGAGCTCGCGGCGAAGAGCGCCGGCCTCCGGACGCACACGCTCGTCGGCGTGGGCTCGGCGGCGTTCATGCTGATCTCGAAGTACGGGTTCAACGACCTGCTCTCCTCCCCCGACATCGCGCTGGACCCCTCGCGCGTCGCGGCCCAGATCGTGTCCGGCATCGGGTTCATCGGCGGCGGGCTGATCTTCGTGCGCCGCGACGCCGTCCGCGGGCTCACGACCGCGGCGACGGTCTGGACCGCGGCGGCGGTGGGGACGGCGTGCGGTGCGGGCCTACCGTTGCTCGCCATCGGCGGCACCGCCGTGCACTACCTCGTGACGCGGGGCTATCGCCCGCTCGCCCGCCGGGTCACGCGCTCGTCGACGGTGCCGCGCGACGTCAACCTCTCCTACGCCGACGGGCGCGGGGTGCTGCGCGCGGTCATTTCGGTCTGCACCGAGCGCGGCTTCGCGGTGGCCGGCATGCACGTCGACCGCGAGGACGCGACCGACGCCGTCGAGGGGACCCAGCGCGTGGCCTCGGTGACGCTCTCGCTCACCGGCCGCGGGTCGCTCGCACCCCTGTCCGGCGAGCTCTCGGAACTGCCCGGGGTGCTCGCCGTGGGGGTGCCCGCCGAGGAGGACTGACCACCCGCAGCCAGATCGAGTGAGCCGGCGAGCCCGCGGGCCACCGCCGGCCGCTGCCGCTGGCCCCCGGGGAGGTCCCGCCCGCCCTGGGGGTCGACGACCTCCGGCTGATTCTCCCACCGCACTCAGTCGGCGGGGTCGAGCAGCCCGTCCGGGGGGTCGAGCACCAGCCGGCCGCCCGCGACGTCGACCTCGGTGACGATCGCGGCCACGAACGGCACCAGCAGCTCGCCGCCGGCCGTGCGGTCGACCGCGAGCAGCTCCCCACCCGCGCCGTGCAGGACCGCGGTGACCGTGCCGACGGCCGTGCCGTCACCGAGGACCACCGCCAGTCCCTCGAGCTGGTGATCGTGGAACTCGTCGGGGTCGTCGGGCGCCCCGGCGAGCGCCGGCGCGGTCAGTTCCGCCGTGCGCAGGGCCTCGGCCGCGTCGCGGTCGCCGACCTCCTCGACGGTGACGAGCAGGCGGTCGGCGTGCCGGCGCGCCCCGACGATCGTGAGCGACGAGACCCGTGACGCGCGCGAGCCCCGCACCGCCAGCACCGCGCCCGGCGCGAACCGGACCTCGACGTTGTCGGTACGGGGCTCGACGACGAGCTCTCCGCGCAGGCCGTGGGCCTTGACGACCCGGCCGACGACGCGCTCGTCGGGAGAGGTCACCTCAGCGGTCGGTGTCGACCACGTCGACACGCACGCCACGACCGCCGATACCGCCCACGACCGTGCGCAGGGCGGTGGCCGTGCGGCCGTTGCGGCCGATCACCTTCCCGAGGTCGTCGGGGTGGACCCGGACCTCGAGGGTGCGGCCGCGCCGGTTGGTGACGAGGTCGACCGCCACCTCGTCGGGGTGGGCGACGATGCCGCGCACGAGGTGCTCGAGCGCCTCGGCGAGCTCGCTCACTCGGCGGAGCCGGTGACCTTGGCCAGCTCCTCGTTGAAGCGGGCCTGCTTGTCGACCTTCTCCGGCTGCGGCTGGAGCTTGCCCTCGGCGCCGGGGAGGCCCTTGAACTTCTGCCAGTCGCCGGTGACCTTGAGCAGGCCGTGGACCGGCTCGGTCGGGATGGCGCCGACGCCCAGCCAGTACTGCGCGCGCTCCGAGTCGATCTTGATGACGCTCGGCTGGCTCTTCGGGTGGTACTCGCCGATCGTCTCGATGACGCGGCCGTCGCGGCGGTTCTTCGCGTCGGCGATGACGACCCGGTAGTGCGGCTCGCGAATCTTGCCGATGCGAGCGAGCTTGATCTTGACTGCCACTGCTGGGGTACTCCTCGGTCGGTGTGTTCGGGGCCGCCCTGCCGAGGAGGACCTCCGGGGCGGCGTGCCCGCTCGTGCGCGGTCGCGGCCCACCCTCGAGGAGCACGGCCACGACAGCTCGTCGATTGTGCCAGACGGCCCCCTATCGACGTGCTCCCCCCGACGCGAACGGCGCGAGGGCGATACCGGCGTCACGCAGGGCGTCCGCGACCCGCCGGGCCGCCGTCACGGCCCCCGGGGTGTCGCCGTGCAGGCAGAGCGACGCGGCCTCGGTGGGGATCTCGGTGCCGTCGACGGCGACGATGACGCCGTCGGTGGCCAGGCGGCGGGCGCGCTCGACGACGGCGTCCGCGTCGGGCAGCAGCGCGCCGGGCTCGCGGCGGGGCACCAGGGTGCCCTCGGGGGTGTAGCCGCGGTCGCCGAACGCCTCGGCGTACGTGGTCAGGCCCTCCTCGGCGGCGCGGGCGAGGAACCGCGAGCCCGGCAGCCCGAGCACCGGCAAACCGGTGTGCTGCGCGGCCGCGACCACGGCGCGGGCCTGCGCGTCGTGGTGCACGACCGTGTTGTAGAGCGCGCCGTGCGGCTTGAGGTAGGCGATCTCCCCGCCGGCCGCGCGCGTGAACTCCCGCAGCGCACCGACCTGGTAGACGAGGTCGGCGGTGAGCTCGGCGGGGTCCACGTCGACGAACCGCCTGCCGAAGCCCGCGAGGTCGCGGTAGGACACCTGCGCTCCGACCGCCACGCCGCGCCCGACCGCCGCCGCGGCGACCCGCTGCATGGTCAGCGGATCGCCCGCATGGAAACCGCACGCCACGTTCGCGGACGTGATCACCTCGAGCAGCGCGTCGTCGTCGGTCAGCGACCAGATGCCGAAGCCCTCGGCGAGGTCGGCGTTGAGGTCGAGGGGCGGGGTGCTCACAGGGGCCACCCTAGGAGTCCCCATCTTGACCTCGAGTGCACTCCAGGGCGCAGTCTGTACGAGTGAGTGATCCGCGGCCCCCGATGGTCGAGACCGCCGAACACGTCGAGCACGCGGAACAGGGCCCTCCGGTCCGCGTCGGCCTGCTGCTCGGGGTGCTGCTGGTCGCGGTGGCCGTGGCGGTGCTCGCCAACAGCATGGTGCTCGTCCTGGTCCCCGAGATCGGCCGGGACTACGCCGCCTCCCCCGGCGGCCTGGCGTGGGTCGTCACCGCGTTCTCGCTGAGCTTCGCGGTCGCCACGCCCCTCTACGGACGGATCGCGGACGTCTTCGGCGTGCGCCGGGTGTTCGCCGCCGGGATCGCGATCTTCCTGGTCGGCTCGGTGCTCGCGGGGCTGGCGCCGAGCATCGGCGTCCACCTCGTCGGGCGGGTGCTGCAGGGCCTCGGGAGCGCCGCGGTGCCCTCGCTCGGCTCGGTCGCGGTGGCGCGGTCGCTGCCGCCGGGCCGGCGGGGGTTCGGCTTCGGGATCGTCGGTACGGGCGTCGGCGCCGGTCAGGCGCTGGGCCCGCCGCTCGCCGGGTTCGTCGCCGAGCTCGCCGGGTGGCGCTGGCCGTTCATCGGGGCCGCTCTGCTGGTCGCGCCGCTGCTCGTCATCGCGCCGCGCGTGCTCCCCGACGGCCGGCAGAGCGCCGACCCGTCGTGGCGCCGGGTCGACCTCGTGGGCGGTGCGCTGCTCGGCGGCGCCGTGGGCCTGGGGCTCTTCGGCCTCACGCGCGCGCAGCAGGTCGGCGTCCTCGCGCCGTCGACGTGGGGCGCGGTGCTCCTCGCGGCGGTCCTCGCGGGCGGGTTCGCGCTGCGGATCCGGCGCACCCCGCGGCCGTTCGTGCCGCCGTCCCTGCTCGCCCACGGCCCGTTCCTCACCGCCGTCGCGGTCGGGTTCCTCGCGATGTTCTGCTACCTCGGCACGATCCTGCTCGTGCCGCTGCTCGTCGCGAACGTCAACGGGCTGGGCGTCGGCCACGTGGGCCTGGTGCTGCTGCCCGGCGCACTCGCGGTCGCCGCCCTGTCGTCGCCGGCGGGCCGGCTCTCGGACCGCCTCGGCCCGCGCCGGCTCGTCGGGATCGGCCTGACGCTGCTGCTCGTGGCCGTCGCGACGCTGTCGACCGCGGCCGGCGGATCGGCGGTGCTGCTGTCCGGGGTGACGTTCGTGGTCGGGCTCGGGCTCGCGTCGATCACCTCGCCGCTGATCAACGCCGTGGCCGCCGCGGTCCCTGCCGAGCACGCCGGGGTCGGCCTCGGCATCTACCAGGGCGCGTTCTTCCTCGGCGGCGGGACGGGCGCGGCGGTGCTCGGGACGGTGCTCGCGGCCCGCACGGCCGGCGGTGCCGGCTCGTGGAACCCGTTGCACGACGGCGCGGGCGCCGCGTTCTCCGACGCGCTGCTGGTGATCGCCGTCGTGCTCGTCGCGGCGATCGCGCTGTCGCGGCGACTGCCCGCGCGCACCTAGAAGAGCGAGGGACTCCTTCGCCGCGTCCCACGCAGCCGGGACGCCCCTCGCTCCGCTCGGGTCAGCGCAGCGACGTCCCCGCCCGCAGCACCAGCGTCGGCGCGCGCAGGACGTTCGGGTCCGCGCGCGGGTCGTCGGTGGCGACGACCAGGTCCGCCGGCGCGCCGTCGACGATCCCGGGACGGCCCAGCCACGTGCGCGCGTCGCCGCACGCCGCCGCGAACGCCCGCGCCGGCCCCAGCCCGACCTCGGACAGGGCCACGATCTCGTCGACGATCTGCCCGTGCCCGACGCCGCCCCCGGCGTCGGTGCCCGCGAACACCGGCACGCCGGCCTCGATCGCGGCGGCGATCCGGCCCGGCGCGCGCTGGTAGAGGTCGCGCATGTGGGCGCCGTAGCGAGGGAACTTCTCGCCCGCCGCGTCGGCGAAGCCCGGGAAGTTCTCGACGTTGATCATCGTCGGGACCAGCACCGTGCCCCGCTCGACCATCATCGCGATCGTGTCGTCGGTGAGCCCGGTGCCGTGCTCGATGCCGTCGATGCCGGCACCGATGAGCCCCGGCAGCGCGTCCTCGCCGAAGACGTGGGCGGTGACCCGCGCGCCCTCGGCGTGCGCGGCGTCGATCGCCGCCCGCAGGACGTCCTCGGGCCACAGGGGCGCGAGGTCGCCCACCTCGCGCTCGATCCAGTCGCCGACGAGCTTCACCCAGGGGTTCGCCCGCGCGGTCTCGGCGACCGCAGCGGGGAGCTCGTCGGGCTCGACGTCGATCGGCAGCCCGCGGATGTAGCGCTTGGGACGGGCGAGGTGGCGCCCGGCGCGGAGGATCTCCGGCATCCGCGGGTCGTCGTCGAGCGGGCTCGTGTCGATCGGGGACCCGCAGTCGCGCAGCAGCAGGGCCCCGGAGGCGGCGTCGACGTGGCCCTGCGCGCGGGCCTCCTCCAGCTCGACCGGGCCGTCGGTGCCGATGCCGACGTGGCAGTGCGCGTCGACCAGGCCGGGGAGGATCCAGATGCCGTCGGTGACGGTCTCGGCATCCGGGACCGGGTCGAGGCTGATACGCCCCTCCGCGGTGACCCACAGCTCGCCGGCCCGCTCCCCCTCCGCCGTGCCGTCGAGGACGACGCCGCGCAGGTGCAGCGGGGATGCCAGGGGAAGCGACGACATGCCGGGGAGGGTAACGAGGCCGGGCCTCTTGCCACCGGTCGACGCAACGGCGGCCGGCCGATGACGTGAGACCGTCGGCCTACGCTGCGCTCTCGTGACCCCCGCCCGCGTCGAGGACGTGCACGCGCTCGCCACGGCGATGCCGCACGTCACCGCCCTCCAGGGACCGAAGGGCAACACGGTCTACCAGGTCGGCGGGAAGTCGTTCGTGTTCTTCCGGACGCCCCAGCCGGACGCGCGTGACCCGGAGACCGGCGAGAAGTACCCCGACGTGATCATGTTCTGGGTCGAGTCCGAGGAGGACAAGGACGCGCTCGTGCACGACGCGTCGACGCCGTTCTTCACCACACCGCGCTTCGACGGGCACCTGTCGGTGCTGCTGCGCGCGACGCACCTCGAGCGACTCTCCCGCGAGGAGCTCGCCGAGATCGTGCAGGACGCGTGGCTGTCGCGGGCCTCGAACCGCCGCCGGGAGCGTTGGCTCGCCGAGCAGGCACCCTGACTACTTGCGCTTCTTCTTGTTGCCCTTCTTGCCGCCGCCGCCGTTGCCGCGCCCGCCGCCACCGCCGCTGTTGCCGGGGAAGGTCAGCGAGCCCGGGTCGAAGCCCGCGGGCAGCTCGTTCATGCCCGCCAGCGCCGGTGGGAGCTGGTTGAGGCCCGGGGTCTGGTAGCTGCCGACCGAACGCTCGGTGCTGTCGCGCTGTCCGGCGCTCTCCTGGGCGATGCCCGCGATCGCCGGCATCTGCTTGGGACCCTTCCGGCCCTTGACCGCCGCCTTCGCCGCCTGGCGCTTACCCTTGCGGCCACCGCCCGTGCCCGGCAGGCCGAACTGGCCCGCCATGTTCTTCATCATCTTGCGGGCCTCGAAGAACCGCTCGACCAGCTGGTTCACGTCGCTGACGCCGACACCGGAGCCGTTCGCGATGCGCAGCCGGCGCGACCCGTTGATGATCTTCGGATCAGCACGCTCGGCCGGCGTCATGCCGCGGATGATCGCCTGGACGCGGTCGAGGTGCTTCTCGTCGAGCCCGGAGAGCTGGTCCTTCATCTGGTTCGCGCCGGGCAGCATGCCCAGCACGTTCGCGATCGGGCCCATCTTGCGCACGGCCATCATCTGCTCGAGGAAGTCCTCGAGCGTCAGCTCGCCGGTGCCCATCTTGGCCGCGGCGGCCTCGGCCTGGCCCTCCTCGAAGGCCTGCTCGGCCTGCTCGATGAGGGTGAGGACGTCGCCCATACCGAGGATGCGCGAGGCCATCCGGTCGGGGTGGAAGACGTCGAACTCGTCGAGCTTCTCGCCGTTGGACGCGAAGAGGATCGGCTCGCCGGTGACGTCGCGGACCGACAGCGCGGCGCCGCCGCGGGCGTCGCCGTCGAGCTTGGTCAGCACGACGCCGGAGAAGCCGACGCCGTCGCGGAACGCCTCGGCGGTGGTGACGGCGTCCTGACCGACCATGGCGTCGAGGACGAAGAGGGTCTCGTCGGGCGTCACGGCGTCGCGGATGTCCGCGGCCTGGCGCATCAGCTCCTCGTCGACACCGAGCCGGCCTGCGGTGTCGACGACGAGCACGTCGTACTGGCGACTGCGGGCGTCGCTGACGGCGCGGCGGGCGACGTCGACCGGGTCGCCGACGCCGTTGCCGGGCTCGGGCGCGAACACCTCGACCCCGGCGCGCTCGCCGACGATCTGGAGCTGGTTGACCGCGTTGGGTCGCTGGAGGTCGCAGGCCGCGAGCATCGGGGTGTGGCCCTGGCTCTTGAGCCAGAACGCGAGCTTGCCGGCGAGCGTCGTCTTCCCCGACCCCTGCAGACCGGCGAGCATGATCACCGTCGGCGGGGTCTTCGCGAAGCGCAGGCGACGGGTCTCGCCGCCGAGGATGCCGACGAGCTCCTCGTTGACGATCTTGACGACCTGCTGCGCCGGGTTCAGTGCCTCGGAGACCTCGGCGCCGCGCGCCCGCTCCTTGACCTGCTTGACGAAGGCCCGCACCACGGGCAGGGCGACGTCGGCCTCGAGCAGCGCGATGCGGATCTCGCGACAGGTCGTGTCGATGTCGGTCTCGGAGAGCCGACCCTTCCCGCGCAGGTCGGACAGGACCGACGTGAGACGGTCGGACAGGGCGTCGAACACGGCGCTCGCACTCCTCGAGGTGTCGCTGGCGGCGCAAGGCAGACCCCGGCACGACGTCACCGAGGGCGAACCCCCAGCCTACTGGTCGCGCCTCCTCAGGCCGTGGAGGACCGCTCCGGAGCCGTGAGCCCGCTCGCCGCCGCGGCCAGCACGGCCTCCTCCACCTTGAGGCGCCGCTGCGGGTCGAGGCCCTCGTGCTCGGCGGTCTCCAGGCAGAACGCGTCGAGCACCGAGCTGCCGAGCGTCGAGACCCGCGCCCACCGCACGTCGAGGCCCTCGCCCTCCAGTGCCGCCGCGACCCGGTAGAGCAGGCCGATGCGGTCGCTGGTGCGCAGCTCGAGCACCACCGCCCCCGTGGCCTCGTCGTCGAACCACACGACGCGGCTCGGCGCCGGGGCCGGTCCGGGACGGTCGTAGTCGCGCTCCTTGGCCTCGAGGCGCGCCGGCAGGTCGAGCGAGCCGCGCAGCACTCGCACGAGGTCCTCGCGCAGCAGCGACGCCTCGGGCAGCCGCCCGAAGCGCGGCGAGACGGTGAACGCGTCGACGGCGACGCCGTCGTGCTCACCGAGGTCGGCGGCGTGCACCTGCAGCGAGTGCAGGGCCAGCATCCCGGCGGCGCGCGAGAGCAGGCCCGGCCGGTCGGGGGCCGCGACGGTCATGGTGATCGTCGTCAGCTCGCCCTCGCCGGTGACGGCCACCTCGGGGCGGCCGCTGTCCGCGACCTTCCTGGCGAGCGCGAGCGCCTCCTCCGACAACGGCGACGGCCCGGGCGTCGGCTCCCCGGCCATGACGACGCGGCAGCGCTTCACCAGGTCGCCCATGAGCGTCGCACGCCACGGCGTCCACACGCCCGGCCCGGTGCCCAGCGAGTCGGCCTCGGCGAGGGCGTGCAGCAGCTCGAGCAGCACCGGGTCGGCGTTCAGCGTCTCGACGACGCGCTCGACCGTCGCGGGGTCCTCCGGGTCGCGCCGGGACGCGGTGTGGGGCAGCAGCAGGTGGTGACGCACCATCGCCGCGAGCAGGTCCACGTCGGCGGGCCAGAGCCCGAGGCGCCGGCCGAGGTTGGCGGCGAGGCGCTCGCCGACCACGGAGTGGTCCTCGTCGCGGCCCTTGCCGATGTCGTGCACGAGCGCGCCGAGCAGCAGCAGGTCGGGCCGCGAGACGCGCGTCGTCAGCTCCGCGGCGCGGCGGGTGACCTCGACGAGGTGGCGGTCGACGGTCCAGACGTGCTGACGGTCGCGCGGGGGCAGGTCGCGCACCGCGCCCCACTCGGGGAAGAGCCGACCCCACAGGCCCGTGCGGTCGAGCGCCTCGATGACGTCGACCATGCCCTCGCCCGCGCCGAGCAACGCCAGCAGCTCGGACAGGGCCGCCCGGGGCCACGGCTCGCGCAGCTCGGGCGCCGCGTCGGCCAGGCGGTGCAGGGTGCTCGCCGAGATCGGCAGCTGGGTGCGCGCCGCCGTCGCGGCCAGGCGCAGCACGAGCGCGGGATCCCGGGCGACCTGGGCGTCACGGGCGAGGACCACCTCGCCGCCGTGCTCCACCACGCCGTCGTCGAGCGGGCGACGGGCCGGGGCGCGGCGCAGCGCGGCCAGGCCCCGGCGCGGCAGCGCGGCGCGCGCCGAGCGCACGGCGGTGTCGGTGGCGAACACGACGGTGCGCGCCGCACCGGAGAGGGCCCGCGCGAGGTCGAACCGGTCGGTGACGCCGAGCTCGCCCGCCGCGGCGGCGACGACCTCGTGCGCGTCCTCGGCCTGCATCACGTCGCGTGCACGCCCCGCGCGGCGGTGCAGCTCGACGCGCAGGTCGAGCATCAGACGGCGCGCGTCCTGGACGTCGACGGTCGGCCGGTCGACGAGCTGGGCCGCGGCGAGCGCGTCGAGCAGCTGGACGTCGCGCAGCCCGCCGTGGCCGTTCTTGAGGTCGGGCTCGATCCGGTGGGCGACCTCGCCGGAGCGCGACCACCGCGCCTCGGTGGCTGCGACGAGGTCGTCGAAACGGTTGCGGATGCCCGCGCGCCACGCCTGGCGGGCGGTGGCGGCCAGTCGCTCGGCGAGCTCCGGGTCGCCCGCGAGGTGGCGGACCTCGAGCAGGCCCAGGGCCACCCGCAGGTCGGTGGTGGCGACCTCGATGGCCTCGCCGACCGTGCGAACCGAGTGGTCCAGTCCGATGCCGGCGTCCCACAGCGGGTACCAGAGCGCGTCCGCCACCCGCGAGATCTGCTCGCGACCGCCCCTACGGCCGCGGCCGTCGTGGACGAGCACGAGGTCGAGGTCCGAGTACGGCGCGAGCTCCTTGCGACCGAGCGCGCCGACCGCGACGAGCGCGGACCCCTCCCCCACCCCGACCGCCGCGGCGCGCGACGACAGCCAGAAGTCGTGCAGCTCGACCAGCGCCTCGCGCAGCGCGGCCGGCCCGAGCCGGCGCGCCCCCGCGGGCGGGTCGAGCAGCGCGGCGCGGGCCCGGACGAGATCGACGGCGTCGCCGTTCGTCGTCCCCCGCTCGTCGTCGAGGCTCGACGGCCCGTCACCGTCGCCGTCCCGCCCCGCGTCCGCCACGGCCATCCGCCGCGTCCCCTCTCCCGTGGTGGTGCCAGGACGACGGCGCCGGGCCCCCGTGACTGCGGGGACCCGGCGCCGTCGTGATGCCGAGCTCCTAGAGGGCGTCCGCCCCGCGCTCGCCGGTGCGCACGCGCACCACGGTCTCGACCGGGGTCACCCAGACCTTCCCGTCACCGATCTTGCCGGTGCGGGCGGTCTCGGCGATCGCGTCGACGACCTTCTCGGCGGAGGTGTCATCGGCGACGACCTCGATGCGGACCTTCGGCACGAAGTCCACGGAGTACTCCGCACCCCGGTAGACCTCGGTGTGGCCCTTCTGGCGGCCGTAGCCCTGGACCTCGCTGACGGTCATGCCCAGGACCCCGAGCTGCTCGAGGGCGCCCTTGACGTCCTCCAGCACGAACGGCTTGATGATCGCGGTCACCATCTTCATGTCGTTCAGCCCTCCTTGCCTGCGGTCGCCGTGACCTGCGTGGGAGCAGACATCGTCGACTTCGAGGACCCGAGACCGCCACCGGTACGCAGGCTCGAGAAGTCGTAGCCCGACTCGGCGTGCTCGCCCTCGTCGACACCCGCGGCCTCGCTGTCGTCATCGACCCGCAGGCCCAGGACGGCCTTGACGACGAAGGCGATGATCGCCGTGACGATGCCGCAGTAGGCGATCACCGCGACGGCCGCGAGGGCCTGGATGCCGAGCTGGCTCCAGCCGCCGCCGTAGAACAGGCCCGCGGCCTCGGCCGGCGCACCGTCCCAGGCGAAGAAGCCGATGAGCAGGGTGCCGACGAGACCACCGACGAGGTGGACGCCGACCACGTCGAACGAGTCGTCGAAGCCCAGCTTGTACTTCAGGCCGACGCCGTAGGCGCACGCGACACCGGAGATGAAGCCGATGGCCATGGCGCCGAGCGGGGTCACCGCGGCACAGGCCGGGGTGATGGCGACGAGGCCGGCGACGATGCCCGAGGCGGCACCCAGCGAGGTGGCCTTGCCGTCACGAATCTGTTCGATGATCAGCCAGCCGCAGATCGCGGTGCAGGTGGCGACGACGGTGTTGAGGAACGCGTACGAGGCGGCGTAGCCCGCGACCGCGGCCGAACCGGCGTTGAAGCCGAACCAGCCGAACCAGAGCAGTCCGGCGCCGAGCATGACCAGCGTCAGGTTGTGCGGGCGCATGGCCTCACGCGGCCACCCGCGGCGCTTGCCCAGGATCATGCACAGCACGAGCGCGGCCGTACCGGCGTTGATGTGGACCGCCGTACCACCGGCGAAGTCGACCGCCCCGATGCCGTTGGCGATCCAGCCGGCGTCGAGGTCGAACACCCAGTGGGCGATCGGGAAGTAGACCAGCGTGGCCCACAGGAGGGAGAAGACCATCCACGAGTTGAACTTCATGCGGTCCGCGGCGGCGCCGGCGATGAGACCGACCGTGAGGATCGCGAACATGGCCTGGAAGGCCACGAAGGCGATGTCCGGCAGCCCGTCGGTCTGCACCGTCTCGGAGAGCAGGCTCGAGAGCATGAAGTACTGGCCCGGGTTGCCGAGCAGGCCACCGCCTACGTCGTCACCGAACGACAGCGAGTAACCGAAGATGACCCACAGCACGCCCACCGTGGCGAAGGTGCTGAAGACCATCATCATCATGTTGAGGACGCTCTTCGAGCGCGCCTGGCCGCCGTAGAACAGCGCCAGGCCCGGCGTCATGAGCAGGACCAGCGCGGTGCTGGTCAACATCCAGGCGATCGTTCCGCTGTCGAGTTCCACGGCCAGCAGCTTCCCTTCGTCGCGGGGGAACCGATTTCGCTGAGCGAGGATGCGCAGGTCGTGTTTCGGATGAGAGCGCGTGGTGTTTCGTGGCAGTTAACAGCCGGGCGACCGGTGTCACCATCATGTTTCGCAGCCGGGCAATCCGGAGCGTCATCGTCGGCGTGAGACGCCGGCCATGACGCTGCGCGAGCATCGGCTGCCCGATCGGAGCACCGGCCGACTCACGCGCCCGCGCCGCCACCACTCTGGAGGACGAGGCAGAAGGGGTTGCCGTCGGGGTCGAGGTAGACCCGGAACGTCGTCCCCGGCTGCGTCTCGGACCTGGTCGCCCCGGCCGCGAGTACCGCCGCCTCGCCGTCGTCGAGGTCCTCGACCTCGAGGTCGAGGTGGGCCTGGAGCGCGCCCTCCTGCGGCCACGCCGGGGCGCGCCGGGCCGGCGCGAGCTGGAAGGCGAGCGTGGGCGCACCCCCGGCGTCGAGCTCAACCCAGTCGTCCTCGGTCGGGTCGGCGACCGGGAGGCCGAGGATCGTGGAGTAGAAGCGGGCGAGCGCGTGCGGGTCGGGGGTGTCGAAGGCGGTGACCTGGAGGCGAGCGATGCCGGGCATGGGCTGCACGGTAGAGGCGCGCCCCGACAGGGCTACGTCAGCAGCGCGTCCACGAACGCGCCGGGCTCGAACGGCGCGAGGTCGTCGGGGCCCTCGCCGAGCCCCACGAGCTTCACCGGCACGCCGAGCTCGCGCTGCACCTGGAAGACGATGCCGCCCTTGGCGGTGCCGTCGAGCTTGGTGAGCACGACGCCGGTGACGTCGACGACCTCGCTGAACACGCGCGCCTGGGTCAGCCCGTTCTGGCCCGTGGTGGCGTCGAGGACGAGGAGGACCTCGTCGACCTCGGCCTGGCGCTCGACGACCCGCTTGACCTTGCCGAGCTCGTCCATCAGGCCCGTCTTGGTGTGCAGGCGGCCCGCCGTGTCGAGCAGGACCGCGTCGACGCCCGCGTCGGTGCCGCGCTTGACGGCGTCGAACGCGACGCTGGCGGGGTCGGCGCCCTCCTTGCCGCGGACCGTCTCGGCACCGGCGCGCTCGCCCCATGTCGCGAGCTGCTCGGCGGCCGCGGCGCGGAACGTGTCGGCGGCACCGAGCATGACGACGTGCCCACCGCCGACGAGGACGCGGGCGAGCTTGCCGGTGGTCGTGGTCTTGCCGGTGCCGTTGACCCCCGCGACGAGCACGACCGCGGGACGCCCGTCGTGCGCGAGCGCGCGCACGGACCGCTCCATGTCCGGTCCGAGCGCCTCGACGAGCACCTCCCGCAGCAGGTCGCGAGCCTGCTCCGGCGTGCGGACGCCGCGCGAGGCGATGCGCTCGCGGAGCTTGCTGACGATCTCCTGGGTGGTCGCCGAGCCGAGGTCGGCCAGCAGCAGCGTGTCCTCGACCTCCTCCCACGAGTCCTCGTCGAGGTCCCCGGCGCCGAGCAGACCGAGCAGACCCTGGCCGAGTGTCGACCGCGAGCGTCCCAACCGGCCGCGCAGCCGCTCGAGGCGGCCCTCGGCGGAGGGGATCTCCTCGGCGGGTGCGGCGGGAGCGACGGTCGCCCCGGTTGAGGGGGCGACGGTCTCGGTGGACGTCGGCGCCGCGGGCGCTTCCGGCCCCGCCCGTGTCTCCTGCTCAGGGGTCTCACGCTCGGCGGCCTCCGGCTCAGGGGCCTCCGGCTCAGGGGCCTCCGGCTCGGCGGCCTCCGGCTCGGCGAGCGGCCCGGGGCCCGTGGCAGCGGCGTCTGGCTCGGCGGTGTCGGGCTGGGGCCGCTCGGCGGTGTCGGGCTCGGCGGGCTCGGCGGGCTCCGGGGTGGGTCCGGGCTCGGGGTGCGGCGGGGCGAGCGTGGCGCCGCCGCTACCCGCACTGAAGCTGAACCCGCCGCCCGCCTGGTACGAGCCCTTCGTGGGCTTGGCCTCCTCCTGCTCCTCGGCGAGCGAGACCTGTCGGCGCCGGCGCAGGGCGAGTCCGACGCCCAGCACGATGAGCAGGACGACGACCACCGCGACCACCACGATCGTGGCGATCAACCCGGGCGGCAGGGGCGCGGGCGGGGGCGGCGGCGGGGCGGCGGGAAGGCCGAGCGGGGAGGTCAGCGGCGAGCTCCGGAACGACACGCCGGTCAGTCTCCCAGCCGCGCGCGGTGGCGGCGCGCGGCCGGGTGGACTGCGAGCGGGCCTGTCGGCTCTCGTGGACCGCATCGCGAAGCGAAGCACTCACGGGCTCCGGGACACGACGGGGTGGGCGGACGTCGGGGTGAGACCGGTGATCGCTCCAGGTGCTCGGTCGACCCGATGTCGTCCGGGGCACGGAGCCGCCGCAACGATCATCCTCGCCCGGCGTCCACCCGCTCCCGCCGCGGAGGACCAGGAGCGCACCGGGCATGTCGCGGGCGCCCGCACGTGCACCACGACGCCCGTGGTCTCCGGCGCGATCCCTCACGCCGCGAGCAGGACCACCGCCAGCACGAGCAGTCCCAGCCCGGCGAGGACGGCGACGCCCCCGAGCGCCAGCAGCGCCGCGCACATCGCGAACCCGGCGGTCCGCTGGCGAGCCGGGCCCAGCGAGCCGGCGAGGCGCGGCAGGGCGGGCGCGCGGTAGAAGACCTCGACGGTGTTGCCCGCGCACACCGGCACCGCGTCGGCGACGTGGCCCCAGGAGCGCCGGCCGGTGCGGCCGTGCTCGACCTCGATCTCCACGAGGTGCCGGCCCGCGGGCAGGTCGATCGGCGTGCGGCCCCAGGCGAAGCGCCACGGGTAGCCGTCGACGCTCACCGCGACACGGCGCGCGCCGAGGTGCGGGCTCAACCGGGAGTAGGAGCTGTCGATCACCAGGCGTCCCGGCGCGAGCTCGACGGCCCCGGAGGGACTCGGGGCAGGAGCCGACGCCCGGACCACGGTCCGCAGCGGCACCAGCGGACCCGACGGCGCCCCGGTCTCCCGGCGGGCGTGCCGGCCGGTGGGGGGACTCGATCGTACCGCCGTCATGTCGCCCCCCGATCAGCCTCAGCCCGCTCGCAGCGCCTCACCAGCACGATAGAGGCGCCGATCGCGAGCCGGGAGGCCACGACAGCGTCGTCCTCGACCCCCGATCAAGGCGGCTGGTGATACTCAGAGCAACGTAACAGCACGTACAGTGATCACGACGGAGTGGTCTCGGCATACGGTCCGGGCGCATCCGCGCCACGCAGGCGTTGCGAGATGACAGCGGTGATCCCGTCGCCTCTCATGCTCACGCCGTAGAGCGCGTCCGCGATCTCCATCGTGGGCTTCTGATGGGTGATGATCACGAGCTGGGAGTTGCGGCGGAGCTCGGCGAGCAGCCCGATGAGCCGCCGCAGGTTGGCGTCGTCGAGCGCCGCCTCGACCTCGTCCATGACGTAGAAGGGCGAGGGGCGCGCCCGGAAGATCGCCACGAGCATGGCCACGGCCGTCAGCGACTTCTCGCCGCCGGAGAGCAGCGAGAGCCGCTTGACCTTCTTGCCCGGCGGGCGCGCCTCGACCTCGACACCGGTGGCCAGCAGGTCGTCGGGGTCGGTGAGCACGAGCCGGCCGTCGCCACCCGGGAAGAGCACGGGGAACACCGCCTCGAACTCCCGCGCGACGTCGGCGAAGGCCGTCGCGAAGACCTCGAGGATCGTGGCGTCGACCTGCGAGACCACCTCGAGCAGGTCCTTGCGGCTGTTCTTGACGTCCTCGAGCTGCGTCGACAGGAAGCGGTAGCGCTCCTCGAGCGCGGCGTACTCCTCGAGGGCGAGCGGGTTGACCTTGCCGAGCTGGCCGAGCTCCTTCTCCGCCCGCGTCGCCCGGCGCTGCTGGGTGGCGCGGTCGAACGGCTCGGGCGGGGGCATGACGACCTGCTCCCCGCGCTCCCGGGCCGCCTCGACCTCGGCGACCTCACCGGCGGGCGGGGGGATCGGGACGTCGGGGCCGTACTCGGTGACGAGGTCCTCGAGCCCGATCCCGAACCGCTCGCCGATCCCGGCCTCCATCTGTTGTAGGCGCGTGCGCTGTTCGGCGCGCACGACCTCGTCGCGGTGCACCGCGTCGGTCAACCGCTCGAGCGAGGCCTGCAGCTCCCGCTGCCGCTCACGGGCGGTGTCGAGCTCGCCGGCCCGTGCCGTGCGGACGGCCCCGGCGGCGTCGCGGGCCTCCGCGGCGCGGGCGAGCGAGCTCTGCAGGCGCGCCAGCGCGTCCTCGCCGTGGCGGACGGCCTCCCCGGTGAGCGCCGCGACCCGCGCGCGCTCGCGGGCCCGCTCCTCGGCGCGAGCCCGGGTCTCGCGCTCGCCCTCCGCCCGCCGGCGCATCCCCTCGGCGCGCCCGGCGACGGCGCGCAGGCGCTCCTCGGCGGTGCGCAGCGCCAGGCGGCCGTCGACCTCGGCGGCCCGGGCTGCCGTCAGCGCCGCGGACGCCCGGTCGCGCTCCGCCGCGTGGTCCTCCGCATCGGCGCCCGCGGCCCCGTCGGCCAGCTCGGCCGCCTCGTCCTGGGCCATCGCGAGCCGCTCGGTGAGCTCCTCGAGCTCGTCGCGGCGCTCGTCGCGGGTGCGCTCCACCGCCGCGCGCCGCTCGATGAGGCGCTGGGACTCCGCTTCCGCGGCGCGCACGGTCTCGGACAGGCGGCCGTGGCGACGCGCGGATTCGGCGCGTGCGGCGTCGTCGGCCGCGCGGCGGGCCTCGGCGGCGCGGCGGGCCTCGGCGTCGGCGCGGCGCCGGTCGTCGCGGACCTGGCGGGCGACCCCGACCTCGGCGCGGGCGGCCGACTCGGCCTCGCGCGCCGCCTCGAGCGCGGCGTCGGCCTCGCGGACGTGGCGCTCGGCGGCGGCGAGCCGGTCGCCCGCCTCGTCGGCGGCGGCCTGCATCTCGAGCAGGCTCGGGTTGCCCGAGGGGCCGCCGGCCGCCCAGTCGGCGCCGAGGAGGTCCCCGTCGCGGGTGACGGCGCGCAGGTGCGGGTGGTCGCGGACGACGGCGCGGGCAGCCGCGCGGTCGTCGACGACGACGACGCCGGCGAGCACGCGCGCGACGGCGCCGGCGAGCTCGTCCGGGGCGCGGACCAGGTCGGCGGCCCAGCGGGTGCCCGCCGGCGGCGCGCCCCGCGACGAAGCCGCCCCGTCACCGCCGCGGCCATGGTCGAGCTCCCCTGTCGGCGTGCCCCCGTGGATGCTTGCTCTCCCGCCGACCAGCAGCCCGGCGCGTCCGCCCTCGGTGTCGTGGAGCCGGTCGAGCGCGTCGGCGGCCGCGTCCGGCCCGCGCACGGCGACCGCGTCGGCGGCCGGGCCGAGCGCCGCGGTGACCGCGTCCTCGTCCCCGCCGTTCACCCGCAGCAGGGCGGCCACCGACCCGAGGACCCCCGGCACCGGGTCCGCGGCGGCGAGCAGGGCGCCGGCGCCGTCGCGGCGGGTCAGGCCGAGGGCGAGCGCATCCGTGCGGGCCTGCCAGTGGGCGCGGTCGCGCTCGGCGTCGCGGTGCGCGGCACCGGCGGTGTCGACGGCGGCCCGGGCGGCCTCGTGGCGCTCGACGGCGGCGTCGAGGGCGGCCTCGGGGTCCGGGGAGTCGTCGTCGGGCTCCTCGACCCGCTCCGCCGCCGGCTCGGCGGTCACCGGCGAAGGACCCGTCTCCTCCTCCACCGCGGCCAGCTCCTCGCGGGCCAGGGCGGCACGCTCGTCGGCCTCGGTCAGCGCGGCCGCGATCTGCTCGAGCTCCTCGGTGGACGACGCCAGGCGCCCGCGCAGCGTCTCCACCTGGCCGGCGAGGCGCGCCACGCCCTCCCGGCGGTCGGCGGCGGCGCGGGTGGCCGCGGCGAGACGTCGGTCGGCCGCGGTCAGTGCGTCCTCGGCCTGCTCGCGGCTCTCGGCGTGCGCCTCGAGGGTGGCGCGGGCCTCGGCGACCTCCGCCTCGAGGGCGGCCTCGTGCTCGGCCGCCTCGCCCGCACGGCGCTCGAGCTCGTCGGGGTCGGGGCCGGTGGGCGCGTCCTCGGCGGTCGCGACGTGCCGATGGCGCTCGGCGGCCAGCGCGACCGTGCCGCGCAGGCGCTCCTGCAGCGCCGAGAGCCGGTACCAGCCCTCCTGCGCCCGCGTGTGCGCCGGCGTCGCGGCCTCGACCGCCGCCTCCAGGGTCGTCACCTGCTCGCCGACCTCGGCGAGCGACCGCTCGGTCTCGTCGCGGCGCTGCCGGGCGGCGTCCTCGTCGGCCTGCTCGCGGGAGATCGTGGTGCGCAGGGTCACCAGGTCGTCCGCGGCGAGACGCAGCCGGGCGTCGCGCAGGTCGGCCTGGATGGTCTGGGCGCGGCGGGCGATCTCGGCCTGGCGACCGAGCGGCTTGAGCTGGCGGCGCAGCTCGGTGGTGAGGTCGGACAGGCGCGTGAGGTTCGCCTGCATCGCCTCGAGCTTGCGCAGCGCCTTCTCCTTGCGCTTGCGGTGCTTGAGGACGCCGGCGGCCTCCTCGATGAACGCCCGGCGCTCCTCGGGCCGCGACTGCAGGATGGTGTCGAGCTGGCCCTGGCCGACGAGGACGTGCAGCTCGCGGCCGATACCCGAATCGGAGAGCAGCTCCTGGACGTCGAGCAGACGACAGCTGCTCCCGTTGATCTCGTACTCGCCCGCCCCGGAGCGGAACACGCGGCGGGTGATCGACACCTCGGCGTACTCGATCGGCAGGGCGCCGTCGGCGTTGTCGATGGTCAGCGTGACCTCGGCGCGGCCCAGCGGGGCGCGCCCCGACGTGCCGGCGAAGATGACGTCCTCCATCTTGCCGCCGCGCAGGGCCTTGGCCCCCTGCTCGCCCAGCACCCAGCTGATGGCGTCGACGACGTTGGACTTGCCGGAGCCGTTGGGCCCGACCACGCAGGTGATGCCCGGCTCGAAGCGCAGCGTCGTCGACGACGCGAAGGACTTGAAGCCCTTCAGCGTGAGGCTCTTCAGGTGCACGCCCGGTCCTCCTCCCCCGCCCGGGTGCCGCGGAACGCTACGCGAGCCGTGAAACGTCGGTCGCGGCGGATCCCGGCCGGTTTCGAACCCCGGGTCCCTCGCCAATCCCTCCGCATGGCTACCGCAACGCACTACCTCGAGGTCAACGCGCCGGCCGCGCAGTGCTACCAGTGGTGGCGACCGCTCACCCACCTGCCGCAGATCTTGGACGACGTGAAGTCGGTGGAGCCGAAGAGCGGTGACGCGGGCGTCACGCACTGGGTCGTCGACGGCCCGCTCGGCAAGCAGATCGAGTGGGACGCGAAGATCATCGACGAGGAGACCGACCGGAAGATCGCGTGGAAGTCGCTCGAGGAGAGCAACAACCACGTCGAGACCGGCGGCGCGGTGCGCTTCGACCCGCACGGCGACACGACCGGCGTCGAGGTCAGCCTCCACGTGAACACGCCGGGTGGCGCCGCGGGTGACGCCCTCGCGAAGCTCTTCGACGACCCGCAGAAGAAGATCGAGAAGGCGCTCGAGGAGTTCAAGCAGCTCATGGAGGGCAACCGCGACTAGCGGCCCCTGCGTCACGGGCTCCGCACCCTCGCGGTGCGGGGCCCGACGTGTCTAGGCTCGAGGTGTGACCGAGCCGGAGCACGAGCCGGGGTACACCGAGGACGGTGTGCCCACGTTCGAGCACGTCCGCGAGACGATCGAGCGCCGCTCCGCGACCGCCGCGGGCTACGAGGAGCTCGTGGCCGAGAGCCCCGCGGGGCGTGAGCGGGCCGAGCGCGAGGCCGACCACGACGCCGCGGCCCGCGACAAGCTCGAGGAGATCCGCCGCTCCGTGCGCGGCGAGCGCTGACTCTCGGGCCGGCGGGACGGCGAGGCGCCCCAGGCGACGGGAGCGGTCAGACGTGCCGGCGCCGCGGGCGGGGCTGGCAGGTCGGGCACCAGTACGACGAGCGGTTCATGAACGGCGCGCGCCGCACCGGCGTACCGCAGCGCGGGCAGGGGCGGTCCTGCTGCCCGTACACGGCGAGCGCGCGGTCGAAGTAACCCGAGTCGCCGTTGACGTCCACGTACAGCGCGTCGAACGACGTGCCGCCCGCCGCGAGTGCCTCGCCCATGACCTCCCCCGCCGCCGCCAGCAGGCGCCGCCCCTCGGGACGGGTCAGCGTCGCGGTCGGGCGCTCGTAGTGCAGCTTCGCCCGCCACAGCGACTCGTCGGCGTAGATGTTGCCGATCCCCGACACCAGGGTCTGGTCGAGCAGGGCGCGCTTGAGCCCGGTCCGCCGGCGGCGCAGGGCGCCGACGGCCACCTCGGCGTCGAACGCCGGGTCGAGGGGGTCGCGGCCGATGTGCGCCACGGGCACCGGGAGCGCCTCCGGGCCGGTGACGTCGGTGACCGTGAGCCCGCCGAACGTCCGCTGGTCGACGAACCGCAGCTCGGACCCCCTCTCGGCGTGCTCGTCTGATTCGTCGAAGCGTAGGCGGATGCGGAGGTGCACCTCGTCGCGCCGGTCGGCGGGCTGGACGAGCAGCTGCCCGCTCATGCCGAGGTGCGCGAGCAGGGCGGCCTCGACCTCGCCGTCCGGCTCGCCGAGCTCCAGCCACAGGTACTTGCCGCGACGGCGCGCGGCCCGCAGGACCCGCCCGGAGAGCCGTTCCCCGAGCTCGACGGCGCCGCCTGCCTGGCGGCGCACGGAGCGGGGGTGGGTGACCTCGACGGACTTCACCCGGCGGCCGAGCACGTGGTCGGCGAGTCCCCGCCGGACGACCTCGACCTCGGGGAGCTCAGGCACCCGACCCGTCGTCCCCCTCGAGGAACTGGTATGCCGTGCGGGCGGCCTTCTGCTCGGCTTCCTTCTTGGTGCGCCCGACCCCGGTGCCCCGCTCCTCGCCCGCGACGACCACCGTGGCCGTGAACACCTTGAGGTGGTCGGGGCCCTCCTCGGCCATCCGGTACTCGGGCACGCCGAGATCGGAGGCGGCCGTGAGCTCCTGGAGGCTGGTCTTCCAGTCGAGCCCGGCGCCGAGGAGGGGCGCGGTGCGCAGCAACTCGCCGAAGAGACGCTCGACGACCTGGCGGGAGATCTCGATGCCGTGCTGGAGGTGCACCGCGCCCAGCACGGCCTCGACGGCGTCGCCGAGGATGCTCGGCTTGTCGCGCCCGCCGGTCAGCTCCTCACCGCGGCCGAGGTGCAGGCGGTCGCCCAGATCGAGCTCGCGCGCGACGCCTGCGAGCGCGTGCATGTTGACGACGCTGGCGCGCAGCTTGGCCAACTGGCCCTCGGGCAGGTCGGGGTGCTCCCGGTAGAGCCGCTCGGTGACGACGACGCCGAGCACGGCGTCACCGAGGAACTCGAGGCGCTCGTTGGTCGGCAGTCCGCCGTGCTCGTACGCGTAGGAGCGGTGGGTCAGGGCGAGCTCGACCAGCTCGGGGTCGAGGTCGACCCCCAGCACGTCACCGAGTGTGGGCTCCGCCGGGCTGTCCGCCGACCGGGTGCTCGACGCCGTCATGCCGCGGGCGTGTCCGGTGCGGCCCTCAGGCCGGGGTGACGGCCCGGCGGCCGGCGTACTGGCCGCAGTGCGGGCAGGCGACGTGCGGCGGCTTCGGCTGCGCGCAGGCCTTGTTCTGGCACGCCACGAGCTGCGGCACGGACGCCTTCCACTGCGAGCGGCGGGCGTGGGTGTTCGCGCGGGACATCCGGCGCTTCGGGACGGCCACTTCGGTCAGCTCTCCTCAGTTCTCGTGACTGCTTGCGCCGCCGTACTTCTCCTGCAGCGCGGCCCAGCGAGGATCGATTGTCTCACGCGCCTGCCCGGCCGGGACGAAGGCCCATGCCTCGGGGTCGGGCGACTCCGGGCCCGGGCAGTCCTCGCGGCACAGCGGCGTGACGGGCAGCTCGAGCAGGACCGCGTCGCGCACGGCCGGCTCCAGGTCGATGCGTTCGTCGACGATCCGGCTGACCTCGTCGGAGTCCGCCGTGTCGTCGGTGACGGAGTCGGGGTAGGCGTAGAGCTCGGTGAGGTCGACGTCGACGTGGTCGGTGAACGGCTCGAGGCAGCGCGAGCACTCACCGCGCACGTCGGCCTCGACCGTGCCGGACGCCAGCACGCCCTCCATCACCGACTCGAGACGCAGGTCGAGGTGGATCGGCTCGCCCACCGGCACGCCGACCATCTCGAGCCCGAAACCCTCGGGGGCGGGGATGTCGCGCTGCAGCGTCTTCATCTGGCCGGGTCGGCGCAGCAGCTCGCGCGCGACGTCGACCACCCAGGGGCTGGCCGCGTCGAGGATGGGTTCGGACTTCTTCTCGCCTGTCATCTCGCTGGTCCCGCCGGGGTATGGCTGTCAGCCGGAATCACGCGGCCGCACGCCGCGGCCCGACGGGCGAGTCTACGCGAGGGCGCTCAGGCGCCGAGCCGCTCGCTCCACCGGCGCCAGCCCTCGCGCGGGGCGGCCTCGCGGTTCTCCGTCTCGTCGTCCTCCCGGCTGCGCGGAGGCCCGGCGGCGCCCTGGCCGGCGGGGCCGCTCATGCGCAGCTCGTGGCGGTGGCGCCCGACGGTGTCGAGCACCGACTCGAGGGTCTCGGAGAAGTCGGCGAGCGTGCCGTCGACGTAGTGGTCGCACTCGGCGCGGCGGCGGTCGGCCTCGTCGGTGGCGGCGTCGACGATACGCTCGGCCTCGACGTGCGCGGCGCGCGTGACCTCGTGCGCCTCGACGAGCCGGGCCTGCTCGGCGCGCCCGTCGGCGACGGAGTGCTCGTAGTTCTGTCGACCGGCCTCGACCATGCGCTCGGCCTCGGCTTCGGCGCGCTCGGTGAGCTCGGCGTACTCGCGGCGCCCGCGGCCCACGGTGCGCTCGGCCTCGTGCTCGGCCTCGGCGATCATCTGCTGGGCCTGCTCCCGGGCCTCGGCGAGGAGGCGGTCGGCCTCGGTCTGCGCCTCGGTCCGGGTGCGCTCGGCCTCCTCGGTCGCGTCCGCGACGAGCTTGTCGCGGTGGTCGAGGACGTCCTGGGCGTCGTCGAGCTCACCCGGGATCGCCTCGCGCACGTCGTCCAGGAGCTCGAGTACGTCGCCGCGCGGCACGACGCAGCTGGTGGTCATGGGGAGCCCGCGCGCCTCCTCGCAGAGGGTCACGAGCTCGTCGAGCGCCTCGAACACGCGATACACGGGCGTCAGTGTGCCGCCGCCGATCACGGCGTCCCCGGATTGCGCGTCCCCACCGGCGTGTCGCCGCACTCAGGCGAGACGCTCCAGCAGGCGCCGGTGCACCTCGGGGTGCAGGAACGCGGAGACGTCCCCGCCCCCACGCGCGACCTCCTTGACCAGCGAGCTCGAGACGTACGAGTACCGGGGGTCGGTGATGAGGAAGGTCGAGTCGACGCCGGTCTGGTGGCGGTTCATCTGGGCCATCGGCTCCTCGAACCCGTAGTCGACCGCCGTGCGCAGGCCCTTGACCAGCGTGGCGGCGCCGATCGCGGTGCAGTAGTCGACGACGAGGCCCTCGAAGGCGTCGGTGCGGACGTTGGGGACGTCCGCGAGCGCGGTGGCCAGCAGCTCGCGGCGCTCCTCGACGGTGAACATGCCCTGCTTCGCGGGGTTCACCGCGACCGCGACGACCACCTCGTCGAACAGCGCCGCGGCGCGGGTGACGACGTCGACGTGCCCGAGCGTGACCGGGTCGAACGAGCCGGGGCAGACCGCGATCGCCATGGGCCGATCATGTCATCCGGGTGACGAAGCGGAGCGCGAGCTCGACCCGGCCACGCGGCACGATGCCCGGCGTGGACGCCGACCTCCTCCGGGCCGACCTGGCGACGCTCTACCCGCAGTACGGGCTGCGGGTGGCGCACCGGGGCACGGTGCTCCTCGGGCCCACCGACGAGGAGCTGCTCGAGCTCGCCGAGATCGTCGCCGAGCCCGGCGGCATCGTCGAGCCGGGGCGCGCCGGGGAGCTGCTGGGCTGGCCCGAGGACGAGGGCGCGGCCGCCGCGCGCCGGTTCCTCGAGTGGGCGTGGCGGCTGCGGGAGGCACCGTCGGCGGCACGCTGGCGCGTCCCGCTGGCGGTGCTGGACGGGGGCCGCGCGCTGGGGCTCGCGGTCCTGGCGCACGAGGTCGACGACCCGGCGGGGACGGCGCGCACCTCGTCGTGGCTCGCGCGCGCCGAGCAGGGCCGCGGGCTGGGGACGCGGGTGCGGCTGATGCTGCTCGAGCTCGCGTTCGGTCCGCTCGGGATGACGCGCGCGGTCACCGCCGCTGCCGAGGGGAACGCCGCGTCGCGCCGGGTGAGCGTCGCGTGCGGCTACCGCGAGACCCACCGCGAGACCGGGAGCGACAACGTCGTCGAGGTGCACGCGGCGGTGACCGCCTCGGCGTGGCGGAAGAAGCGCCTGCGCGACGTCGACGTCGAGGGCGCGGACGCGTTCCTGGCGGCGATCGGCGGCTGAGATCGGCGCCGGGTGGGCCGCGCGTCAGGTGGTGAACGCCGTGACCGTCAGCTCGCCCGGCACCGACGTCGCGGATCGGTACACGATCGCGCCGTCGGGGTTCACGATCCGCTGCTGGGCGCCGTCGGGCGCCATCCCCGAGGCCGCGCGCCAGGCCGCGACGTCGGCGAGGCGCACGGTCAGCACGACGCGTGTGTCGATGCCGCTCTGGGTCTCGAGGCGCGTGACGACACCGCCGGCGGGCAGTCGCGCGAGCGCGGCGAAGCGCAGGGCCCGGTCCACCTGCTCGGCGGTCGGCGGTCCGGACGGCGCGCGCTCGACCCCGGGCGTACAGCCGCCCACGGCGAGCCCGGCCACCAGGAGCCCGACGAGGGCGTTCCGCCGCATCGGCCGATGCTGTCAGAGCGGTCACCGCCGGCGTTCTGCGCCGTCGGGAGGGGCCGGCTGCGCCGACCGGGCTCGTTTCCGGCGCCGTCTCGTGCGGCCACCCTCCCGGCACCGAACAGGAGGCACGCATGGCTGACGGTCCCCCACGCCGCACCCGGCGACCGAGCACGTCCGACGGCGACGGAGACGGGCGCGCCGAGAAGACCACGGCCCGCCGGCAGGACGAGCGCCCCGCCGGCCGGCGCCGCGCGTCCGGGACGGCGAGCGGACGCCAGGCGGCGGGCGGGCGGCCCGACGTCTACCTCGACGTGCCGAAGCTGGAGGTCGAGCACCTCGGCCTCCAGGTCCAAGGACCTGCGCGCGAAGGTCTCCCTGCAGGCCGAGGTCCTCAACCTGCTCAAGCGTCGACGCCACGCGCTCGGGGAGCCGGCGCACGAACCTCCCGGACGAGGTGGACTCGCACGTGACCTACGAGGACATCCGGATCGACGAGGTCATCGCCTCCTGGATCGACGCGGACTGACACGACACCGGCACGGCGTGTCGCGTCAGCGAGCGTGTGGCGATCCTGGCGTCAGACGCCAGCGATGCCGCATCGCTCACACGCCGCCTCAGCCCGCGGAGGTCGCGAGGTAGAGGGTCGTCTCGCCGTAGGTCCGGGGTTCGTCGGGCTCGAGGCCGTCGGGCCACGCCGGGGCGGGGGACCGCGAGTCGCGCTCGACCACCACCACGGCGTTCTTCCGCGTCCACCGCGGCAGGCGCGCCAGGACGTCGTCGACGGCGTCGGTGTAGGGCGGGTCGACGAACACGAGGTCGACGGGACCAGGGGTCTTCCTCAGGTATGCCTCCACCGCACTGCGCCGCACGAGCGCCCCGTGCACGCCCGCGACGCCCACGTTGCTCTGGATCACCGCGCACGCCCGGGGGTCGCGCTCGACGAGGACCGCGGTGGACGCGCCGCGCGAGAGCGCCTCGATCCCCAGCGCGCCCGAGCCTGCGTAGAGGTCGAGGACCTCGGCGTCCTCGATCACCCCGCGCGCGTCCAGCGCCGAGAACAGGGCCTCGCGCACCCGGTCGGACGTCGGCCGGGTGCCGGTCGGCGGGACGGCGATCTGCCGCCCACCGGCCGAGCCGCCGATGATCCGGGTCACGAGGACAGGACCACGACCAGGTCGCCGCCCTCGACCTGCTGCACCGAGCCGATCGCCACACGCTCGACCGTGCCGGCCTTCGGCGCCGTGATCGAGGCCTCCATCTTCATCGCCTCGATCGTCGCGACGGTGGCGCCTGCCTCGACCCGGTCACCCTCTGCGACCTGCAGCGTGACCACCCCGGCGAACGGCGCCGGCACGTGGCCCGGGTCGCTGCGGTCGGCCTTCTCGGCGGCCTTGACGTCGGTGTCGACCGACCGGTCGCGCACCGACAGCGGGCGCAGCTGGCCGTTCAGCGACATCAGCACGGTGCGCATGCCGCGCTCGTCGGGCTCCGAGATCGCCTGGAGCTCGATGAGCAGCTGCACCCCGGTGTCGATCTCGACCGCGTACTCCCGCTCGGACTCCAGCCCGTAGAAGAACTCCTGGCTGCGCAGCACCGACGTGTCGCCATAGGCGCTGCGGTGCTCGCGGAAGTCCTCGGTCGGGCCGGGGAAGAGCAGCTGGTTGAGCGTCGAGGAGCGGTCGACCTCGAGGCCCTTGCGGTCGTCGTCGGTGAGCTCGGCGAGGCCGGCGCGCCCGGAGTTGGATTCTGCCGGGCGGCCCTCGAGCGCGCGCGTGCGCAGCGGCTCGGGCCAGCCGCCGGGCGGGTCGCCCAGCTCGCCGCGCAGGAAGCCGATCACCGAGTCGGGGATGTCGAACTTCGAGGGCTCCGCCTCGAACGCCGCCGGGTCGACGCCGGCGCCGACGAAGTGCAGGGCGAGGTCGCCGACGACCTTCGACGACGGCGTCACCTTCACCAGGTGGCCGAGCATCCGGTCGGCGGCCGCGTACGCGTCCTCGACCTGCTCGAAGCGGTCGCCCAGCCCCAGCGCGACGGCCTGCTGGCGCAGGTTCGACAGCTGCCCGCCCGGGATCTCGTGGGTGTAGACGCGCCCGGTCGGCGACGCGAGCCCGGCCTCGAACGGCGCGTACACCTTGCGGACGAGCTCCCAGTACGGCTCGAGCGCGTTGACGGCGTCGAGGCTCAGGCCCGTCGTGCGCTCGCTGTGGTCGGTGGCCGCGACCAGCGCGGACAGCGAGGGCTGCGACGTCGTGCCCGCCATGCTCGCCACGGCGGCGTCGACCGCGTCCACCCCGGCGTCGATCGCGGCGGTGAGCGTCGCCAGCTGGCCGCCCGCCGTGTCGTGGGTGTGCAGGTGCACGGGCAGGTCGAAACGCTCCCGCAGCGCGGTGACGAGCGTGCGCGCGGCCGGTGGGCGCAGCAGGCCCGCCATGTCCTTGATCGCCAGGATGTGGGCGCCCGCGTCGACGATCTGCTCGGCGAGGCGCAGGTAGTAGTCGAGGGTGTAGAGCGTCTCGCCCGGGTCGGAGAGGTCGCCGGTGTAGCAGAGCGCCACCTCGGCCACGGCGCCGCCGGACGCGCGGACGGCGTCGATGGCCGGGCGCATCTGCCCGACGTCGTTCAGGGCGTCGAACATCCGGAAGATGTCGATGCCCACGCGGGAGGCCTCGGCGACGAACGCGTCGGTGACCTCGGTCGGGTAGGGCGTGTAGCCGACGGTGTTGCGCCCGCGCAGCAGCATCTGCAGGCACAGGTTGGGGACGGCCTGGCGCAGGCGCGCCAGGCGCTCCCACGGGTCCTCGGCGAGGAAGCGCAGCGCGACGTCGTAGGTCGCGCCGCCCCAGGCCTCGAGCGAGAGGAGCTCCGGGGTGGTGCGCGCGACGTGCGGCGCGACGTCGGTGAGGTCGCGGGTGCGCACGCGCGTCGCGAGCAGCGACTGGTGGGCGTCGCGGAACGTGGTGTCGGTGACCGGGACGCTGGTCTGCTCGCGCAGCCACGCCGCGAAGCCCTCGGGGCCGAGCTCGCCGAGCCGCTGCCGCGAGCCGTCCGGCGGGGCCGTCGTCAGGTCGACCGCGGGCAGCTTCTCGCGCGGGTCGACCAGGCGCGGGGGCTCGCCGTAGGGCTTGTTGACGGTGACGTCGGCGAGGTAGGTCATCAGGCGGGTGCCGCGGTCGGCCGGCGCCCGCGCCGCGAGCAGCTCCGGGTGTTCGGCGATGAACGACGTCGTCACCCGGCCCTCGCGGAAGTCGGGCTCGTCGAGCAGGGCCATGAGGAACGGGATGTTGGTGGCGACGCCGCGGACGCGGAACTCGGCGAGCGCGCGGCGGGCGCGGCGCACCGCGGTGGTGAAGTCGCGGCCGCGGCACGTGACCTTGACCAGCAGCGAGTCGAAGTGCGCGCTGATCTCGGCGCCCGCGTACGCGGTGCCGCCGTCGAGCCGCACGCCCGACCCCGACGCCGACCGGTAGGCCGAGATCATCCCGATGTCGGGGCGGAACTCGTTGGCCGGGTCCTCCGTGGTGATGCGGCACTGGATCGCGAACCCGTGCAGCGCGACCGAGTCCTGCGAGAGTTCGAGGTCCGCGAGCGTGGCGCCGGCCGCGATGCGCATCTGGGCGGCGACCAGGTCGACGTCGGCGACCTCCTCGGTGACCGTGTGCTCCACCTGGATGCGCGGGTTCATCTCGATGAAGTGGTGGTTGCCGTCCGCGTCGAGGAGGAACTCGACGGTCCCGGCGTTGACGTAGCCGATCGCCTCGGCGAACTTCACCGCGTCCGCGCAGATCCGCTCGCGCAGCTCAGGGGTCAGGTGCGGCGCGGGCGCGATCTCGACGACCTTCTGGTGGCGCCGCTGCACCGAGCAGTCGCGCTCGAAGAGGTGCATGACGTGCCCGTCGCCGTCGGCGAGGATCTGCACCTCGATGTGGCGCGGGTCGACCACGGCCTGCTCGAGGATCACCGTGGCGTCGCCGAACGCGCTCGAGGCCTCGTTCATCGCGGCCGCCAGCGCGTCGCGCAGGGCGCCGTGCTCCCGCACCAGGCGCATCCCGCGCCCGCCGCCGCCGGCGACGGCCTTGACGAACAGCGGGTAGGTCATCGACCCGGCCGCCGCGAGGAGCGTCTCGAGGTCGTCGGACGGGTCCGACGAATCGAGCACCGGAACGCCCGCGTCCCACGCGGCGGCGACGGCCTTGTGCTTGTTGCCGGCCATCGCGAGCACGCGCGGGGGCGGGCCGACGAACGTGATGCCGGCCTGTGCGCACGCGGTGGCCAGGCCCGGGTTCTCGGAGAGGAAGCCGTAGCCGGGATAGACCGCGTCGGCGCCCGAGCGCTTCGCCGCGGAGATGATCTCCTCGATCGAGAGGTACGCCCGGACCGGGTGGCCGACCTCGCCGATCCGGTAGGCCTCGTCGGCCTTGAGCCGGTGCTCGGAGTTGCGGTCCTCGTGCGGGAACACGGCCACGGTGGCCGCCCCCAGCTCGTAGGCGGCCCGGAAGGCCCGGATCGCGATCTCGCCACGGTTGGCGACGAGCACCTTGCGGAACATCGAGCGAACCCCTCCTGCCTGCGCCACCCGGCTCCCGGGCCGGCGGAGGCTACCGCGGTACTCCTCCTGCCGGGCAGCGTCGTGCGGTATCAAGGAGGGAGACGACACAGGCCGGGAGGACACCGTGGATCGACCCCGACGTTCCGCCGCGCCCTGGCTGTACGGCCTCGCCGGGCTGCTCGCTCTCCTCTCCCCCGTGATCTTCCTGGCCGTCTGGGTCGCCGCGGGCGACATGGAGGGCCTCGGGGTCGCGCTGCTGGCCGCCGTCACGGACCTGGTCGCGGCGATCATCGCCGCCGTCGTCGCCACCGTCATCGCGGTGCGCCGCGGCGTCACCCGGGTGCGCACGGTGGTGCACGGTCACCCGCGGGGCCGAGTCGGGCGCCTCGCGGAGCACGACGCGGCGCGCTGGCACCTCGCCCGCGACCGGTTCGCCGCGCTGCAGGCCGAGTACGCCGCCTTCGAGGCCGACCAGCGCGCCGTCGCCGCCCGTCCGGCGCTCGCCGACGTCACCGTCCCGGCCACCGCACGGTTCGTGCAGGCCATGGGCGACGCCGAGTTCCTCGCCACCGACGAGGAGCCCTCGGGACCCCGGCGCGCCGAGTTCGCCGCCGCCGTCGACCGCGCCGCGTCGGCGTGGGAGGACGCCCAGCGCGTCGCCGAGGGGCTCGCCCAGTCGCGGCGGGCCCCCGAGGCACGCGAGACCCGCGCCGTCGACCCCGCTCCCCCGCGCGTCGACTCGCCCGGGTCGGAGTACACCCAGGCCGCCGACGCCGTCCGCCGCGCCGCCGTCCGCGGGGCGCGCGACCTGCGCGACCGCCTCCGCGCCTGACGGAGGCGGCCCCCGGGATGGCAGCGAACGTGCGGTTCGCTGCTTCTACGCGTACGACATCCCCGTTGATCACGCGGTGGCGAGGCCGATCAGGAGATCAGGAGCGCCACGAACACCTCACCGGGCCGCGCGAGGTCCACCTCGCTCCCCTGATCACCCGCCCGACCACCGGCGAGCGCACGACATCGACCGATCGGCCCGGGATCCGGGTTTGTGTCGCGGGCAACGGGGTTATCCACAGCTCACGGACCTGGTGAGTGGGAGCTGGGGAGCCTCCGCGCACCACATGGCCCGGGCCTGTCGTTCGGGGCGACGGGCCCGGGCCCTTCACGTGTGGAGGGCGTGTCGGCTCAGCCGAGACGCCGGATCGTGTTCAGGTCGTCCATGCGCCGCTCGACGTCGGAGATCTTGACGTCGGAGCCGGTCTGCGGGGCCTCGATCATCTTGCCGCCGCCGATGTAGATGCCGACGTGGCTGACCGGGCTGTTGAAGAAGATCAGGTCGCCGGGCTGCATGCTGCTCTCGCTGACCTCCTGGCCCTCCTGGGCCTGGGCGCGGGAGGTGCGCGGAAGCTCGATGCCGGCCTTCTCGAAGGCGTACTGCGTCAGGCCGGAGCAGTCGAACCCGTCCGGGCTGGTGCCGCCCCAGACGTAAGGCACGCCGATCTGGCTGCGCGCGGCCGCGATGGCCTGCTGCGCTGCGGACGAGCCGGCGCTGGAGGCCTGCGGCTCCTTCTTCTCCGAACGCTGCGAGGACGCGGCGGCCTGGCGCTCCTGCGTCTGCTGCGCCGTGCGGGCGGCCGCGGCGCGGGAGTCCGGCGAGTCGTGCTTGATCGACGAGGCGGCGGGCGCGGCGTTGTTGACGACCGGGAGCACCGACGAGGTGGCGGCCGAGTCCTGCGCGGCGGGCGCGATCGCGAGGTTCGCCGAGGCGAGCTGCGGGTCGATCGCGTGCTCGCCGGTGGCCTGCGGCTCGTCGCCGCCGACGAGGCCGTGGGTGGCCACGCCGCCTGCGGTCGCCACGGCACCGAGGGCCGCGAGCGAGAGCCCGGCGGTCTTCGCGGCGCGCGAGAGGGGGTGGGCCGGGGCCGTCTGGGGTGCACCCTCCGGACGGCCGTGGCGCCCGTGACCGGACCGCGTGCGGCGGTCCGCGGGGATGACGCCCATCGAGCCGGTCGTCGCGTCCTCGGGGGCACGGTGACGGCCCTGCGGACGCGGGGCCTGGCCCGCCTGACCGGCGCGAGGCGGGACCTCGATCTCGGGCAGCACAGCGGTCATGCGTGAACTCCACGCCCGTCGGGCGGCGCTGCAGCAGGCCTGGACCGTGGGGACGGTCCGGGTCCGCGGACGGCGAGCCGCTGGGGAGCTGCGGCGCGACGTCGGTCACCCGCCCCGTCCTGGGAGGTCGTGCGCTCCGGGGAGGCCGCCGGACGGGGAGTCGGACGAAGCGGCCGAGCGCGCCGCCAAGCTGATGCCGAGCGACCACCAGAACGTAACCGATCCGTGACCATCGGGCGCCACGCCACGCCGTCACAGCGCGCTCGCCGGTCGTCGCACCGCGCTCATCGGCAGGGTGACGGTGGCCGGAGAACCGCTCGCCGCGATGTTCCCCCGAATCGGTGACGACGAGCGGCTGTGCTCACCGCGGGTCATCGACGCGCGGGCGGACGAGCGGTGGCCGCCCCCGGCCTACAGCCGATCGAGGAACGCCGCCTCGTCCTCTCCGACCACCGAGCGCACGAGCCCGGCCAGGCCCGGGTGATGCGCGAGCGTCGGATCGCCCGCCACCACCGACCGCGCCTCGTCGCGCGCCTCGGCCACGAGGTCGCCGTGCTTGAGCACGGAGAGCATGTGCAGCCCGGATCGCCGCCCCGACTGCTCGGCACCGAGCACGTCGCCCTCGTCGCGCACCTCGAGGTCGATGCGGGAGACCTCGAACCCGTCCGGGGTCGCCGCCAGTCGTTCGAGGCGCTCGAGGGCCGGCGAGCCGCCGACGGCCTCGGTGACGAGCAGGCACGACGACGGCGCCGATCCGCGGCCGACGCGCCCGCGCAGCTGGTGCAACTGCGAGACGCCGAACCGGTCGGCGTCCATGATGATCATCATCGTGGCGTTCGGGACGTCGACGCCCACCTCGATCACGGTGGTGGCGACCAGCACGTCGACCGTCCCCTCGGAGAACGACCGCATGACGGCGTCCTTCTCGTCGGTGGGCATGCGGCCGTGCAGGATCTCGAGGCGCAGCCCCGCCAGCGGGCCCGCGGCGAGCATCGGGCCGATCTCGGTGACGGCGAGCGGCGGGCGGGCGGCCTCCTCCTGCGTCTCCTCCTCGTCCGGGGGGCGCAGCGTGCGCAGGGCCTGCTCGAACTCGTCGGGCCCCGGCGCCTCCGGGTCGAGCAGGTCGTCGGCCGGCGGTTCGGGCCAGGTCTCGCCGGGCTCGCCGCCCTCCTCGCCGATCCGCGGGCACACGACGTACACCTGGTGCCCGGCGGCGACCTCCTCGTGCACGCGCTCCCACGCCCGCTCGAGCCACCGGGGCTTGACGCCCGCGGGCACGGCCGTGGTGGCGATCGGCTGCCGGCCCGCCGGGAGCTCGTCGAGCACGGACGTGTCGAGGTCGCCGTAGAGCGTCAGCGCGACCGTGCGCGGGATCGGCGTCGCGGTCATCACCAGCACGTGCGGCGTCGTCGGACCCGGGCGGGATCGCAGCTCGTCGCGCTGGTGGACCCCGAAGCGGTGCTGCTCGTCGACGACGACGAGGCCGAGATCGGCGAACCCGACGCTCTGCTGGATCACCGCGTGGGTGCCGACGACGATGCCCGCGGCGCCCGACTGCGCGTCGAGCAGCGCCTCGCGCCGGGCCTTGGCGCCCAGCGAGCCCGTGAGCAGCGTGACCCGGGTGGCGTGATCCGGGTCGGCGTCCAGCTCGCCCGCCCGGCCCAGCGGCCCGAGCATCGCCTGCAGGGAGCGGGCGTGCTGGGCCGCCAGCACCTCGGTGGGCGCGAGCAGCACCGCCTGCCGCCCGGCGTCGACGACCTGGAGCATCGCGCGCAGCGCGACCATCGTCTTGCCCGAGCCCACGTCGCCCTGCAGCAGGCGGTTGAGCGGCTCCTCGCCCGCGAGGGCCTCGGCCAGTGAATCGCCGACCTTCTGCTGGGCGCCCGTGAGCGTGAACGGCAGGCGCGCGTCGAACGCCGCCGCCAGGCCGTCGTCGCGGTGGGGGCACGCGGGCGCCGGCCGGGTGGTGGCGCTCGCGCGCCGGCCCGCCATGGCGAGCTGCAGGCCGAACGCCTCGTCCCACACCAGGCGCCGGCGGGCCGCCTCCTGCTCGTCCCAGGTGTCGGCCAGGTGCACCCGGCGCAGGGCGTCGCCGAGCGAGACCAGGCCGTGGGCGGCCCGGAGCGTGTCGGGCAGCGGGTCCTCGGGGTCGTCGAGCAGGTCGAGCACCTGGCGGACCGCCATCATGATCACCCAGGACCGGAGCTTGCGCTTGGCCGGGTAGACGGGGATGAGGCCCGGCAGGTCGGTGTTGCCCTCGCCCAGCACGATGAACTCCGGCGCCGTGAGCTGCCACGTGTCCCGGTAGCGGCCCAGGTCCCCGGAGAACAGCGCGGTCGTGCCCGGCTGCAGGTCGCGCTCGCGGTAGGGCTGGTTGAAGAACGTGCACGTGAAACGCTGGCCGCCCACCGACACCGTGACCTCGAGGACGTGGCCCTTGCGGTGGCGCATCCGGCGCCCGCTGACGTTCTCGACCGTGCCCAGCAGCGTGACGTGCTGGCCGGCGCGGAACCGCTGGTCCTCGCGGTCGGTGGAGTGGGTGAGCCTGTTGTGCGTGATGTAGCGACGCGGGTAGTGGCGCAGGAGGTCGCCGACGGTCTCCAGCCCGAGCTGTCGCGCGAGGGGCCGCGCGGTCTTGTCGCCCAGCGCCGTGCGCAGCGCCGTGTCCATCCCGACCACGCCCTCGAGAATGTCATCCCGCACCGACAGCGGCGGTGCGCGCCTCGCCGGGACCCCGCCGGACGGGCCGGGCGCGCGACTCCGTTACCCTGGGCCCAGGAGCGCGCCACCGGAGACGGTGTGGGTGCGCCGTCGCGGAAATCGTCAGCGTGTCGAGGAGTTCAGCCGTGAGTGCCGTGTGTGACGTGTGCGCGAAGGGCCCGGGGTTCGGGAAGTCGGTGTCGCACTCGCACGTGCGGACGAACCGCCGCTGGAACCCGAACGTGCAGGTCGTCCACGCCCGGCTGGACAACGGCAACCGCAAGCGGATGAACGTCTGCACCTCCTGCCTCAAGGCCGGCAAGGTCGCCCGCTAGGCCCGCCGGGGCTCAGCCGAGCTCGGCGCGCAGCGCCCGCAGGGCGTCCCGCGTCTCGTCGGGCGCCAGCGCCTGGACGCACAGCAGCTCCATGGTGGCGAGGTAGTCGTCCACGTCGGCGCGCTTGTCGAGGTACAGCGCGCTCGTGAGCTGCTCGAGGTAGATGACGTCGGGCACCGCGGACTCCCGCGGGAACCGCAGGATGCTGAACGGGCCGCCCGCCCCGGCGTGCCCGCCGAGATGGAACGGCACCATCTGCACCACCACGCCGCGACGCTCCGAGGCGTCGATCAGGTGGTCGAGCTGGTCGCGCATCACCGCGGGGCCGCCCGTCAGCCGACGCAGCGCCGCCTCGTCGAGCACGGCCCACACCGTCGGCGCGTCGTCCCGGTCGAGCACCTCCTGGCGCCGCAGCCGCAGCTCGACGCGCCGCTCGACCTCGTCGTCGGACATCGACACGTGCCCGAGCGCGGTCACGTGGCGCACCATCGCCTCGGTCTGCAGCAACCCCGGCACGAACTGGGGCTCGTAGGTGCGGATCTGGGTCGCGGCCTGTTCGAGCCCGACGTAGGTCTCGAACCACGAGGGCAGCAGGTCGGAGTACTGGTGCCACCACCCCGGTGCGTTGGCCTGGCGGGCGAGCCCGAGCATCGCGTCGCGCTCGTCGGGGTGGTCGACGCCGTAGAGCGACAGCAGGTCGCCGACGTCGCGCTCCTTGAACCCGGTGCGCCCGTTCTCCAGCCGGCTGATCTTGGCGTGGGAGCCGCGGATGCGGTCGCCCGCGGTCTCGCGCGTCACGCCCGCGCGCTCCCGCAGGGCCCGCAGCTGCTGGCCGAGCATGATGCGCAGGACCGTGGGGCCACCGCCGGGGGCGTCACGGATGTCGCGCGGCACGGCCGCACCTGCGGGTTCCCCGGGTGGGACCACGCCGGCACCTCCACCAGCAACGCGGCGCGCGTGGGAGCGCGCCCGGATCGGGACCGACCCTAACAGTCGGTCCCGGTCCGGACGGGAGGTGCAGCCTGTCTCAGGCGCCTTCGGCGAGCAGGTCGTCGAAGTCGCCGTCCTTGGCGCCCAGCAGGAAGGCGGTCATCTCCGCGCGCGTGTAGACGAGGACCGGCCCGTCGCGGTGACGCGAGTTGCGCACGGCGACCCCGCCGTCGGGCAGCGGGGCGACCTCCACGCAGTTCCCCTTGGGGTTGCTGCGGCGACTCTTGCGCCACGCGACGTCGTCTCTCGGCGCGTCGCGGGCGTCCGTCGGCTCGTTCATGCGACCTCCCCCTGGTCGTGCAACGGCTCTCGGCGGTGCAGATGTTCTTGCATCTGCACAGTACGTCGGTCAGGATCGACGTCGTCGCCGACGTCGGGGAGAGCGACGAACGGAGGTCCACGTGAGCCAGCCGGGACGCCCAGGGGCTCTGGGGCGTACTGCTGCGCCACTCCGGGTCGTCTCCGAGCGACTCACCGAGGACGAGGCCCGTTCGGACGTATCGGCTCCCCCGAACGACGCAACCCTGGCCCCTCCCGCGACGCCCACCGGTCCGGTGCCGGTCACGCCCGCCGGCGACGGCTGGGGCCCCGCCTCGACCGCGATGCCGAGCGGCACGTCGGTCGCGACGGCCGCACCCCCGACCGCATCCCCGCTCGCGCCGGTCGTCGCGCCCCGGCCCCCGCTGCCGGTCGTGGCCCCGCGTCCCCGTCGCCGGTTGTCCGACATCTGGCGGCTCGTGTTCTCCCGCCGCCGCGCCGGGCGGCACCGTCCGGAGACCACCCCGCCCCACAGCTGGGGCATGATCTCGCCGGTGCGCCGCAGGCGCCGCCGGTGGGGACGGCTCTGAGCCCCTAGGGCAGCCGCCAGTCGACCGGCTCGTCGCCGAGCTCGGTCAGGTACTCGTCGACCCGGCTGAACGGTCGAGAGCCGAAGAACCCGCGGTCCGCGGACATCGGACTGGGGTGCGCCGACTCGACGGTCGGCACGTCCTCGCCGAGCAACGGCTTGACGGTCTGCGCGTCGCGGCCCCACAGCACGGCGACCAGCGGCTGGTCGGGGCGGGCGACGAGCGCGGCGACCGCGGCCTCGGTGACCTTCTCCCAGCCCTTGTTGCGGTGCGAGCCCGGCGCCCCCGGGCCCACGGTGAGCACCCTGTTGAGCAGCAGCACACCGTGCGCCGCCCACGGCGAGAGGTCGCCGGTGCTCGGCGGCGGGTGGCCGAGGTCGCTGGAGTACTCGCGGAAGATGTTCTGCAGGCTCTTCGGCAGCGGGCGCACGTCCGGCGCCACCGAGAACGACAGCCCGACCGCGTGCCCGGGCGTCGGGTACGGGTCCTGCCCCATGACCAGCACGCGCACGCTCTCGAACGGCTGCTGGAAGGCCCGCAGGACGTTCGCGCCGGCCGGCAGGTACCGGCGGCCCTCGGCCACCTCGGCGCGCAGGAAGTCGCCCATCGCCGCGACCGTGTCCGCGACCGGCTCCAGCGCCTCGGCCCAGCCGGCCTCGATCGACTCGCTGAGGGGACGGGCCACGGTCGATCCTCCACGGGACGTCGGTCGGACACGGCGACGTTAGCGCGCGAGGGCGGTCGTCCCGCACCCCACCCGGCCGCCGGGGGAAAGCACGGGGAGAGATCACGGGGAGAGATCACGGGAGCCACGCGCGTGCCACGCGGCCCGACGTGGGTGAGGTCGCCCTGATCACGCTTCGGGCAACTCGCGGGCGAAGCACAGGCTCGACGGATCGTCGCGGTAGACGCCGAAGCGCGGGATCGGGGCGTAGCCGCGGGCACGGTAGAAGGCGACCGCCTCGGGCTGCTCGGTGCCCGTCTCGAGGACCGTGCGCGCGCAACCCGCGTCGCGGGCCGCCCGCTCGAGCGCGTCGAGCACCGACGTCGCCAGCCCCCGGCGCCGGTGGGCGGGGTCGACCCACATGCGCTTGATCTCGGCGTCGCCCGGGTGCAGGACGTCCTCGTCGCCGGCGTCGATCGTCGACCGGTCGTGACGCCGCCAGCCACCGCAGCACACGGGCCCGGTGCCCGGCAGGCTGCCGAGCAGGAAGATCCCGCGCGGCGGCGCGAAGTCGGCGGGATCGACGGGCGTGCGGTCGGCGCCGCCGTAGCGCTGGACGTAGAACGCCTGCACCGCGTCGACGAACCGCAAGCTCTCGGGGTCGTCGTACGCGGCGACGCGGAACTCGACACCCGCCGGTCCCGAGCGAACGGACCCCTCGCTCGATCCTTCCGAGCGAGGGGGCCCTTCGGTCGACACGCGACCTTTCTAGTCGATGAGCTCGTAGGCGGGCAGGGTGAGGAACTCGACGTAGTCGTCCGCGAGCGCCACGGACTCGAAGACGTCGCGCGCCTCCTGCCAGCGACCCGTCTCGAAGGCCTGCTCGCCGAGGGCGTCCTTGATCTTCTCGAGCTCCTCGTCGACGATCGCGCGGACGTAGTCGGCGGTGACCTGGCGGCCGTTGTCGAGCTCGATGTCGTTGTGGATCCACTGCCAGACTTGTGAGCGCGAGATCTCGGCGGTGGCGGCGTCCTCCATCATGTTGAAGATGCCGGCCGCCCCGGTGCCCGAGAGCCAGGACTGGAGGTACTGCAGGCCGACGCTGACGTCGTTGCGCAGGCCCGCCTCGGTCTCGTCACCCGGCGTCGAGCGCACGTCGAGCAGCTCGGCCGCGCCGACCTTCACGTCCTCGCGCTTCTCGTCGAGCTGGTTGGGCCGGTCGCCGAGAACGGCGGTGAACTCCTCGCGGCAGATCTCGACGAGGTCGGGGTGCGCGACCCAGGAGCCGTCGTAGCCGTCGCCGGCCTCGCGCGCCTTGTCGTCGTGGACCTTCTGCATGGCCTTCTCGTTGACCTCGGGGTCCTGGCGCGACGGGATGAACGCCGCCATGCCGCCGATCGCGAACGCCCCGCGCTTGTGGCACGTGCGCACGAGCAGCTCGGAGTAGGCGCGCATGAACGGCACCGTCATGCCGACCGAGTTGCGGTCGGGCAGGACGAAGTCCTGGCCCTGCTCGCGGAAGTTCTTGATCATGGAGAACAGGTAGTCCCAGCGCCCGGCGTTGAGCCCCGAGGCGTGGTCGCGCAGCTCGTAGAGGATCTCCTCCATCTCGAACGCCGCGGTGATCGTCTCGATGAGGACGGTGGCCCGGACGGTGCCCTGCGGGATGCCGAGCAGGTCCTGCGCCTTGACGAAGACCGAGTTCCAGAGCCGCGCCTCGAGATGCGACTCCAGCTTCGGCAGGTAGAAGTACGGCCCGCTGCCGCGCTCGACCAGCTTCTTGGCGTTGTGGAAGAAGTAGAGGCCGAAGTCGACGAGCCCGCCGGCGATCTTCTCGCCGTCGACGGTGATGTGCTTCTCGTCGAGGTGCCACCCGCGCGGGCGCAGCACGACGGTCGGCTGCTCGTCGGCGGAGACCTCGTAGTGCTTGCCCTCGGGGCTGTCGAAGGTCAGCTTGCCGTCGCCGGACTGGGCGTCGATGAGGTTGACCTGCCCGGCCACCACGAGCTCCCACGTCGGCGCGTGCGAGTCCTCGAAGTCGGCCAGCCAGACCTTCGCACCCGAGTTCAGCGCGTTGATCGTCATCTTGCGGTCGGTCGGGCCGGTCATCTCGACGCGGCGGTCACGCAGGTCGGCGGGCGCCTCGGCGACCTGCCAGTCGCCCTCGCGCACGTGCTGCGTCTCCGGGAGGAAGTCGAGGGTGCCCGTGCGCGCGATCTCGACGCGGCGCTGCTTGCGGCGCTCGAGCAGGTCGAGCCGCGTGCCCTGCGCGTGCCGGTGCAGCTCGGCCAGGAACGCGAGCGCGTCGTCGGTGAGCACCTCCTCCTGGCGATCGACGGTGTAACCCGACACCTCGACACCGGTGCTCATGGTCAAGCGCTCCTCACGACGAACTGCTCTGGTGCTGGCAACTTTCTACATTATGGAAGTTGACTTCCGCAATGCGGAATGATGGAGTGGCTCACAGCTCGTGTTGCCGGCGTCCCCGTCGAGGAGGGCCCCGATGCCGTCGGTGCAGTCTTTGACCAGGGCGCTCGACCTGCTCGACCACCTCGCCGACGCCGGCGGGCGCGCGACGCTCTCGCACCTCGCCGCCGCCTCGGGCCTGCCCGCCGCGAGCGTGCACCGGCTGCTCGCCACCCTCGTCACCCAGGGCCACGTGCGGCGCGAGGCCGGGCGGCGCTACGCGCTGGGGCCGCGCCTGGTGCGCCTCGGCGACGTCGCCGGCCACGTGCTCGGCGAGGGCGTCGGCCCCCTGCTGCGCGAGCTCGTCGCCGCGACGGGCGAGACCGCCAACCTCGCCGGGCTCGACGGCGACGCGGCGGTGTACCTCGCGCAGGCGGCCTCGCCGCACCCGATGCGCATGTTCACCGAGGTCGGGCGCCGCGTGCCGCTGCACGCGACCGGCGTCGGCAAGGCGCTGCTGGCCGCGATGCCGCCCGGCGAGGTCGACGCGCTGCTCGCGCGCACCGGCATGCCCGCCCGGACGCCGGCGACGATCACCGATCCCGCGCGCCTGGCCACCGAGCTCGTCACCGCCCACGAGCGCGGCTGGGTGCTCGACGAGGGCGAGCAGGAGGTCGGCGTGCGCTGCGTCGCCGCGCCCGTGCCCGGCGCGCCCACCCCGTGCGCGGTGTCGGTCTCCGGGCCGGCCGCGCGTTTCTCCCCCGCCGACGCCGAGCACGCCGGGCCGACGGTCGTCGCTGCCGCCGCCCGGCTCGGCGTCGAGCTCGCCGGACTGCCCGAGGAGGACGCCGACCGATGACGCCGCGCACACCGAAGGTCGCCGTCTGCTGGGACGTCGACGGGACGCTGCTGCTCGGCGGCTCGATCGGGGTCGAGGTGCTCGGCGACGCGTTCACGCAGGTCACGGGCCACGCCGCGCGCTTCGGGGCGATCCGGATGGGCGGGCACACCGACTGGCTCATCGGCGAGGCGCTGCGCGACGCGCTGGACGCCGACGACGCCGAAGCGGTCACGGCGCGCGGTGACGCGTTCGGCCACGCGATGATCGCCGCGGTCACCGACGGCTGGCACCGCCGCGCCGGGGACCTCGTCGCCGTCTCCCGCACCTTGCCCGGCGTCCGCGAGACCGTCGCCGCGCTCGCCGCCGACCCGGACGTCGTCCAGACGCTGACCACCGGCAACGTACGCGCCGGCGCGACGGCGAAGCTGACCGCGGTCGGGCTCGCGGACGGCCCGATCGACCTCGGGCTCGGCGGGTACGGCGAAGGGCCGGGCGAACGGGTACGGGTGGTCGAGCAGGCGCGCGACGCGCTGGCCGAGCGGTACGGCGAGGCGCCGCTCATGGTCGTCGTCGGCGACACCCCGCGCGACGTCGTGGCCGCGCACGGGGCCGGCGCGGTCGCGGTCGGGGTCGCGACGGGGCGCTCGTCGGTGCGGGAGCTGCACGCCGCGGGCGCCGAGCACGTCTTCGACGACCTCGCCGACCCCGGCCGTCTGGTGGCGGTGGTGCGGTCGGCGCGCGAGGATCGTCACGCAGCGGAACCGGGGAGGTAACCCATGCTGGATACCGCGATGGTCCGGGAGTTCACGGACCTGCTCTCGGAGAACGGGGTCATCACCGACCGGGTGGGCCTGCGCAGCTACGAGTGCGACGGGCTCACGGGCTTCCGCCAGATCCCCGCGCTGGTCGTGCTGCCGCGGGACGCCGAGGAGGTCGCCGGTGCCGTCCGGCTCTGCGCGAAGTACCGGATGCCGTTCGTCGCCCGGGGCGCGGGCACCGGGCTGTCGGGTGGGGCGATGCCCGTCGCCGACGGCGTGGTGATCTCGCTGCAGAAGCTGCGCCGCATCCTCGAGATCGACGTCGAGAACCGGCGCGCGGTGCTCGAGCCGGGCGTCTACAACCTCGAGATCTCCAAGGCGGCCGCGCCCTACGGGCTGTACTACGCGCCGGACCCGTCGAGCCAGCAGGTGTGCACGATCGGCGGCAACGTCGCCGAGAACTCCGGCGGCGCGCACTGCCTGAAGTACGGCTTCACCACCAACCACGTGCTGGAGATGGAGGTCGTGCTCGCCGACGGCTCGGTGGTCACGCTGGGCGGCCCGACCGGGGAGCAGGCCGGTCCGGACCTGCGCGGGCTGTTCATCGGCTCCGAGGGCACCCTCGGCGTTGCCACCAAGGTCACCGTGCGGTTGCTGCAGACCCCGGAGACGGTGCGCACGGTGCTCGCGGACTTCCCGTCGATCGAGGCCGCGGGCGACACCGTCGGCGACATCGTCGACGCGGCCATCATCCCGGCCGCGGTGGAGATGATGGACTCGCTGGCGATGGAGGCCTCCGAGGCCGCCACCGGCGCCGGGCTCACCGTCGACGCCCCCGCCGCGCTGATCGTCGAGCTGGACGGCCCCGCCGACGACGTCGAGGCGCAGTTCGAGCACCTCACCGCGATCTGCGAGCGCCACGGCGCCACGCGCCTGCACGTTCCGACCGAGGCCGAGGAGCGCCGGAAGGTGTGGCAGGGCCGTAAGGCCGCGTTCGCCGCGGTCGGGCGGATCAGCCCCGACTACATCGTCCAGGACGGCGTCGTCCCGCGGACCCGGCTGGCCGAGGTGCTCACCCGCATCGCCGAGATGGGACGCGACGCCGGGCTGCGCGTCGCCAACGTCTTCCACGCGGGCGACGGCAACCTGCACCCGCTGGTGCTGTACTCGGAGGCCGCGGGCGAGCACGACGCCGCCGAGAAGCTGTCCACCGACATCGCCGAGCTCTGCGTCGAGCTGGGCGGGTCGCTGTCGGGCGAGCACGGCATCGGCACCGACAAGGCGTGCTCGATGCCGGCGATGTTCTCCGAGGACGACCTCGGCGTCATGCACCGCGTGCGGCTCGCGTTCGACCCGGAGTCGCGGTGCAACCCCGGCAAGCTCTTCCCGACGCCCCGGCTGTGCGGCGAGCGTCCGGGCAAGTACCAGCCCCACCCCCTCGAGGAAGCCGGAGTGATCGAGCGACTGTGACCACCACCCTCGCGCCCACCACGCTCGACGAGCTGCGCGACGCCGTCCTCGACCGCCCCGGCACCCTGCGCGTCGCCGGCACGGGCACCGCCGCCGACTGGGCGGGCACGCCCGCCCCCGCCGACGCGGTCCTCGACGTCACCGGTCTCGCCGGGATCGTCACCCACAACCCCGGCGACATGACCGTCGAGGTCCGGGCCGGCACGCCGTTCGCCGCCTTGCAGTCCGAGCTCGGCGAGCACCACCAGCGCGTCGCCGTCGACCCTGCCCGCGCGGGCGAGGGCGCGACGCTCGGCGGGCTGTTCGCGACCGCCGACTCCGGGCCCCGCGCGCTGCAGTACGGCTCGCTGCGCGACGTCGTCATCGGCGCGACGATCGTGCTCGCCGACGGCACCGTCGCCCGCTCCGGCGGTCACGTCATCAAGAACGTCGCGGGCTACGACCTCACCAAGGTGCTGCACGGCGCCCACGGGACGCTCGGCGTGATCGCGGGGCTGGTGCTGCGCCTGCACCCCACCCCGCAGGCCACCGCCACCGTCGCCGTGACGTGCGATCGGGCCGCGTCCGGCGACCTCGCGCGCCGGATCGCGGACAGCCCGGCCGAGGCCGTGGCGGTCCAGTGGCACGACGACCGCCTGCTCGCGGTCGTCGAGGGCTCCGAGAGCGGCGCCGACGCCCGGGCCCGCCGGCTGGCCGACGCGGTGGCCGGCGAGCTCCTCGCCCCCGACGACGCCGAGACCGCCTGGGAGGCGCACGCGGCGTCCGTGCGCCGGCGTCACGCCGACCGGGCCGTGCTGCGCCTCGGCGTGGTCCCGTCGGCGCTGACCGGGGTCCTCGAGGGGATCGAGGGGATCGCGGGGATCGCGGGGATCGGTGACGTCACCACCTCGCCGCGCACCGGTGTGGCGACGGTGTCCCTCCCGGCCGACGCCGACGTCGTCGCCGCCGCGCACCGCCGGGTCGCCGAGGCCGGCGGGACGTCGACGCTGCGCCAGCGCCCGCCCGGCGTGGAGCTGCCCGCGTTCGGGCCCGCGCCCGCGTCGGCGGCCGTGCTGCGCGCCGTCGCCGCATCACTCGACCCCGACCAGCGCCTGGGCCGCGGACGACTCGCGCCCTGGGTGCCGCTGCCGACCGACGAGCCGACCGGAGTGAGCGCATGACCAGCCACCCCACCACCGGACCCCCCGATCCCCTGTGGCAGCCCGACTTCTCCTCCGAGCGCGGTGAGACGCCCGCGCCCGAGCGCGCCGACCTGCTGTCGGGCGCCGCGACGTCGCCCGGGGTCGGCTCGTTCGACGACCACCACCCGCCGGCCCAGGAGCTGCTCGACGACTGCGTGCACTGCGGCTTCTGCCTGCCGACGTGCCCGACGTACGCGCTCTGGGGCGAGGAGATGGACTCCCCGCGCGGGCGCATCTACCTCATGGAGATGGCCGAGAAGGGCGAGATCCCGCTCGAGGGCGCGTTCACCACGCACATCGACCGCTGCCTGGGCTGCATGGCGTGCGTGACGGCGTGCCCGTCGGGCGTCCAGTACGACCGTCTCCTCGAGGCGACCCGGCCGCAGATCGAGCGCAACGTGCCGCGCTCGCGGGCCGATCGGCTGTTCCGCGAGGCGATCTTCGCGCTCTTCCCCTACCGGCGGCGGCTGCGCGCGGCGTCGATCGGCGGTGCGCTGTACCAGAAGGTGCGCCCGAAGAGCATGGACAAGCTGATGGCCCGCCTGCCGGCGCGGCTCGAGCGCCTCGTGGCCATGGAGTCGCTGCTGCCGCCGGTGCGGGTCCGCGAGGCGTTCGCCCGCATCCCTGCGCGCACACCCGCGATCGGTGCACGCCGCGGGCGCGTCGGCCTGCTGACCGGGTGCGTCCAGGACGTGTTCTTCCATCCGGTCAACGAGGCGACCGTGCGCGTGCTCGCCGCCGAGGGCTGGGACGTCATCGCGCCGCGCGAGCAGACGTGCTGCGGGGCACTGGGGCTTCATGCGGGGCGCGAGGAGGAGGCGATCGAGCGGGCGAAGAAGCTCATCGCGACCTTCGAGGCCGCCGACGTCGACACGATCGCCACGAACGTCGCGGGCTGCGGGTCGTCGATGAAGGAGTACGGCGAGCTGCTGGCCGACGACCCGGCGTGGGCGGAGCGCGCGACGGCCTTCGCCGCCAAGGTGCGCGACATCTCCGAGGTCGTCGACGAGACCCTCGCCGACCCGCGGGCCCGCAGGCACCCCGTCGACGCGAAGGTCGTCTACCACGACGCCTGCCACCTGGGGCACGCCCAGAAGATCCGGTCGGAGCCGCGGAGGGTTCTGCGGTCGATCCCGGGCGTCGAGCTCACCGAGCTGCCCGAGGCGGAGATCTGCTGCGGCTCGGCGGGGATCTACAACATGCTGCAGCCGCAGGCGGCGGGCGATCTCGGGCGGCGCAAGGCCGACAACATCCGCGGCACCGGCGCCGACGTCCTCGTCACCGCCAACCCGGGCTGCCTGCTGCAGATCCGCAAGTACCTCTCCGGCGAGCTGCCGATGCTGCACCCGATCCAGCTCGTCGACGCCTCCATCCGCGGCGTCCGGCCGCCGGAGATGGGCTGACCGGTCTCTGTGAGCACTTTCCGGGTCTATTGGCCCGGAAAGTGCTCACATGGGTTCAGCGCCAGTGCAGGTAGCCCGGGTCGCCGGCGCCGCCCCAGCGGTCGGCGTCGACGGTGACGCCGGTCCCGGCGCGGACCTCGCCGCACACGACCCACCCGGCGGGCACCCGGCCCTCCTCCGGGAACGTCGCGACCAGCGAGTGGTCCTCGCCGCCGGTGAGCGCCCAGGACATCGGGTCGCCGCCGAGGGCCGAGGCGACGTCGCGCAGCTTGTCGGCGACGGGCACGAGCCGCGACGAGAGGTCGATGTGCACGCCCGAGGCGGCGGCGACGTGCCCCAGGTCGGCGAGCAGCCCGTCCGAGGTGTCGATCATCGATGTCGCCCCGGCGAGCGCCGCCACGGGCCCCTCGCGCCACGGCGGGCGCGGGGTCCGGTGGGCCGCGACCATCGCCACCGGCGAGCGGAACCCCCGGCGCAGTACCGCCATCCCGGCCGCCGACCACCCGAGCACGCCCCGCACCGCGACGACGTCCCCGGGCCGCGCGCCCGACCGCGTGACCGGCTCGCGCCCCTCCAGGGAACCGAGCGCCGTGATCGAGACCACGATGGTGTCGGACGACACGGTGTCGCCGCCGACGACGCCGATGCCGGCGTCCGCGGCGGCGTCCCACACGCCCGCCGCGAGGCCGTCGAGCACCTCGGTGGGCGTCGATCCGGGGCACGCGAGCGAGAGCAGCAGCGCCGTCGGCACCGCCCCCATCGCCGCGACGTCGGCCAGGTTCGCCGCCACGGCCTTGCGCCCCACCTGCTCCGGCGCGGACCAGTCGAGACGGAAGTGCACGCCCTCGACCAGCGTGTCCACGGTCGCGACGACCCGACCGTCGGGGGCGGCGACGATCGCCGCGTCGTCGCCGGGTCCGAGCAGGGTGGGCTCGGGCTGGAAGCGCTCACCGGTGAGGCGCTCGATGACGCCGAACTCACCGAGCTCGGCGGCCGTCTCCGCGGCAGCAGGCTCCGCCCGGGCGGATCCTCCCCCGCCCGGCGCGCCCACGCTCCCTCGGAGGGACCCTCCGGATCGTCCGTGTCCCCCACGTCCGTTCGCCGTCCGGCTCACCCCTCGACTCCCTGCGGTACCTTCCCTGCCACCCTGACCGACGTCGTCGTCGGCCCCGTTCCCCCGAGGAGGCACGTTCGTGGTCCAGGCCTACATCCTGATCCAGACCGAGGTGGGTCGTGCCGCCGCGGTCGCCTCGGACGTGGCCGGTATCGACGGCGTGACCCGATCCCAGGACGTGACCGGACCCTACGACGTCATCGTCTGCGCGGAGGCCGATGACGTCGACACGCTCGGGCGGGATGTCGTCGGCGCCGTGCAGAAGGTCCCGGGGATCACCCGGACGCTCACCTGTCCCGTCGTCTCCACCGAGTAGCCCCGGATGGTCCACTCCCGCGCGCCACAGGTGGTGCGCCGGCTCCCTCGCGTGCTCCCACGTCTGATGATGGCCCTCGCGCTGACCGTGCCCGTGCTGCTGGTCGGCGGCGTGATGGTGGCGTCGGTGGTGCTGGTCCGCGAGCCCGTGCCCGACGTCGACACCGTGCGTCTGAAGGTCTCGGCGGTCCCCACGCCGGCCGCGGCGAGCGCCGACTGCTCGCGGCTCCTGTCGGGCCTGCCCGGCGAGATGGTCACGGAGCGCGGGATGCTGCCGCGCCGCGTGCTCGCCGACCCGGTGCCGCCCGGCACCGTCGCGTGGGGCGGCGAGCAGGGCACCACGCCGGTCGTCATGCGCTGCGGCCTGCCCCGACCCGCGGAGCTCGCCGGCGGCGGGTCGCGGACCGTGGTCAACGGCGTCGACTGGATCGAGGTCGACGACGGCGTCCCGGGCAGCAGCACCTGGGTGACCATCGACCGCGCCGTCTACGTCGGCCTGACCGTCCCCGACGACATCGGCACCGGACCCATTCAGGACATCTCGCGCGGGGTCAAGATCGCGCTGGTCAGCCGGTGAGGTGTGACCGCCGCGCGAGGGCGGTCTCGACCAGCGTCGCGAGCAGCGTCGGGTAGTCGACGCCCGCGGTGGCCCACATGCGCGGGTACAGCGACGTCGCCGTGAACCCGGGCATCGTGTTCAGCTCGTTGACGACGAGCTTCCACCCGGGTCGAGTTCCCCCGTCGGCGCGCTCCCCCGCATGCTGCGGCTCCGCACCGCCGTCGCCGGTGAGGAAGAAGTCGACGCGCGCGAGGCCCTCGACGTCCATCGCCCGGAACACCGCGACCGCCGTGGCGCGCACCGCCTCGGCCACCTCGTCGTCGAGCTTCGCGGGCACGTCGAGCTCGCAGGCGCCGCCTCCGTCGCCCGTCGCTCCGCTCGCCGAACCGTCGAGGTACTTGGTGTCGAAGTCGTACCAGCCGGCCCCGTCGGCACCGCCGCCGACCACGCGGATCTCCGCCGGCACGCTCGCCTCGACGCGGCCGTCGGGATGCTCGAGCACCCCGCACTCGATCTCGCGGCCGACGATCGCCGCCTCGACGAGCACCTTCGGGTCCTCGGCGCGGGCGGTGGCGATCGCCGCGTCCAGGTCCGCCCAGTCGGCGACCCGGGTGATGCCCACCGACGACCCGGCGCGCGCGGGTTTGACGAACACCGGCAGGCCCAGGCGCTCGCGTTCGTCCTCGGTGAGCGTGGCGCGGTCGCGGGTGAGCACGACGACGTCGCCGACGGCCAGGCCGGCCTCGCGCAGCAGGCGCTTGGTGACGTCCTTGTCCATCGACGCCGCGCTGGCGAGCACCCCGGCGCCGACGTAGGGCACGCCGGCGGTCTCGAGCAGGCCCTGCACGGTGCCGTCCTCGCCGCCGGGGCCGTGCAGGACGGGCACGACGACGTCGACACGGCCCAGCGAGCTGCCGTCGTCGAGGGCGACGAGCTCGCGGCGCGTCGGGTCGGCGGGCAGCGCGACCGGGCGCCCGGCGGTGACCTCGGGCAGCTGGCGACCCTTCAGCCGCAGCTCGCCCGGGTCGGTGGGGCCCAGCACCCAGGAGCCCTCGGGTGTGATGCCGACGGGGAGCACGTCGTAGCGGGCCGGGTCGAGCTGGGCGAGCACGCTGCCCGCCGACAGACAAGAGATCTTGTGCTCGCTGCTGCGTCCCCCGAAGAGGACGACGACACGGGGGCGCGCGGAGCCCCGCGGGGTCGAGCTCCGCTGCGCTCCGTCTCCCGGGCCCGTCATGCCGGCGGAGCCTACGCGGCGGTCACAGGGCGGTACGGACCGCGTACAGCTCCGGGAAGAAGGTGAGGTCGAGGACCCGGCGCAGGAACGACGCCCCGCTCGTCCCGCCCGTGCCGGTGCGCAGGCCGATGGTGCGCTCGACCGTCTTCAGGTGGCGGAACCGCCACAGCTGCAGGTTGTCCTCGATGTCGACGAGCTCCTCGCAGGTCTCGTAGACGTCCCAGTGCTGCTCGGGCGCGTCGTAGATGGCCCGGAAGACCTCGACCAGGCGCGCGTCCTCCCGGTGGGACGCACGGACGTCGCGGTCCAGCACCTCGGACGGGACGGGGTGGCCGCGGCGGGCGAGCAGGCGCAGGAACTCGTCGTAGAGGCTCGGGCGGTCCAGCGCGGCGGTGAGCAGGGCGCGCGCGGCCTCGTCGTCGGCGAAGGCGTCCAGCATCCCGGGGTCCTTCGCGCCGAGGGTGAACTCGACCGCGCGGTACTGGTAGCTCTGGAATCCCGACGACGACCCGAGGAAGCCGCGGAAGCGCTGGTACTCGGTGGGCGTCAGGGTCGCCAGCACCGTCCACTGCTCGATGAGCTGCTTCTGCACGTGCTTGACCCGCGCCAGGCGCTTGAGGGCGAGCGGGAGGTCGTCGTCGGCGAGGTCGCCGCACGCACCGGTGAGCTCGTGGAGGGCGAGCTTGAGCCACAGCTCCGAGGTCTGGTGCTGGACGATGAACAGCAGCTCGTCGTGGGCCTCGGGGCGCGAGAGCGGTGCCTGCGCGGTGAGCAGCGCGTCGAGGTGCAGGTAGCGCCCGTAGGTCAGGGGCTCGGTCATGACGCCAGGATCCTCCTCAGGCGTCCGAGCGCCCCGTCGAGCTCCGCGGCGCCCGGGCCCGCCCAGCCGACCATCACCCCGTGCGCCGCCGTGGGCGCGTCGGGGTCGAGGTGGTACCCGGCGAGGCCGCTGACCCGCACGCCCGCCCGGGCGGCGGCGTCGACGACGGCGTCCTCGTCCGTGCGGTCGGGCAGCGGGACGACGAGGTGCGCGCCGGCCCGGTCGCCGCGCACGACGTGCCCGACCTCGGTGACGGCGTCGACGACCCGGGTGCGGCGGGCCGCGAGCTCGCGGCGCAGCCGGGCGAGGTGGCGCGACAGGGCGCCGTCGTCGTGCAGGGCGGCGACCACCTGCTGGCCCGCCGGCCCCGGCCGCACGCTCGTGGCCCGTCGGCGCGCGAGCACCGCCTCGCGCCAGGGCGGCGGCGCGACCATCCAGCCCGCGCCCAGCCCCGGGCTCAGGATCTTGCTCGTCGTGCCGAGGTGCACGGTGACGTCCGGGGCCAGGCCGGCGAGCAGGGGCAGCGGGGCGACGTCGTAGCGCAGCTCGCCGTCGTAGTCGTCCTCGACGAGCAGCAGGTCCTCGGCGCGGGCGCGGGCGACGAGGACCGCGCGGCGGGCGACGGGCAGGCGCGCGCCGAGCGGGTACTGGTGGGCGGGGGTCAGGTAGATCGCGTCGACCCCGGCCGGTACGTCCTCCACGCGCAGGCCCTCGTCGTCGACGGGCACCCCGACGGCGTCCGCCCCGGCGTCGCGCAGCAGGGCGGTGGCCCGCCCGTAGCCCGGCTCCTCGACCGCGACGCGCGGCGCCCGGCCGGTCCGCGCGCGCAGGACGGCGACGATCTCGGCGAAGCCGTCGGTGGTCCCGGAGGTCGCGAGCACGTCGTCGGGCGTGGCCGCCAGCCCGCGGTGGTGCAGCAGCAGGCGCGCGACGGCGTCGCGGTACGCGGGGACACCGGCGGGCTCGGGGCGGGTGGCGGGCTCGACGTCGCCGGCACGACGCCAGGCGCGCCGCCACGCCGACCGGTCGAGCACCGCGAGGCACGGCGAGCCGGGCCGCAGGTCGATCTCGGGGGTAGGGGCGCGGCCTTCCCGGCTGTCGCCGGGAAGGTCGCTCGCCTGGGCCGTGGCCAGCACGTACGTGCCGGCGCCGCGGCGGGGGCCCAGCCAGCCCTCGGCGACGAGCTGGTCGTACGCGGCGGCGGTGACCGTGCGGCTCACGCCCAGCTCGTCGGCGAGCGCCCGGGTCGACGGCACACGGTCGCCCACCCGCAACGCGCCCCGCGAGACGGCGGCGCGCAGGCCCTCGGCGAGCTGCACCGCCAGCGGCGTCACCGCGGCGCGGTCGAGCGGGAGCGCCAGCTCCGGGGACACACCGCGCACGAGTGGCCTCCTGAACTCGGCCGGAAGTGGCCGTTCGAGGATGCCACTTCGACGGCCACCATGGGAGCCATGACCGCCACCTCGCCGACGGAGCTCTCTCCCACCGACCGCTCCCGCGTGCGCCGCCACCGCGACCGCCAGCGCAGCGACCGGGCCGAGCTGCACGCCGTGCTCGACGAGGCCCTCGTCGCGCACCTCGGCCGGGTCGTCGACGGCGAGCCCGTGGTGCTGCCGACCATGCACGCCCGGATCGGCGAGGTCCTCTACCTGCACGGGTCGAGCGGCGCCGCGAGCCTGCGCGGCGGCGAGCCGGTCTGTGTCACCGTCACCCTGATCGACGGTCTGGTCTACGCGCGCCGCTGGTTCACCCACTCCGCGAACTACCGCAGCGCGGTCGTGCGCGGTCACGCCCGCAAGGTCACCGATCCCGACGAGGCGATGGCCGCTCTCCGCGCGCTCGTCACCCACGTCGCCCCCGGCCAGGAGGACCACGCGGCGGCGCCCAGCACGAAGGAGATGGCCGCGACCTCGGTCGTCGCGATCGACCTCACCGAGGCCAGCGTCAAGGCCCGCACCGGCCCGCCGGGCGACGGCGACGCGGTCGCCGACGGCGACGAGCGGTGGGCCGGAGTGGTCCGGCTGGAGACCCGCGTCGCCGAGGTCACGACCTGCCCGGCGTTGCCGGAGGACACGCCGGTGCCGGCGCACGTCCCGCGAGCGGCCTCCTAGACCTCCCCGACCGGGCTCCTCAGACCAGCGCTGCTTCCCGGCGGGCGGTCACCGGCACCCGCCGGCGCAGCTGCACCGTGGTGCCCGTGTCGCCGGGCAGGACGGCGGTGGCGTGCATGAGCTCGCGCATCAGCGACAGCCCGCGACCACGCCAGCCCGGGCTGCTGCTGGTGCGCCACGCCCCCTCGTCGACGACGGTGACGACCAGGTCGCGACCGGTCAGCAGCGGGCAGGACACGGCGGCCCAGAGCGTCATGAGCCCCGGGGTGCCGTGCTCGACGTAGGCGTGGTCGACGACGTTGGCGAGGGCTTCGTAGACCGCGAGCGCCAGGTCGTCGGCGGTGTCGACGTCGGTGATCTCACCGACCCAGCAGCGGAAGCGCCGGCGCAGGCCGGCGGCGTTCTCGATGGTGGCGAGAGCGCACAGCTCGAGCGGCGCGACCGCCGTGGCCGGCGCCGTCCTCGGGCCCATCCGCTGCAGCACGTCCATCGCGAGGAGTGTTCCCGGGGCCGGACGGAGCAAACGTGAGAGTCGGGAGACCAAGCAGCCCCGGACGAGCACGCCGATGAGGGGAGCTCGACCCGTGGAGACGACTCACTCGACCTTCAGCTCGCGGTTGATCAGTTCGTCGCCCACTTCCTTGGCCGACACCTCGCCGTCGCACACCCGCCGCACGGCGTCGACGATGGGCGTGTCGACGCCGTGACGCCGGGCCAGCTCGCTGATCGCGTCGCACGACTTCACGCCCTCGGCCACCTGCCCGTGGTTCGCCTCCTCGGCCTCGGCGACGGTGAGCCCGCGGCCGAGGGCCTCGCCGAAGCGCCGGTTGCGCGACAGCGGCGAGGAGCAGGTGGCCACCAGGTCGCCCATACCGGCGAGCCCGGCGAGCGTCAGCGGCTCGGCGCCCAGCGCCACCGCGAGCCGGGAGATCTCGGCGAGCCCGCGTGTGATCAGCGAGGCCATCGTGTTGTCGCCGTAGCCCAGGCCGACGGCCGTGCCACAGGCGAGCGCGATGACGTTCTTGCACGCCCCGCCGAGCTCGCAGCCGATGACATCGGTGTTGGTGTAGGGCTTGAAGTAGCCGGTCGAGCAGGCGTGCTGCACGGCGATCGCGCGCTCGTGGTCGCTGCACGCCACGACCGTCGCCGTGGGCTGCTCGGCGGCGATCTCGCCCGCGAGGTTCGGCCCGGACACCACGGCGACGCGGTCGGGGGCGGCGTCGGTGACCTCGCAGATCACCTCGCTCATGCGCAGCAGCGTGCCGCGCTCGACGCCTTTGGCGAGGCTGACGAGCGTCACGCCGTCGGGCAGGTGCGGGCGCCAGTGCTCGAGGTTCCCGCGCAGCTTCTGGGCGGGCAGCGCGAGCACGACGGCCTGGGCGCCCTCGAGGGCCTCGTCGGCGTCGGCGGTCGCCGCGAGCTCGGCCGGCAGCGGCACGTCGGGCAGGTACTCGGGGTTGCGGTGCTCGCGGGCGACGGTCTCGGCGACCTCGGCCCGGCGCGCCCACAGGGTCACCGGCGTCCCGGCGTCGGCGAGGACCTTGGCGAACGTCGTGCCCCACGAGCCCGCGCCGAGCACCGCGACCCGCTCGAGGGGGCGCACGCCGTCCGGGGGGACCGCGCTCACTTCTCGCCGCCCCGCGTCCCGCGGGTCACCTCGGGCACGGGCTCGCCGCGGACCTCGCCGAGCAGCTCGCGCACCGCGGTCATCATCCGGTCCGTGGTCTCGCGCAGCAGGGGCCGCGGGCCGCGGTCGGCGAGGCGGGCGCGCAGGTCGTCCATCGGGATCGGCGGACCGGCCTTCACCGTGATCGTCGTGCGCCGCGACGGCCGGAAGCGGCGCTCGTAGTGGTCGTACACCGACTTCGTCCCCCAGTGCACGACCGGGATCACGGGCACGTCGACGTCGAGCGCGAGGCGTGCCGCCCCCGAGCGGGCCGCCATCGGCCACCCGGTCTCGTCGCGGGTGATCGTGCCCTCGGGGTAGATCACGACGACGCCGTCGTCCGCGAACGACGCGCGCGCGGCCTCCAGGCTCGCGCCCGCCTCGGCGGACCCTCGGCTCACCGGGATCTGCCGGCTGCCCTTCAGGACGCGCCCGAACAGCGGGACGTTCCACAGCGAGGCCTTGGCGAGGAACCGCGGCACCCGCCGGGCCCGATGCACGAAGACCGCGGTGTAGACGGGGTCGAGGTAGGAGACGTGGTTGCACACCAGCAGCGCCGGCCCCTGCGCCGGGATGTGCTCGAGCCCCTCCATCCGCCGCTTCGCCAGCAGCAGGGTCAGGGGGTAGAAGACGACGGCCGCGAGCGCCACCGCCGGCCCGCCCTTCTCGCGCGCCGGTGCCACCGGGTCGCCACCTCCGCCTCGGTCCGGGCACATCCGTTCGGTCCGGCGCAGTCTCTCCCGCCTCCGGCGACCGGTCCAGCGAACCCCGCCACCGTCACCCCGCTCGGCCGAACGGGGGCAGTATGGGGTGGTGGACGTCGCGGTCGACCTGGTGGTACCGGTCAAGGAGCTGCGCCGCGCGAAGTCGCGCCTCGCCCCCGCCGTCGCCGGCCTGCCCGGTGACGACGCCGGCCGTGAGCAGGCCCATCGCGCCCTGGCGCTGGCGCTGGCCCGGGACACGCTGGCCGCCGCGCGGGCGACGCGGCGGGTCGGGCGCCTGGTGGTCGTCACCACCGAGTCCGCCGAGCGCCTGGGCGACGCCGGCGAGCCTCGCGAGGTCGTGCACGACGACGGCGACGGGCTCAACGCCGCGATCCGTCTCGGCGCGGCGCACCTGCGGCGCACCGGCTCCCGGGCCGTCGCCGCCCTCCAGGCCGACCTGCCGGCGCTGCGTCCCGAGGAGCTCGACGACGCGCTCGCCCGGGCGGCGGCGCTGTTCGCGACGGGGGCGGGCGCGGCCGTCGTCGCCGACCACGCCGGTACCGGTACGACGCTCCTGGTCGCCGCCCCCGGCCGGGCGCTGCGTCCCCGGTTCGGCCCGGGCTCCGCGCGCGCCCACACCCGTGACGGCGCGGTCGCCCTCGACGGCGACTGGCCCGGCCTGCGCGGCGACGTCGACACCGTCGCCGACCTGTCCCGCGCCCGCGCGCTCGGCACGGGCCCGGCCACGGCGGCGTGGACGGCCTGGTCGCACGACCACGCCCCGGGCCCGGTGGGGGTCCCCTCCGGCCCCGCCTGACCACCGACACCGGGCGTCCTGCCGCCCTCCGGGGGTGTGACGGGTCGCGGACGCTCGCGACACCCGGCCGCCTCGGGCACGATCGGAGGCCGTGAGCGGTTCCGTGTCGTCCTCCGCGTCCCCTGCGTCCGCCGAGACGTCGGCGGCGGCCCCCGAGACGGTCTCCGAGCCGGCGCGCGGGACGACCCACCGCGCCCACGAGGCGCCCGACGAGCTCGCCGGTCCCCGTCCCCCGGCCCCGCCCGACGAGAACGGCCGGGCGGTCCGCCGCACCCCCACCGTGCCGGCGGCGCCGACCACGGGCCCCGCCACCGCCGCCGACCTCCCGACGGACCGCTACGACAGCCGCGAGCTGTCGTGGCTGGAGTTCAACGCGCGGGTGCTCGCGCTGGCCGAGGACACGAGCCAACCGCTCCTCGAGCGGGCCAAGTTCCTGTCGATCTTCGCGTCGAACCTCGACGAGTTCTACATGGTCCGCGTGGCCGGCCTGAAGCGCCGCGACGAGGCCGGGCTCGCGGTGCGCGGCGCCGACGGACTGACGCCCCGCGAGCAGCTCGTCCGCATCGCCGCCCGCACCCAGGAGCTCTCCCACAAGCACGCCCGGGTGTTCCTCGACGAGGTCCGCCCGGCGCTCGACGAGGCCGGCGTCCACATCATCGACTGGTCGCAGGTCGCCGCGTCGGCGCGCCCCCGGCTCTCGGACTGGTTCGCGCGCCAGGTGTTCCCCGTGCTCACGCCGCTCGCCGTCGATCCGGCGCACCCGTTCCCCTACATCTCGAACCAGTCGCTCAACCTCGCGGTCACCGTGCACGACCCGCAGGCCGGGACCGAGCACTTCGCCCGCGTCAAGGTGCCCAACAACGTGCCGCGCCTCGTGCGCGTCCACCCCGACCCGGACGACGACGGCGCGGCGGGCGACGACCGGCAGGCGTGGTTCCTGCCGATCGAGGACCTCATCGCCGAGAACCTCGACCAGCTCTTCGAGGGCATGAACGTGGTCGAACACCACGTGTTCCGGGTGACGCGCAACGCCGACCTCGAGGTCGAGGAGGACCGCGACGAGGACCTGCTGCAGGCCCTCGAGCGCGAGCTCGCGCGGCGGCGCTTCGGCCCGCCGGTGCGCCTCGAGATCACCGAGTCGATGAGCGAGCACATGCTCGAGCTCCTGCTGCGCGAGCTCGACGTCGACCCGCACGACGTCGTCCAGGTCCCCGGCCTGCTCGACCTGTCGGCGCTCATGGAGCTCATGAGCCTCAACCGCCCCGAGCTCAAGGACCCGGTGTTCGTGCCGGCCACCCACCCCGCGTTCAGCGAGGGCGAGACGCCGAGGAGCGTGTTCGCGACGCTGCGCGAGGGCGACGTGCTCGTCCACCACCCGTACGACTCGTTCTCCACGAGCGTGCACCGCTTCATCGAGCAGGCCGCGGCGGACCCCACGGTGCTGGCGATCAAGCAGACGCTCTACCGGACGTCCGGCGACTCACCGATCGTCGAGTCACTGATCGACGCGGCCGAGGCCGGCAAGCAGGTCGTGGCCGTGGTGGAGATCAAGGCTCGCTTCGACGAGCGCGCCAACATCGGCTGGGCCCGGGCGCTGGAGCGCGCAGGCGTGCACGTCGTCTACGGGCTCGTCGGGCTCAAGACGCACTGCAAGGCCGTGCTCGTCGTGCGCCAGGAGGGCACGGCGATCAAGCGGTACTGCCACCTGGGCACCGGCAACTACAACCCGAAGACCGCGCGGCTCTACGAGGACATCGGCCTGTTCACCGCCGACGAGACGATCGCCGCGGACCTCACCGACCTGTTCAACGTGCTCACCGGCTACGCGCGACGCACCTCGTACCGCAAGCTGCTGGTCGCCCCGTACGGGCTGCGACGCGGCATCCTCGCCCGGATCGACGGCGAGCGCGAGCGGGCCGAGCGCGGCGAGACCGCGGGCATCCGGATCAAGGTCAACGGGCTGGTCGACGAGCAGATCATCGACGCGCTCTACCGCGCCTCGGCGGCCGGCGTCCCGATCGACCTCGTGGTGCGCGGGCTCTGCTCGCTGCGGGCGGGGGTGCCGGGACTCTCGGAGAACATCCGCGTGCGCTCGATCCTCGGACGCTTCCTGGAGCACTCCCGGATCTTCCACTTCGTCGGCGCGCAGGAGCGCTGGATCGGCAGCGCGGACATGATGCACCGCAACCTGGACCGCCGGGTCGAGGCGCTCGTGCCGGTGACCGACCCGCGCCTGACCGCGCAGCTCGACGAGATCATGGACTCGGCCGTGTCGCCGTCGACGCGATGCTGGATGCTGCAGCCCGACGGGTCGTGGGACCCCTGGCCCGTCGCGGCGGGCGAGGACCACGAGGGCCTGGCCGTCGACGACCACCAGGTGCAGCTGCTGCGGCAGGGGGCGAAGTGACCGTCCGGAACACGGAGCGTCGGGACGAGCACGCCGACAGGGGGAGCTCGACCAGATGACCGTGTATGCCGCCGGTGCGGTGCTGTGGCGTCCGGCCGGGATCGACGGCACCGACGAGAAGGTCGAGGTCGCCGTCGTGCACCGGCCGCACCACGGCGACTGGAGCCTGCCCAAGGGCAAGATCGACCCGGGCGAGACGCGCGTCGGCGCCGCGGTGCGCGAGATCGCCGAGGAAACCGGGTTCGCGTCCGTGCTGGGCCGGCACCTGCAGACCGTGCGCTATCCGGTGAACGACGAGGAGAAGGTCGTCGAGTACTGGGCCGCGCGAGCGGGCGCGGGCGAGTTCGTCCCGGGCGACGAGACCGACGAGCTGCGCTGGCTGGTCCCCGAGGACGCCGCGCCGCTGCTCACCTACGCTTCCGACCGCGACGTGCTGGACGTCTTCGCCGCGCACCCCGCAGGCCTGCGCACCGTGCTGATCGTGCGCCACGCGCTCGCGGGCAGACGTTCGGAGTGGACCCGGCCCGACGCCGAGCGGCCCCTCGACGAGGAGGGACGCCTCCAGGCCCAGCAGCTCGCCGGGCTGCTCGCGGGGTTCGGGGTCGGCGCCCTGTACGCGGCCCCGATCGCGCGCTGCCGCCAGACCCTCGAGCCCGCCGCGGCGCTCACCGGCCTGCCCGTGCACGACGCCCCGGAGCTGTCCGACGAGGCGGTGGGGACCGACACCGCCCCGGCACTCGCGACACTGGCCCGGCTCGCCGACGCGGCGGCCGACGGCGGGGTGGTCCCGGCGGTGTGCGCGCAGGGCGTCGGCATCCCCGAGCTCGTGGCGGCGCTCGCCGCGGCGGCCCCCGCGCCCCCCGACTCCGACCGTGATCTCGACGACCCGCCGTGCCGCAAGGGCAGCGTGTGGGTCCTCTCGTTCGGCCCCGACGGGGCGCTCGTGGCCGCGGACTACCACCGCGACGCCGTCTTCTAGCTCCGCACGCCGCCACGAATCGCCCGAACGGCCCTTGACTCGGACAGAACGGGATGTATCGGGGCGCGCGCAGGAGGCGGCCCCGGCTGGGCTAGCGTCGGTTCGCCCCCCGCCCCCTCCCCTTCCCCGGCCGCCTGTCGCCCACCCGCCAGGAGCTCCCCCCGGTGCGTCCGTCGAACAGCCGACGCGTCCGTCAGGTCGTCCTCGTCGTCGTCGCCGCGGCCGTCCTGCTGGGCGTCAACGTCCCCCCGGCGTGGTCGTACATCAGCGAGTGGCGCCACGAGGAACTGATCAACAGCCCGGACTACACGCGGCAGTTCGGGCACTGGGACACCATCGACGTCCCCGAGGAGAGCCGGGTCAACGCGATCCACGCGGCGTTGCTGTCGTCGGGCAAGGTCCTGCTGATCGCCGGGTCGGGCAACAAGGAGGACATGTTCGCGACGCGGGCGCTCAAGAGCCTGCTCTACGACCCGGCCACCGGGCAGACGCGGATGATCCCGGTCCCCGACGACATGTTCTGCGGGGGCCAGACCACGCTGCCCGACGGGCGCCTGCTCGTCGCGGGCGGCACCCAGCGCTACGAGCGCCTCGACGGCGCGGTCACCAACGCCGCCGGCACGATGACGGTCAAGAACGAGGACCCGAACGTCCCCGCGGTCCTACCGGAGGGCACGATCTTCGTCTCCCCCAACGGCGTGCGCTACCGGGCCGAGGTGGAGACGCGGCTCCCGCCCGCGGCGAAGGCCGGGCAGGGCAGGCGCACGCAGGTGACGGCGTCGGAGGAACAGGTCTTCGTCGAGGCCGTCGACCCCGGGCCCGCCGCGGTGACCCCCGCCCCCGCCCAGTACCAGGTGGAGGGACTCCCGGCCGCCGTCGCACGCAACGTGTACGGGCAGGGCAAGGAGATGACCCTGCGCAAGCAGGACTACCAGGGCACGAACCAGGCGTACACGTTCGATCCGGTCACGGAGTCCTGGTCGCGCGTCCCCGACATGGAGTTCCACCGCTGGTACGCGACGCTCACGCCGATGTCGGACGGCCGCGTGCTGACCACCGCCGGGCTCGACGGTGTCGGCGAGGTCCTCAACGGCCAGACCGAGATCTTCGACCCGGTGGCGAACACCTGGACCTCGCGCAAGGACCTCACGCACTACTTCCCGACCTACCCGGCGATCTTCGAGACCGACGTGCCCGGGCAGATGGTCTACACCGGTGCGAACGCGGGCTACGGGCCGGCCGAGCGGGGCCGCGAGCCCGGCTTCTGGGACACCGACACCGGGGCGTTCACGGCGATCCCCGGCATGCGCGACCCCGACCTGCTCGAGACCGCGGGCTCGGCGTTCGTCGGCCCGGCGAACGACCAGCGCATGGCCGTCGTCGGCGGCGGCGGCGTCGGCGAGAGCCCCCGGTCGACCGGCCGCATCGACTACCTCGACCTGCGCGACCCGGCCCCGCACTTCACGCCGGGCCCGTCGATGCCCGAAGGCGTGCGCTACCCGAACCTCGTCAACCTGCCCGACGACTCGATGTTGATCTCGAACGGTTCCCGCGACTACCGCGGCAAGGGCGGCACCAACAACCACATCGCCCAACTGCTGCACCCCGACACCGGTCAGCTCACCCCGGCCGCCGACCCGGCCGTCGGCCGCGACTACCACACCGAGGCGATCCTGCTGCCCGACGGCCGCGTGCTCACGGCCGGCTCGGACCCGCTCTTCGACGACGAGCAGAACCTCGTCCCGGGCACCTTCGAGCAACGGATCGAGATCTACAGCCCGCCGTACCTGTACCAGGGTGGCGCGCGGCCCTCGATCGGCAACGCGCCGCCGACCCTGGCGCTCGACCAGACCGCGACGATCCCGACACCCGACGCGAGCCACGTCCGCGGCGCCCGCCTGATCAAGGCGTCGACCGCCACGCACGTCACGACCACCGACATGCGCTCGGTCGCGCTCGACGTCGGCCCGGCGCCGGGCGGGGTCTCGGTGCATGTGCCGCCGAACCCGGCGCTGACCCCGCCCGGCCCGTACATGCTCTTCCTCGTCGACGACCGCGGCGTGCCGTCGGTGGCGAAGATGGTCACCGTCGGCCCGGGCGGCCGGGCACTCCAGGACTAGGAGGGCGCGCCTCAGGCCTTCTCGGCCCGCTTCTCGGCCTGGAACGTGTCCTCGTCGGCGCCGCGGCGCCAGTAGCCGGAGATCGAGAGCAGCTCGCGGGGCACGCCGCGCTCCTCGAGCACGTGGCTGCGCAGCGCCTTCACGTCGCCCGTCTCGCCGTGCACGAAGGCGTGGACGGTGCCCGCGGGCCAGTCGGCGGCCCGGACGGTCTCGACGAGGTCCTCGCCGGCGTCGCGGTGCAGCCAGCGCAGGGACAGCGCGCCGGAGGTGACCAGCGGCAGCTCGTCGTCGGGGCCGTCGACCTGCACCCACGCGTGCACCGGCGCCCCCGCCGGCACGTGCTCGAGCGCCGCCGCGATCGCGGGGAGCGCCGCCTCGTCGCCGACGAGCACGTGCGCGTCGGCGTCGGGCGACGGCGCGTAGGCCCCGCCCGGTCCCATCAGCGTGATCTCATCGCCGGGCGCCGCGGCGAGCGCCCAGGGGCCGGCGACGCCGGTGTCCCCGTGCACCACGAAGTCGATCACCATCTCGCCGGCGCGGTGGTCGAGCGAGCGGACGGTGTAGGTCCGCACGACCGGCCAGTCCTCACGGGGCATCGCCTCGCGGATGGCCGCCACGTCGAAGGGCGTCGGGTACTCCACGCCGGGGCAGGGAAAGGCGAGCTTGACGTACTTGTCGGTGAAGCCGTTGTCGACGATGCCGTCGAGACCCGGGCCGCCGAGCACGACGCGCACCAGGTGCGGGGTGAGCCGCTCGATGCGCAGCACGCGCAACCGGTGGCCCGACCCGCCCTTCCGGGAGCGCGGGGCGCGGGTCGAGGTCTCCGGAGCAGCCATGATCCCGACCCTACGCCTCGAGATTAGGCGAGCCTAAGCTCAGCCGGTCGTCACCGGCTTGTGCGCCGGGCGGGTCGCCTCGTAGCTGTCGATGTCGTCGGCGTGTCGCAGGGTCAGCCCGATGTCGTCGAGACCCTCCATGAGCCGCCAGCGGGTGTAGTCGTCGACGGTGAAGCGCACCGTGAGGTCGTCGGCGGTGACCGTCCTCGCCTCGAGGTCGACGGTCAGCTCGAGGCCCGGACGCTCCTCGATCTTCTTCCAGAGCAGCTCGACGTCGGACTGCTCGACGGTGGCCGCGAGCAGACCCGCCTTCGACGAATTGCCCTTGAAGATCTCGCCGAAGCGCGAGGAGATGACCACGCGGAACCCGTAGTCCATCAGCGCCCAGACGGCGTGCTCGCGGGACGAGCCGGTGCCGAAGTCGGAACCCGCGACCAGCACGCTGCCGCGCGAGAACGGCTCGACGTTGAGGACGAAGTTCGGGTCGGCGCGCCAGGAGGCGAACAGGCCGTCCTCGAAGCCGGTGCGCGTGACGCGCTTGAGGTAGACGGCCGGGATGATCTGGTCGGTGTCGACGTTCGACACGCGCAGCGGCGTGCCGATGCCGGTGTGGGTGGTGAAGGCGTGCATGACTTCCTCCGGCTGCGTCTCGACTCCTCAGGCGGGCTGCAGTGTGCTGGGGGTCAGGTCCTCGGGCGACGAGAGCGTGCCGCGCACGGCCGTGGCGGCGGCGACGAGCGGCGAGACGAGGTGTGTGCGCCCGCCCTTGCCCTGACGGCCCTCGAAGTTGCGGTTCGACGTCGAGGCGCACCGCTGGCCCGGGGCGAGCTGGTCGGGGTTCATGCCCAGGCACATCGAGCAGCCCGCCGAGCGCCACTCGGCGCCGGCCTCGGTGAACACGGAGTCGAGGCCCTCGGCCTCGGCCTGCGCCTTGACGTGCATCGAACCGGGCACGACCAGCATCTGCACGTCGTCGGCGACGTGGTGGCCGCGCAGCACGTCGGCGGCCGCGCGCAGGTCCTCGATGCGCGCGTTGGTGCACGACCCGAGGAACACGACGTCCACCGTGATGTCGCGCAGCTTCGTCCCCGGCTCCAGGGCCATGTACTGCAGCGCCTTGCGGGTCGCGGCCGCGTCGTCGTCGTTCATCGTCTCTGGGTCCGGCACGGTCTCGCCGAGCGGCAGACCCTGGCCGGGGTTGGTGCCCCAGGTGACATAAGGAGTCAGCGACTCCCCATCGATGTGGACGACCTCATCGAACTCGGCGTCGTCGTCGGTGCGCAGCTCACGCCACGCGGCGACGGCCTCGTCCCATCGCTCGCCCTGCGGCGCGTGCGGGCGGCCCATCAGGTACTCGAAGGTCGTCTCGTCGGGGGCGATCATGCCCGCGCGTCCGCCGGCCTCGATCGACATGTTGCACATCGTCATGCGGGCTTCCATCGACATCTCCCGGACGGCCTTGCCGCGGTACTCGAGCACGTAGCCCGCCCCGCCGCCGGTCCCGATCTGGGCGATGACCGCCAGGATGACGTCCTTGCTGGTCACGCCCGGGCGCAGCGATCCGGAGATCTCGATGGCCATCGTCTTGAACGGCCGCAACGGCAGCGTCTGCGTGGCCAGCACGTGCTCGACCTCGGAGGTCCCGATGCCGAACGCGAGCGCGCCGAAGGCCCCGTGGGTGGAGGTGTGCGAGTCGCCGCAGACCACGGTCGTGCCCGGCTGGGTCAGCCCCTGCTCCGGGCCGATCATGTGCACGATCCCCTGGTTCTCGGTGCCCATGGGGAACAGGCGGACGCCGAACTCCTCGCAGTTCCTGCGCAGCGTCGACACCTGGGTCGCCGACGTCTCGTCGGCGATGGGCAGATGGAGGTCGCGGGTCGGCACGTTGTGATCCTCGGTGGCGACGGTGAGGTCGGTGCGGCGCACAGGGCGTCCGGCGAGGCGCAGCCCGTCGAAGGCCTGCGGGCTCGTCACCTCGTGCACGAGGTGGAGGTCGATGTAGAGCAGGTCGGGCTCCTGGCCCTCTCCGTGGCGGACCACGTGCTGGTCCCAGACCTTCTCCGCGAGCGTGCGTCCCACTTCTCCGCCTCTTCCCGGCGACGAGGAGACGGCCCGACAGCGCTCCCCGTCGCACTGCCTCGCCGTTCCCGCGCCTGCGCTCTCTTTCTCACATCCTGGGACTACGATGTCGTCCTGTGGGACAGAGTAGCGGTATCGGTGTGCTCGACAAGGCGGTGGTCGTGCTGCGCGCGGCCGCCGCCACGCCGTGTGCGCTGGGCGAGCTGTGCGAACGCACCGGCCTGCCGCGCGCGACCGCGCACCGGCTCGCCGTCGGCCTCGAGGCGCACCGGCTCCTCGCGCGCGACGCCGACGGCCGCTGGCGCCCGGGGCCCGCACTCGGCGAGCTCGCCCACGGTCACGGCGATCCGCTGCTCGCGGCGGCCGAGGAGGTGCTCCCCGAGCTCCGCGACCTCACCGGCGAGAGCGTCCAGCTCTACCGCCGCGACGGGTCGGATCCGTCCCTGCGGGTGTGCGTGGCCGCGGCCGAACCGGCGAGCGGGCTGCGCGACACCGTGCCCGTCGGCGTACGCGTGTCCATGACCGCCGGGTCGGGCGCCAAGGTGCTGGCAGCGTGGTCCCGCGACCCGTCGGCCTTCCCCGAGCCGGTGCTCGAGGAGGTCCGCCGGCGGGGCTGGGCCCAGAGCGTCGCCGAGCGCGAGGCCGGCGTGGCCAGCGTGTCCGCGCCCGTGTGCGACCCCGCCGGCGTCGTCGTGGCCGCCGTCTCGGTGTCCGGCCCGGTGGACCGGATCGGCAGGCGCCCGGGCGCGCGCTGGGCGGACGCCCTGCTCACCGCCGCGCGCCGGCTGGAGGGCCGGGTCGCAGAGGCGGGCTAGCCGAGAGCTGGATCGGAGGTGGGCCGCCGCTCCACCTCGCCCTCGATTAGTCCTGTTGCTGGCGTCCGCCGAAGACGGCGGGCCACGGGTGCGCCGATCCCGGCCGTCGCCAGTGCCACACGACCATCGGGACCGCCGACATGACGATCAGCAGGAGGCCGTGGCCGACCGGCCCGATGGCGGCCAGGCCGACGCCCAGCAGGACGCCGGCGACGAGTGCCGTCACCGACCACCAGTAGCTGCGCCGGTCGTCCTTCGGTTTGGCGAGGCGGGCCAGCGCGGGATCGCTGCCCTCGATCTCGCGCTCGATGTCGGCCAGGATGCGCTGCTCACGTTCGTCGAGCACCAGGAGTCTCCCTCGGCGTCGTGCTGCCGACGACGGGAGCACCGAGCAGGGTCGCGGGCCGCAGTCGCCGAATCACGCACCGAATTCCCCCCGTCGAGCAGGCAAAACGCCGACGACGCCCACGTCACGACGAAGCGACGGCACGCGGCGGCGACCGGGATGGGCCACGCCGCCTACACGCCGCGGCCGAGGCCCCCCGCTCGTCCCCGTCGGCCGACCACCGGCCGAGGACGCGGCACAGGCGGCGACCGGACGGGCGACCCGCTCGGGGACTGCGCGCCCATGTCGCACCGTCGGGCTGATCCGTCCGAGTGAGACCTCTGCGACGGCTGAGCGAGGCCCCCGACGAGAGGTGGCGGGCGTGAGCCTGCGGTGTGCCGGGCCGCCGGCGCGGTCAGGCGCCGCCCGGATAGAGCGCGAGGCCCACCGACGCGCGTCCGTCCACCGCCGTCGCGACCGCGGCCGCGACCTCCGGCCCCAGGCCGCCGTACAGCTCGAGGAGCGTGACACCCTCGTCGACCAGGGCCGCAGCGCTCCGGGCGGCGTCGTCGGGACCGGCCACGGCGGCGACGACGGTGCCGCCGACCCGGTCCACGCGGCCGCCCTCCCCCGCGTAGAGGAAGGCCTCGCGCACCGCCTCGCCACGCTCGAACCGGCGCTTGTGGCCGACGGTGGCCTCGAGCGACTCGAACCCGAACATCACGGCGCCGACACGCGCGGCCGGAACGGCGGCCTGCACCGCGGCCTGCGCGACCGGTCCGTACCCGCCGCACAGCTCGATCCGGTCCGCGCCGTGGTCGACCGCCCCTCGCGCCACCGCGACCGTGGCGCCCTCCGCCGCTCCCACGAACCGCACCCCGCCCACGTCGAGCTCGAGATCGTCCCGCCCTTCCACCACCACGGTCGTCCGCACGTCCGCCTCCTCCCACGTAGAATACCGCTCTAGCCACTGAAGCTAGAACGACGTTCTCCCACGACGCAAGGAGAGGCCGTGACCCGATCCGCCCCGCGGGAGCGTGTGCTCGGCGCCGCCGAGGCGCTCTTCCGCGAGCACGGGTACGTCGACACGACGATCGGGGCGATCGCGCGCGAGGCCGGCGTCGCGCTCAACACGATCTACTCCGGCTACGGGTCGAAGGTCGGCGTCCTCGCCGCGATCCAGGACCGGGCCGTCGCGGATGGGGACGGCGGCCCCCTGCTCGACCAGGAGTGGGCGGCGGGCCCGACCCTGCACGAGGTGGTCGTACGTTTCGCCGCGGCCACCGAACGGGTCGCCCCGGTGCAGCGGATCCTCACCGCGGCCGCCGCCGACCCGGCGGTCGGCGCGCTGCTCGAGACCCTGCACGAGCAGCGCGTCAGGACGTGCCGCGGGGTCGCCGCGCGGGTCGGGGCGACTGACCCGGACCGTCTCGCCGACGAGCTCTACGCCCTGCTCGGCGTCGAGTGCTACGAGCTCTTCGTGACCCGGCGCGGCTGGACCCGCGACGCGTGGGCCGGGTTCGTGGAGCGGGCGCTGAGCCGGTCCTAGTGCTTCCTCGTGCTCCGGCCGGCGTCGACGCGCGGGATCGGGAGCGAGGGGTGGGTGGGGAGCCGGTCGGCCGGGGAGCCGACGGGCTGGTCGGCGGGCTGGTCGGCGGGCTGGTCGGCGGGCTCCGCGGTCCGTGTCGTCGGGGACGGCGGGGCGTCGGGGGTGGTCAGCGCCTTCAGCGGTCCCGTCCACCCGAACTGCTCGCTGTGGATGCGCGCCGGCGGGACGCCGAGCGCGTCGAGCGCGACGAGGGCACCCGAGAGCAGCGACGGTGGCCCGCACACGTAGTACTCGAGGCGCCCGCGGGCGCGCGGGAGGATCTCGGAGATCAGGTCGGCGTCGATCCGCCGGCCCGCGGTGCGCAGGACCTCGAGGTCGAGCCGGCGCGCCAGCACCTCGAGCTCGGGGCCGAACAGCGGCTGGTCGGCGCGCTCGGCGAGCACGAGGCGGTGCAGACGGCGGTCGCCGCGCTCGGCGAGCGTGCGCAGCATGCTCATCATGGGCGTGATGCCCACCCCGCCGGCGATCAGCACGAGGCCGTCGACCCGGTCCGGCGCCTCCGGGGTGAAGCTGCCGTGGGGGCCGTCGAGCCACACCTTGCTGCCCGGTCCCATGCGGGCCAGCGCGCGGGTGAAGTCGCCGTTCGCGCGCACGGTGAGCTCGAGGCGGTCGGTCAGCTCGGCGCTCGAGGCGATCGTGAACGGGTGCTCCTGCACACCGACGACACGGCGGTGCAGGCGCAGCCACACGAACTGCCCGGGGGCGAAGCGGCGCAGTCCGCGCCGCCGGAACACGGGCGTGAGGGCGAGCGTCGCGACCTCCGGTCCCTCGTGGCGCACGCCGTAGACGACGTAGGCGCCGCGCTGCGAGAACAGCGGCTGCCAGACCCACCGCCGCGCGAGCACGACGAGCAGCAGCAGGGCGAGTCCGGCGACGACGACCCGCATCACCGGGTCCTCGATCAGGTCGCCCATCCAGAAGACGTGCAGCCCGGCGAGCAGGAGCGCCAGAGCGGCCGCGGCGACGTGCAGGCGCGCCCACCACTCGTAGCGGGTCCCGCGCCGCCGGCCCCACGCCGCCGCACCGGAGAGCAGGATCATCCCGGCGAACGACGCGTACCCGAACTGGATGCCCGGCGAGGCGGCGAACGGGTTGATCAGCTTCGGGCTCCGGGCCACGGCGAGCACGGTGTGCCCGGCGACGAGCACCAGGGCGGCGACGCCGAGCCACTTGTGCGCGCCCATGACGCGGTCGATCCCGAGGGATGTGGTCAGCGCCTTGATCCGCGAGGCACCGACGGTCGTGAGGACCATCGCGACCGTCGCCACGAGCCCCGTGACCACGATCCCCAGGCCCATGAGATGGCCGGGCTCGATGCCCTCCCGGCCCAGGTACACCGCCGGTGGTCCCAGCAGCAGGAGGACGAAGGCCGACGACCAGGCTGTCCGCTTCGCGCGCTTCGACACGGCCCCGGACGCTAGAGGCGGTCCGGCGGTTGATCGTCCGCTCCTGAGAGCGACAGATCAACTCGGGAGACGGGCGGCCGCCCGGGCACGGCGAGCGCCGGTGGGCCGCCCCGCTATTACGTCGAACGGACGACGTTCGGCGCCCTTTTGCCGTTCGGACTCTCAGGGCCGGCCGCCGGGTAGTCCCCGGGACGTGACTTCCCTGCTGACCGGACTGCTCCGCGGCACCGCCGCCGGCGCCGCGGGCACGACCGCGCTGAACGTCGCCACCCAGGCCGACATGGTGTGGCGCGCCCGCCCGGCGAGCGACACCCCCGTCGAGACCGTGTCCGCGCTCGCCGAGCGCGCCGATCTCGCGGTTCCCGGCCGCCGCGCGGAGCGCCGGCACCGGCTCGAGGGCCTCGGCGGGCTCGCGGGCGCCGCGACGGGGGTGGCGGTCGGCGGGCTCGCCGGTGCCCTGCGCAGCGCCGGGGTGCGACTGCCGGCCGTGCTCGGCGTCCCCGCGCTCGGTGCCGCGGCGATGCTGGCATCGGACGTGCCGAGCGCGCGCCTCGGCCTCGTCGACCCCCGGCGCTGGAGCTCGCTGGACTGGGCGGCCGACGTCGTCCCGCACCTCGCCTACGGCGCCGCCACCCACGCCACCCTCGCCTCGACCTTCCGCGCCGCGGACCGCGAGCGCGCCGAGCACCCGGAGCGCTTCCCCTCCTCGCCGACCACGGGGACGCTCGCCCGGGCCGCCGCCCTGGGCGCCGCGGCCGGGTCCCGCAGCACCTTCGGCGCGGCGGCGATCGCGTGGCGCGCCCGCTCCGGCGACCCCGGCCCGGGTCGTCTGCTGGCCGGCCGGTTCGGTCGATCCGCGGCGACGGTCGCGGCGCTCGGCGAGGCCGCCGGCGACAAGCACTCCGCGGTCCCACGACGCACGGCGCCGCCCGGGCTGCTCCCCCGCCTCACGCTCGCGGCCGGCGGGGCGGACGTGCTCGCCCGCCGTGACGGGTACGAGGGCGGGCCCGGTGTCCTCGTCGCGACCGCCGCGGCGGCCGGCGCGGCCGTCGGCGGGGTGGCCCTGCGCGTCCGCGCGCACGAGCGCTTCGGCTCCGATCTCCCCGGCGCGATCGCCGAGGACGCCCTGGCGGCGCTGCTCGCGTGGTGGGGCGCCGGGCGCCGCGCGGGGTGATCAGGAACGTCGTCACGCACGACGCCCGCCGGCCGAGGTGCGTGGCGATGCCCGTGATCTCGGCCCGGTGACGGGCGCGGGATCAGCGGGGTGACGCCGCCACCGTCACGCGGTGGTGCGCACCGCCCGAGAGGAAGCCGGCGAGCGCACGTCCCTCCTCCGCGACCGCGGCCCGGTCGGCGCGGGTGAAGCGGCGCCGCGGTGTCACGGTGACCGCGCCCCCGGCGTCCGTCCAGGTCGCGGCGACGCGGCCGTCGACGAGCACCGCGCGCTCCCCCGCGACGGAGAGCCCGCGGTCGGCGTCGTCGACGATCCGGCTGCGGTCGTCGTAGCCGAGGATCGCGTTGTCGAACGCGGGCAGGAAGCGCACCGGCGCCGGGGTGTCGGGATCGGGGCGGGGCGCGTCGGGGAGGTCGAGCAGCTCGCGGCCCCGCTCGTCGCGAAAGCTCACCAGCCGGTCGCGCACCGCGGCGACCGCTCCCGGCAGACCCGCGAGGCCCGACCACGCGCGCAGGTCCGCCGACGCCGCCGGGCCGTACGCGGCGAGGTAGCGCAGCACCAGCGACTCGCCCACCGGGTCGGCGCCGTCCGGCGCGGGCGGGTCGACCGGGCGGCCCAGCCACGAGGCGACGAGCAGGCACCGCGCCGGCCCCGCCTCGCCCCAGAGCCCGCGGGGCGGCACCTGCACCACCGGCACCAGCGTGCCGAGCGCCTCACCGAGCACGCGCGGCGCGACGTCCGGCCAGCGCGGCGCCAGCTCGCGGCCGATCTCGGGCAGCGTGCGGGCCTCGTCGGCGATGAGCCTGCCGCCGATCTCGGCGAGCTCGTCGAGGTCCACCGTGGCGAGGTCCTGGCGGTACACGCCGAGCAGCCGCTGGCGCAGCATCGCGTCGTGGCGCGACCGCCAGGCGAGCGCGTCGTCGGCCGTGACGAGGTGGACGGTGCGCCGCATGAGGTGGGTGCGCACGACCCGGCGCGCCCGGAGATGGTCGGAGAGCTCGGCGGGGTCGAACCCGGCCAGGCGTGACCACAGCCCGACGTAGGGCTCCTGCGGCTCCTGGGCCTGCAGGCCGCCGAGGTGGGCGACGGCGTCCAGCGCCGGCAGCGTCGCGCGCTCGAGCAGGTGCTGGCGCGCCAACGCCGCCCGGTTGAGCGCACGCCGGCCGAGAACGGTCACATCGGTCAGCCTGGCACGACCCCCCGTCAGCGCCCCCGGGTCCGCGACCGCCGGTCGAGCCGCGGGTGGACGCGGCGCGTGTTGTGCTCGGAGACCGCCGCGCGGTCCCCGGGCTCGATCCCGTCCGCCACCTCCGCGGTCGCCGGCGTCACGGCACCCGGTCGGCCCTACCTCGCTCGGGCGAGCTCCCTCGCCTCGACGCGCACGGTCTCCTCGACGTAGACCGAGCCGCCCTCGACGGACACGCCGTGGGTCCGCACCGGCTTCTTCGCCGGAGGGCCGCTGGGCTGCCCGGTACGCAGGTCGAAGCACGCGGCGTGCAGCGGGCACTCGACCGCGCACCCCTCCAGCCAGCCGTCGGACAGCGACGCATCCTGGTGCGTGCAGGTGTCGTCGATCGCATAGAGCTCGCCGTCCGCGTTGAAGACCGCGATGGCCACCGAGCCCTGCACCCGGACCGACTCCCCGACGGGGATGTCGGACAGCTCGCCCACGTAGATCATTTCGGCTCCTGTTGCGCTATGCACATCGAGTCCTGTCATCCGCAACACGGAGCCTGAGGGCCAGGCATCGCCACGTCAAGGGCACTAGCCGACGTCTGCCAGGTTTTACGTTGCGGCAATACCAGATGACTGATACGTGTCTCATATGTCAGTACGCAGGACTGACGCCGTGATCGGGGTGTCACACTCCGCAGCGGGTCCGGCCCGTCCACCGTCGTCGGCCCGAGGAGTGGTGACATGGCCGAGCACGCGCGGCCGCGGCGACGCGGCGGCGTGCCCCGGGCGATCGAGGGTGAGCACACCGTGCGCCGGGCCACCGCCGCGGCGGCGGTCGGCAACGTCGCCGAGTGGTACGACTTCGGCCTCTACTCCTACCTGGCCGGCGCGGTGCTGTCCCGGGTGTTCTTCCCCGATGCGGGCGCGTGGGCCGCCGTGTACACGCTCGGCGCCTTCGCCGCGGCGTTCCTCGTACGCCCCCTCGGCGGGCTGTTCTTCGGCCCGCTGGGCGACCGCATCGGGCGCACCAGGGTGCTCTCGGTGACCGTCGTGCTCATGGCGGTGGCCACCCTGCTGCTCGGCCTGGTCCCGAGCCACGGGGCGATCGGCGCCGCCGCGCCGGTCCTCGTGCTCGTCATGCGCATGCTGCAGGGCTTCTCGGCGGGCGGCGAGTACACCGGAGCGCTGACGGTGATCGCCGAGTACGCCCCGGACCGGCGTCGCGGCTTCTTCGGGAGCCGGCTCGAGTTCGGGACGATCACGGGCTACACGCTCGGCGCCGGCATCAGCGCCGCGCTGATCGCCCTGCTGCCCGACGAGGACCTGCTGACCTGGGGGTGGCGACTGCCGTTCATGCTCGCCCTGCCCCTGGGCGTCGTCGGCATCTACCTCCGGCTGCGGCTCGAGGACACGCCCGCGTTCCGGCAGCTCATGGAGCGCTCCCCCGCCCTGGCGACCATGCCGTTGCGGCGCGCCCTGCAGATCCTGTGGGTGCGCTACCGGCGCGCGCTCGTGGTCGCGGGCGGCCTCGTCGTCGCCTGGAACATCACCAACTACGTGCTCACCAACTACATCCCGGTCTACCTCACGAGCACGCTCGGCGAGCACGGCGAGACCGGTACCGAGAAGGCGACGTCCACGGCGCTGCAGGTCGTCGTCATGGTCGCGATGCTGTCGGTCATCACCTCGCTCGGACGGCTCTCCGACCGCGTCGGGCGCCGCCCCGTCCTGCTGGCCGGCAGCCTCGCGCTCGTCGTCGGCGGCCTGCCCGCGGTGTGGCTCCTGCGCCAGGGCCTGCTCGGCCAGCTCGGCGGGCTCGCCCTGATCGGCGCGTGCCTGGTCTGCTTCGCGGCGGTCGCGCCGTCCACCCTGCCCGCGCTGTTCCCGACGCTGGTCCGCTACGGGGGCCTCGCGCTGACCTTCAACGTGGCCGTCTCGCTGTTCGCGGGCACGGCACCGACCGTCATCGCCGCGGCGACGACGGCCACCGGGAACCTCGACTGGCCCGGCTACTACCTCGTCGCCGCGGGCGTCACCGGCGTGATCAGCGTCGTGTTCCTGACGGAGTCGGCGGGGCGCCCGCTGCCCGGCGCCGCGCCGCTGGCGTCCAGCGCCGAGCTGGCGCCCCCCACGCTCTCGGACGACGGGGTGCCCCTCGAGCCACCGCGGGGCTGACGAGTGCCTCAGGCCGCCTGCGGGCGACCCAGTTCGCTGCGCCGCACGCGCCCGAACCGGCGCGGGTTCGCCATCGCGAACACCCCGGTCGTGACGCCGCGGGAGTCGACGTAGCGCGCGACGAAGCGCCCGTCGGCGGGCTCGCCGTCGACGACGTCGACGCGGTCGTGGGCGGATGGGTGGCCGGCGAGCTGGAGGATGCGTCCGTACTGCTCCGACCACACGTAGCCGCTGGGCCGGAAGGTCGCCCGTGGATGACCCGTGCGGCCGGACAGCAGGTTGGCGGCCGCGACCGTCGCCTGCTCCCCCGCGCTGGTCCAGTGCTCGTGACGACGACCGCCGCACCGCGCCACGTCGCCCACCGCGACCACGTTCGGCAGGTCGGTGACCATGCCCGTGTCGGTGCACACCCCGTCGTCGAGACGCACGCCGGAGCCGTCGAGCCAGCCGGTGTTCGGCGTGATGCCGATGCCGACGACCACGACGTCCGCCGTGACGGTGCCGCCGTCGCCGAGCTCGACACCGGCCACGCGGCGGGCGTTCCGGCCGGTGGGCACGGTCGCGAGGCCGGCGACGGCGGCACTCGGACGCAAATCGGTGCCGTGCTCGGCGTGCAGGTCGACGCAGCTGCGGGCGATGCGCGGCCCGAGGACCGGCGCCAGCGGCAGCGGCAGGCCGTCGAGGACCGTCACCTCGAGGCCCATCGCGCGGCAGGTGGACGCGACCTCGGCGCCGATGAAGCCGCCGCCGACGATCGCCACGCGCGGTGAGCCGTCCCGCAGCGCCCGTCGCAGCGCGAGGGCGTCGTCGAGCGTGCGAAGCGTGTGTACGCCCTCGACACCCTCGGTGCCGGGCAGCCGGCGCGCGCTCCCGCCGGTGGCGATCACGACACCGTCGGTGACCACATCGGTGCCGTCCGCGAGCACGACCCGGCCGCCGGTGGGGTCGAGCCGAGCCGCGCCGGCCCCGAGCCGCAGGTCGAGGGCGAGCTCGGCCTCCTCCGCGGTGTCGAGCAGGCCGATCCCGTCGACGTCGAGGCTCGCGGCGAGGACCGCCTTCGACAACGGGGGGCGGTCGTAGGGCCGGTGGACGTCGTCACCGACCAGGACCAGACGGCCGTCGTACCCGGCCGCGCGCAGGGCCTCGGCCGAGCGGATGCCGGCGACGGATCCGCCGACGATCGTGATGGTGTGCATGGCGGGCTCCTCGAGGGCCTCGACAGGGGGGAGGGACCGGCGACGGCGACACCCCACGATCTGGAGTGTTCAGTTGCGCAATAGGAGACGCGATGCGCTTTACGCAACTTCGAACCGTGGGGTGGACGGGACCTGCTTGTCAAGAGGGGTCCGACGTGGAGCCGTGGCGCGTCCCCGCGCGAACTCGCTCGCGCGCTCCCTTGACAGGCGACCTGGCGATCGTCGACCGTGGTGTTGCGCATGACGGATCGTGTTCCTCATAGCGCAACTCATCGGCGAGTTGGCGTCAGGCCGCCGGCCCGCTCCCACATCAGGTCGCGGCCGTACCGCCGTTCGGACGACGCCCCTCCCCCGCTGGCGCACTTCGAGGAGCACGGATTCCATGACCACCGGAGAGATCGCACCGGAGATCGCACCGGAGATCGCGGCGCCGGCCCTGCCGGCGAGCCTGCGCGGCACGCTGCCGGGCCGGTACTACACCGACCCCACGATCTTCGGCGCCGAGCAGGCCCTCATCTTCGAGACCGGCTGGTTCTGCGCGGTCCTCGCCGCCGACCTGGCGAGGGCCGGCGACTTCGAGACGGTGCAGATCGGGCGCGAGAGCGTGATCGTGGCCCGCGGCCGCGACGGCGGCGTCAACGCCTACCTGAACGTCTGCCGCCACCGGGGCGCCCGGATCTGCACCGAGGACAAGGGCAGCGTCCGGCGCTCGTTCCAGTGCCCGTACCACGCGTGGACCTACGGCCTCGACGGGACGCTGATCTCCGCGCCGAACATCGGCGAGATGCCCGACGTCGACCGCGTCGAGTACGGCCTGCACCGCGTGCACGTGCGCGAATGGCTGGGGTACGTGTGGCTGTGCCTGGCCGAGGAGCCGCCGTCGTTCGAGGACACCGTGATCGGGGACGTGACGGCCCGACTCGGCTCGCCGGACGCGATCGTCGGCTACCAGGTGGCCGATCTCGAGCTGGGCCGTCGCATCTCCTACGACGTGAAGGCGAACTGGAAGCAGATCGTCGAGAACTTCATGGAGTGCTACCACTGCGGCACGATCCACCCCGAGCTCACCGAGGTGCTGCCGGAATTCGCCAACGGTCTCGCGGCGCAGTACTTCGTCGGGCACGGCGCGGAGTTCGGCGAGGACGTCGCGGGATTCACCGTCGACGGGTCCCCAGGACTCGAGCGCATTCCCGGTGTCGGCGACGACCAGGACCGGCGCTACTACGCCATCACCGTACGCCCGCAGGTGTTCATCAACCTCGTGCCCGACCACGTGGTGTTCCACCGCATGTTCCCGCTCACCGCGGAGCGCACGCTCGTGCTCTGCGACTGGCTCTACCTGCCCGAGGTCGTCGACTCCGGCACGGACATCGACCGCTCCGTCGAGCTCTTCCACCGCGTCAACCAGCAGGACTTCGACGCCTGCGAACGCTGCCAGGTCTCCATGGACTCACGCTCCTACGCCCGCGGCGGCGTCCTCGTCCCCAGTGAGCACCACATCGGCGAGTTCCACGACTGGGTCGCGCAGCGCGTCGGCTGACCATTCCCCGAAGACCTTCCCGAGAGCCAGGAGAACGATGTCCATCACCCCCGAGAATCGCGACTCGTCCGGCGGGATCGCCACCACGCGCTACCGCGACGCCTTCCTCCTGGCCGACGAGCTGTCGGTCCACGGCAGCGACTGCGTGTGCCCGACCTGCGCCGCCCGCCTTCCCGGTCTGCTCACCGAGCTCGCCCACGCCATTCGGAAGGATGCGACGGACTGACCACTCGAACCATTCTCCGCACTCCGGGAGATCGTGCTCCCGACGTCTGACGACGGGGCACGGGAGCCCCCTTACTGTCAGGTAGCGTGAGCGCATGTCGGGAACCAGGGACGGTTCGACGGATTCTCCGGAGCGGGTTCCCGCGGTCCAGTCCGTCGACCGCGCGATCACGATCCTGGAGATCGTCGCGGCACGCGGCGAGCTCGGGATCACCGAGATCGCCGAGGAGCTCGACGTGCACAAGTCGACCGCGTCCCGGCTCGTGGCGGCGCTGCAGCAGCGCCACCTGCTCGAGCAGCTCGGCGAGCGCGGCAAGTACGCGCTGAGCTTCGGCGTCGTGCGACTCGCGGCCGCCACGACGGCCCGCCTCGACGTCGCGCGCCTGGGTCAGCCCGTCTGCCAGCAGCTGGCCGAGAGCCTCGGTGAGACCGTCAACATCGCCGTCACCGACGGTGAGGCCGGTATCACGGTCGCCCAGGAGTACGGCACGGCGGCGATCACCTCGCAGAACTGGGTGGGCCGCCGCAGTCCCCTGCACGCCACCGGGGCGGGCAAGGTCCTGCTCGCGTGGATGCCCGAGTGCGACCGCCGGCCGGTGCTGCGGCGCCGCCTCACCCGCTACACCGACGACACCATCGTCGAGACCGCCGCGCTGCGCACCGAGCTCGCACGCGTGCTCGACGAGGGCCACGCCCGGTCGTTCGAGGAGCTCGAGGTCGGCATGCACGCCGTCGCCGTCCCGGTGTTCTCCGCCGACGGCACCGTGGGCTCCGCCCTGTCCGCCACCGGACCCGCCTACCGCCTCCCCCGCCGCCGCGCCCGCGCCGTCGTCGGCGACCTGCGCGACGGCGCCGCGGAGCTGTCGGCGAAGCTCGGTTTCCGCGGGGAGTGAGATCCCGTCAGCACTCGACGATGTTGAGAGCGAGCCCGCCACGGGCGGTCTCCTTGTACTTGACCTTCATGTCGGCGCCCGTCTCGCGCATCGTCTTGATCGCCTTGTCCAGCGAGACGTGGTGGACGCCGTCCCCACGCACCGCCATCCGCGCGGCGGTGATCGCCGTGACCGACGCCACGGCGTTGCGCTCGATGCAGGGGATCTGCACGAGCCCGCCCACGGGGTCACAGGTCAGGCCGAGGTTGTGCTCGATGCCGATCTCGGCGGCGTTCTCGACCTGCTCGGGCGAGCCCCCGAGCAGCTCCGCGAAACCGGCGGCGGCCATCGAGCACGCCGAGCCGACCTCGCCCTGACACCCGACCTCGGCACCCGAGATCGAGGCGTTGCGCTTGAAGAGCAGCCCCACCGCGCCGGCGGTGAGCAGGAAGCGCACGACGGCGTCGTCGTCGAACGCCGGCAGCGACCGGGCCGCGTGGTGCAGGACGGCGGGCACGATCCCGGCCGCGCCGTTGGTGGGGGCGGTGACGACCCGCCCGCCCGCGGCGTTCTCCTCGTTGACGGCCAGGGCGTCGAGCGTCACGCGGTCCATGTCGGTGCACCCGACCCCGGCGTCCAGCCGGCGCCGGAGGTCGGGCGCCCGCCGGCGGACCTTCAGGCCGCCCGGCAGCACGCCCTCGGCGGCGCAGCCGCGCTCGACGCACTCGCGCATCACCGACCAGAGGTGCCACAGACCGGCGCGCGTCTCCGCCTCGGGGCGCCAGGCCCGCTCGTTGGCGAGGACGACGTCGCTGATCCGCAGGCCGTGCGTGCGCGCGATCGCGACGAGCTGGTCGCCGGTGCCGAAGGGATGGCGCTCCGGCGTCGCGTCCTCGCGCAGCACGGGCTCGCCCGTCTCGTCCTCGTCGAGCACGAACCCGCCGCCCACGGAGTAGTACTCGCGGCGCACGACCTCGCCACCGTCGGCGTCGCGCGCGGTGAACACCATCCCGTTGCTGTGGAAGGGCAGGCGCTCGGTCCGGTGGAGCACGACGTCGTCGTCGACGGAGAAGGCCATCGGGTGCGTGCCGGCGAGGGCGATGCGGCGCTCGGCCCGAGCCGCCGCGACGAGCGGGCCGGCCTCCACCGGATCGACCAGATGGGGCTGCTCGCCGCACAGGCCGAGGACGACCGCGGTGACGCTCCCGTGGCCGTGGCCCGTCGCGCCCAGCGAGCCGAACAGCTCGCAGCGCACGGACGCGACGTCGTGCAGGCGGTCGGTGTCGTGCAGGCGCGAGACGAAGAGGAAGGCGGCGCGCATCGGGCCCACCGTGTGCGAGCTGGACGGACCGATCCCGACCGTGAAGAGGTCGAACACCGAGATGGCGATGGGACACCCCCAGGGGACCGTGCCGGGCGTTTGATGTTGGATTAGTATATCAATAGTCGACGGATGAGAGAAGTCTTGGTCCGTCTGTTGTAGGGTCCGGACGTGACTGTTCTCCCGGACGAGCAGGAGTCGAGCCCCCCGGTGTCGCTGTCCGAGCGCGCCTACCAGGCCATTCAGGACAAGCTGATCATGCTGGAGATCCCGCCGATGGCGCCGATCGACGAGGTTGCGCTGGTGGAGTCGCTGGGGGTGGGACGGACGCCGGTCCGCGAGGCGCTCAAGCGGCTCGAGGTCGACCGGCTGGTCGTCTCGTACGCCCGGCGCGGCACGTTCGCGACGGCCGTGGACATCACCGACCTCGCCTACATCTCCGACATCCGCGTGCAGCTCGAGCCTCTCGCCGCGCGCCGTGCCGCCGAGGGCGCCTCGGCGGCGGTGCGCGCGGATCTGGCCGAGCTCGCCGACGCCACCGAGCGCCTCGACGTGCCCGAGCTGTCGCGCGACGAGCTGATGCGCTGGGACATGCGGGTCCACCGCGCGATCTACCACGCGGCGAGCAACCCGCACCTCGAGGACACCCTCGTGCGCTACGACAACCTGGCGACGCGGATCTTCTGCCTGTTCCTCGACCGCATGCACGACTTCGTGTCGCACGTCGAGGAGCACGCCGGCCTGCTGCGCACCATCGCCGACGGCGAGGCCGACGTCGCCGCCCGCAAGGCCCGCCAGCACGTGCTCGGCTTCGAGAAGGCGATCCGCGCGGTCATCTGACGTCGGCACACACGGGCGGTCAGCGCAGCAGCTGCTCGCGGACGACCGCGGTGACCTTCGCGGCGCGCAGGACGACGTCGTCGACGGGGTCGATCGCGAGCAGCAGCTCCTCGCGCACGGCGGGGTCGGTGATCCCGGCGAGGTGGACCTCGACCTGGACGCGCGCCGTCCCCACCGCCGCACGCAGCGCCTCGGCGGCCGCGGCGACGTCGGCCGCCCCCACCCCACGGTCGCCCGGACGCAGGGTCTCCGCGAGCCCCAGGGCCCGCTCGGCCACCTCGAGGATCCGCACCGCGGCCCGGGCGCCGGCCACGGCATGCCCTCCGGCCCCCCGGCCCGAGCCGCGGCCCGAGGCCTCGGCGGCGAGGCGCAGCGCGGCACCTCGCAGGTCGTCGGCGATCTCCGCCGTGCGCCCGCCGTGCGGGCCCACGGCCCGGGCGACGAACGCGGCCCCCAGCGCGGTGTGCAGGGCGGCGGCGCCGGGACCGGAGCCCGACGACGCCACCGACTCCAGGACCTGGTCGACCGTTTCGCTGCGCACAACGCCTCCCACGGGGTCGTCCGCCGTCACCTCTCCGTGCGCCGATGTCTTCAGCGCCGGATCCGGCTCATCTCGGGATCGACGAGCGGCTCGCTCGCGACCGTCGCGCGCACGGGGTGCCCGAAGTACTGAATCTCCACGGGTGTCCCGGGCTCCAGCCCGGCGGGCAGCCACGCGTAGGCGACGGGCCGGCCGATCGTGTGCCCGTAGGCCGCCGAGGTCACGTAGCCCGAGGGCTCCCCGTCGACGAGCACCGGCTCGTGCCCGAGCACCACGCTGCGCCCGTCGTCGACCGTCAGGCAGGTCAACGACCGCGACACCTCCTGCGCGCCGGGTGCGGTGACGGCGTCGCGGCCGACGAAGTCGCCCTTGGACGACGGCCGCACCGCGAAGCCCAGACCCGCCTCGTACGGCGAGTGCTCGGTGGTCATGTCGGTGCCCCAGCTGCGGTAGCCCTTCTCCAGGCGCAGGCTGTTGAACGCGGCGCGCCCCGCGGCCACGACGCCCAGAGGAGCGCCGGATCGCCAGAGGACGTCCCACAGGCGCTGTCCGTACTCGGCGGTCGTGTAGATCTCCCACCCGAGCTCGCCGACGTAGGACAGGCGCATCGCGGTGACCGGCACACCGCCGATCTCGGTCTGCACGCAGCGGAAGAACTTCAGGCCCTCGTGCGAGAGGTCCGCCGAGGTCAGCGGCTGCACGAGGTCGCGGGCGAGCGGCCCCCAGACCCCGATGCAGCAGGTGCCGCCCGACACGTCGCGCACGGTGACATCCCCCGCGAGGGCGGCCTCGCGGCGCAGCAGTTCGAGGTCGAGCGGCCCGTTCGCGCCGACCTGGAAGAGCTCCGGGCCGAGGCGGGCGACGGTGAGGTCGCTGCGGATGCCGCCGGCTTCGTCGAGCGCCAGCGTGTAGGTCACGGAGCCGACCGACTTGTCGATCGTCCCGGTCACCAGGCGGTCGAGCATCGCCACCGCGCCCGGCCCGGAGACCTCGATCCGGGTCAGCGAGGTCATGTCGTACATCGCGACCGCCGTGCGGGTCCTCCACGCCTCCACCGCGGCGATCGGCGAGTGGAACCGCGCCGACCACGGGTCGCGCGTCGGCGGCAGCCACTCGGTCGGCAGCTCCGCGACCAGCGGCGCGTTGGCCTCGTACCACTGCGGGCGCTCCCAGCCGCGGGCCTCTCCGAACACCGCGCCCAGGTCGGTCTGTCGCGCGTGGAACGGGCTCGTCCGCACCTCGCGGGGCGACAGGCGCGGCTGCAGCGGGTGCACGACGTCGTAGATCTCGACGAAGTTCTGCTGCGAGGTCTCGGCGACGTAGTCGTCGGCGAGCTGGAACTCCTCGAAACGGTGCACCGAGCAGCCGTGCAGGTCGATCTCGCTGCGGCCGTCGATCAGCAGCTGCGCGACGCTGCGCGCGACGCCGGCCGAGTGGGTCACCCACACCGCCTCGGCGATCCAGAAGCCGGCGACGTCGGACGACTCCCCGATCAGCGGACCGCCGTCGGGGGTGAACGAGAAGATGCCGTTGAAACCGGTGTCGATCTTGGTCTCGTTCAGCGACGGCAGCAGCAGGCGGCTCTCCTCCCACTGCGGGGCGAAGTCCTCCTCGGTGAACGGCAGCATCGAGGGCTGGCGGGCCTCGCTGACGTCGTCGACCTCGGGCAGCTCGCCCGGCGACACCGGCATCGGGCGGTGCGCGTAGGAGCCGATCCCGATGCGGTCGTTGTGCTCGCGGTAGTACAGGTCCTGGTCCTGGTGGCGCAGGATCGGCAGCCGGGCCTCGATCCCCTCGTCGCCCAGGCCGACGAGGTCGGGCACCTGGCCGGTGAAGGCGTACTGGTGCGCCAGCGGCAGCAGCGGCACACGCATCCCGACCATGTCGCCGATCGCCCGGCCCCAGAACCCGGCGCACGACACGACGATGTCGGCCGGCACCAGCCCCTGGTCGGTCTCGACGCCGGTGACACGCCCACGCCGCTGCGCCACGCCGGTCACGCGCGTCGCGCCCCGGAACACCGCGCCCCGAGCCTCCGTCCGCCGGATCAGCGCGGCGACGGCGCGGGCGGCCTTCGCGAGCCCGTCGGTGGGGGTGTGCAGACCGCCGAGGATCCGCGCGGGGTCCATCAGCGGGTGCAGCCGCGCGCACTCGTCGACGTCGACGACCTGTGCCGGAATCCCCCGGGCGGTCGCCCAACCCTGCTTGCGGTGCAGGTCGGCGAGCCGTTCCGGGGTCGTGGCGACCTCGAGGCCGCCGACCTGGTTGAAGCACCACGCCCCGTCCCCACCGCCGAGGACACCGCCGAGGGAGAGGAACTTCTCCACCGTGTAGGAGGCGAACTCGCTCATCGTCTTCGACGCGTTGGTCTGGAACACCAGACCGGGCGCGTGCGAGGTCGACCCGCCGGTGAGCGGGAGCGGTCCCTGGTCCAGGACGGTGACGTCGGTCCAGCCGCGGCCGGTGAGCTCGTCGGCCAGGTTGGCGCCGACGATCCCGGCTCCGATGACGACGACGCGGGGGATGGTGCTCATGGCGTCTCCCAGAGATGCGGGACGAGACGGTTACGGGACGAACGCTGGGTGGATCTCGGGGGCGGCGTCGACGAGCCAGTCGGCGACGTAACCGGCGAAGGAGGTGCGGACGATCAGGGCGAGGTCGTCGACCCCGGAGACGGGTCCGTGCGCGACGAGCAGGACGGCGGCCTGGCCGAGCAGGGTCTGGGCGCAGCGGCCCCGCGGGAACGCCGCGGGCCGCAGGTCGAGCGAGCAGCCGAACGAGAGCAGCTCCCGCGCGGCGGTGCCCCGCACGCGCAGGCTCGTGCGCTGCGCGGACACGTCGACGGCCATGCCGCCGTGGGCGACGGCCGTCTCGTCGACGTGGAACTCCCAGTCCTCGGGGTCGGCGGTGGTGCTGGTGAGCAGCCACTCGTCAGGCCCGAGGCGCAGGGCGAGCCCCGTCGGGAGCGCGGTCCAGGTGTCGGGCGCCGAGGGCAGTGCGGCGCCGACGGCGGCGGCGACCGCCGCGGGCCCGCTCCCGCAAGGGTCGACGCGGAGGTCGACGGCCGCGACGGGGGCCTCGAGCTCGAGGCGCAGGGCCGGGGTCCCCACGGACGCCAGCGCGGCCCGGCGGTCCTCCAGCGGGTGGACGGCGGCGAGCGTACGGTCAGCCATCCGATCAGCCATCTCTGCGGGCTCCTTCCGGGTCGACGAGTACGGGCTCGCCGATGCGCGCGGCCACGAGCTCGTCGCCGACGGGCACGTGGACGACCTCGCCCAGGCGCTCCCGGCCGCCCTTGACCAGGGCGAGCGCGAAGGGTCGGGCGAGCTCGGCGCTGTGGTAGCTGGAGGTGACGTGCCCGAGCATCGGCACGGGCGCCGGGGGCAGGGCGCCGTCGTCGCAGAAGCGCACGATCTGCGAGCCCTCGGGCAGCTTGGTGGCGGCGTCGGTCGGCAGGAGCGAGACCAGCTGCTTGCGCAGCGGGTTGCCGTTCTCCGGGCGGGCGTGGGACCGCTTGCCGACGAAGTCGTCCTTCGTCGTCGACACCGCCCAGCTCATGCCGAGGTCGTGCGGGGAGACGGTGCCGTCGGTGTCCTGGCCGATGATCGGGTAGCCCTTCTCGGCGCGCAGGACGTGCATGGTCTCGGTGCCGTAGGGCGTGATGCCGTACGGCGCCCCGGCCTCGATCAGCCGCGCCCACACCGCCGGCGCGTACCAGGAGCTGACCGTCACCTCGTACGCGAGCTCACCGGAGAACGAGATCCGCGCGAGGCGCACCGGCACGCCGTCGAGCGTCGTGTCCTGCCAGGTCATGAACCCGAACGCGTCGTTGCGGACGTCGATGCCGTCGGGGCCGCCGAAGACCGCGCCGATCACGTCCCGCGAGCGCGGGCCCGCGACGGCGGCGATGAACCACTGCTCGGTGACCGAGGTCAGGCGCACCCGCAGGTCGGGCCACTCGGTCTGGACCCATTCCTCCATCCGGTCGAGGACGTGCGCTGCGTTGCCGGTCGTGGTCGTGACGAGGTAACGGTCCTCGGCGAGACGCAGCACGGTGCCGTCGTCGACGACCATGCCGTCGTGGCCGCACATCACGCCGTAGCGGACGCGCCCGACCTTCAGGCTCGACATCATGTTCGTGTAGAGCCGGTCGAGCAGGACCGGCGCGTCCGGCCCGCGGACGTCGATCTTGCCGAGCGTCGACGCGTCCATGATCCCGACCGACGTGCGCACCGCGGCGCACTCGCGCAGCACGGCGGCGGTCATGTCCTCGCCGGCGTGGGGGTAGTGCCGGGCGCGCTTCCACTGCCCGACGTCGGAGAACTCGGCGCCGGCGTCGACGTGCCAGGCGTGCAGCGGTGTCGTCCGCACCGGGTCGAACAGGTCGCCGCGCTCGCGCCCGGCCAGCGCCGCGAACGCGACCGGGGTGTACGGCGGGCGGAACGTGGTGGTGCCGACCTCCTGGATCGGGCGGCCCGTGAACTCGGCGAGGATGCCGAGGGCGAGGATCCCGGAGGTCTTGCCCTGGTCGTGGGCGGTGCCGATGGTCGTGTAGCGCTTGACGTGCTCGGGGTGGGTCATGCCGGCGCCCACGGCCCGGGCCACGTCGGCGACGGTGGCGTCCCGCGCGACGTCGACGAACTGCCGGCTCGGCTCGCCGGGTGTGTGCCAGAGCACGAGCGTCGGCTCCGGCCACTCCTCGGCCGGCGCGACGGGGGCGTCGGTGCCGCCGGCCTCGCGCAGGATGTCGGCGAGGGCGAAGGTGCCGTTGGCGGCGCCGACCGCGGTGACGCCGTCGGTGGGCGAGTCCGGCCGGAAGGCGCCGATCACGGCGTCGTAGGTCAGGGTGCCGCCGACGTGGCCGACCAGGTGCGCGGTCGGGTTCCAGCCGCCGCTGACCAGCAGCAGGTCGCAGGGGACCTCGCGGCGCTCGAGGCCGGTGACCGTGCCGACCACGGCCGCGGTCAGGTGCTCCTCGCCGCGGGTACCGTGCACGAGCGCGCCGGTCTCGACCGGGACGCCACGCTCGTCGCAACGCCGCCGCCAGGCCTGCGGCGCGCGCTCGCGGGCGTCGAGGACGCGCACGACCGCGCCGGCGTCGGCGAGGTCGACCGCGGCGGCGTAGGCGGCGTCGTCGCTGGTGAAGACGACGACCTCGCGGCCGGCGAGGACGCCGTGGCGGTGCAGGAGGTCCCGCGCCGCCGAGGCCAGCATGATGCCGGGGCGGTCGTTGTCCTCGAAGACGATCGGGCGCTCGATCGCGCCGGCCGCGACCACGACGCGCCCGGCGCGGATGCGGTGCACGCGCTGGCGGGTGCGCGCGGCGTCGCCCCGGCGCTCGAGGGCGAGCACGAAGCCGTCGTCGTAGTGCCCGAACGCGGTGGTGCGCTGCCGGTGGGTGACCGTCGGCAGCGCGGCCAGCTCGGCGACGACGCCGGCGACGAACGCGAGCGCGGGCTCGCCGTCGATCGTCTCGGTGCCGGTCAGCGTGCCGCCTGCCTCCGGGCGGTCGTCGACGAGCACGACGCTCTGCCCCGCGCGGGCGGCGCTGCGGGCGGCGACGAGGCCCGCCGGGCCCGCGCCGACGACCAGCACGTCGCAGTGGTGGTGCTGCCGGTCGTAGCGGGCGGTGTCGGGGACCTCGGCGAGGCGGCCCTGACCGTTGACCCCGCGCACGACGAGCCCGTCGGCGGCCTCGACGGTCGCGGCCAGCAGCATCGGCTCTCCGAACGGCTCCTCGACCTGGACCAGGCCGGTCGGGTCCTCGGTCCAGGCCGCGCCGATCCCCCGCGGGCGCCCGTACGTGACGCTGGTGGTCTGCGGGCGGGCGCCGTGGGCGAGCAGCACCGACGCGACGGTGTCGCCCGGGTACCCGGTGTAGGGCGTGCCGTCGACGGTGACGGTGATCGTGCGGCTGCGGTCGACGCGGCCGTACCCGGCGACGCGGCTCATGAGGTCAGCTCCGAGGGGCCGTGGAAACGGTAGGTGCGGGTGTCGCGGACGGCGGTGAACCAGCGCCGGCAGCCCGAGGCGTGCACCCAGCGCTCGGCGAGGGGGCCCTTCGGGTTGGCGCGGAAGAACACGAAGTGCGCCCACTGCTCGTCGGTCAGCGAGGCGGGGTGCTCGGGGTAGGGCACGTGGGCCTGGCCGCCGTAGGAGAACTCCGTCTCCTCGCGGGGGCCGCACCAGGGGCAGGCGATGAGTTGCATCTACAGGCTCCTTAGTGCGCGACCGCGGCGGCGCCGTGCTCGTCGACGAGGGCTCCGGTGACGAAGCGGTCGAGGCCGAACGGCGCGACGAGGGGGTGGGGGCGGCCGTGGGCGACGGTGTCGGCGAACGCCCAGCCCAGGCCGGGGGTCGCCTTGAAGCCGCCGGTCCCCCAGCCGCAGTTGAGGAAGACGTTCTCGTAGGGCGTGGCGCCGACGATCGGGCTCGCGTCCGGGGTGACGTCGACGACGCCGGCCCAGCTGCGCAGCAGGTGGGCGCGGGCGAAGACCGGGAAGAGCTCGACGGCCGCGGCCATCTGGCGCTCGATGACGTGGAACGCACCGCGCTGGCCGTAGCCGATGGGCGAGTCCACGCCCGCGCCCATCACGAGCTCGCCCTTGTGGGCCTGCGAGACGTACACGTGCACCGCGTTCGACATGACGATCGTCGGGTGCACGGGCTCGAGGAGCTCCGAGACCAGGGCCTGCAGCGGGTGCGACTGCAGCGGCGCGGGGACGCCCAGCATGTCGAGCAGCGTCGAGGTGTGCCCGGCCGCGCAGAGGGCGACCGTGCCGGCGGCGACGTTCCCGCGGCTCGTGCGCACGCCCGTGACGCGGTCTCCGTCGGTGACGAAGCCCGTGACCTCGCAGTTCTGGATGATGTCGATACCGGCCTCGCTCGCGCGGCGGGCGAAGCCCCAGGCCACGTAGTCGTGCTTGGCGATGCCGGCGCGCGGCTGGAACGTCGCCCCCTGGACCGGGTAGCGGATGTCCGCCGAGACGTTGACGATCGGGCAGACCTTCGCGACCTCGTCGGGGCCGAGCCACTCGGCGTCGATCCCGTTGAGCCTGTTCGCCTCGACGCGGCGCACCGAGTCGCGGACGTCCTGCTCGGTGTGCGCGAGGTTGAGCACGCCGCGCTGGCTGAACAGGATCGGGTAGCCGAGGTCGTCCTCGAGCCCCTCCCAGAGCTTGAGGGCGTGCTCGTAGATGCCCGCCGACTCGTCCCAGAGGTAGTTCGAGCGGATCAGGGTGGTGTTGCGGGCCATGTTGCCGCCCGCGAGCCAGCCCTTCTCGAGCACCGCGACGTTGGTGATGCCGTGGTTCTTCGCGAGGTAGTGCGCCGTCGCGAGGCCGTGGCCACCGCCGCCCACGATGACGACGTCGTAGGCCTTCTTCGGCTCGGCGTCGTCCCAGAGGTGGTCGGGGTGCTCGGGCAGGTGGGCGCCCGGCGGGGTCGGTGCGGTGGTGCCCGGAGTCGTCATGCCTGCAGCTCCCGGTAGAGAGGGTGGCGGTCGGCGAGGGCGGCGACGCGCTGCGCGAGCGCGTCCAGCTCGGTGTCGGTGACCTGCGGACGCAGGGCCAGGGCGATGACGTCGGCGACGGTGCGGAAGTCGTCGGCGTCGAAGCCGCGCGCGGCGAGCGCGGCGGTGCCGATGCGGACCCCGGAGCTGACCATCGGCGGGCGGGGGTCGAACGGGACCGCGTTGCGGTTGACCGTGATCCCGACGCGGTGCAGGCGGTCCTCGGCCTGCTTGCCGTCGAGCTCGGAGTCGCGCAGGTCGACGAGGACGAGGTGCACGTCGGTGCCGCCGGAGACGACGCCGACGCCGGTCTCGGCGAGCAGCCGGTCGGCCAGGATGCGGGCTCCGGCGACGGTGCGGACCTGGCGGTCGCGGAACTCGGGCTCGCCCGCGAGCTTGAACGCGACGGCCTTGGCGGCGATCACGTGCTCGAGCGGGCCGCCCTGCTGGCCGGGGAAGACGCTGGAGTTCAGCTTCTTCGCGAGCTCCCCGTCCGCGGAGAGGATCACCCCGCCCCGCGGGCCGCCGAGCGTCTTGTGCGTGGTCGAGGTGACGACGTGCGCGAGCGGCACCGGCGAGGGGTGCAGTCCCGCCGCGACGAGCCCGGCGAAGTGCGCCATGTCGACCATGAACCAGGCGCCGACCGCGTCGGCGATGCGGCGGAACTCCGCGAAGTCCTGCTGGCGCGGGTACGCCGACCAGCCCGCGATGATCAGCTTGGGGCGGCGCTCGTGGGCCAGCGCCTCGACCTCGGCCATGTCGACGCGGTGGTCGTCGGCGCGCACGTGGTAGGCGGCGACGTCGTAGAGGCGCCCCGAGAAGTTCAGGTGCATGCCGTGGGTGAGGTGGCCCCCGTGCGCCAGCGCGAGCCCGAGGATCGTGTCGCCGGGCGCGAGGAGCGCGGCCATCACCGCGGCGTTCGCCTGCGCGCCCGAGTGCGGCTGCACGTTGGCGAACTCGGCGCCGAAGAGGGCCTTCAGCCGGTCGATCGCGAGCTGCTCGACGACGTCGACGTGCTCGCAGCCGCCGTAGTAGCGCCGGCCGGGGTAGCCCTCCGCGTACTTGTTGGTGAGGACCGACCCCTGCGCCTCCATGACCGCGACCGGCGCGAAGTTCTCGCTCGCGATCATCTCGAGCGTGCCGTGCTGGCGGCGCGGCTCGGCGTCGACCGCGGCGGCCACCTCGGGGTCCGCCGCGGCGAGCGACCGGTCGAGCACGGGGACGGTGCGACCCTCAGGAGCGACTGTGAGCGACATCCGCGTTCCTCATCGTAGCCAATTGATATATCTGATGGCGATGACTGTAGACAGGGACGTCGAGCAGGGTCAACACTTGTCTCGTCGGCGGAGACAGGAGGAGGTCGCGGGATGCCCGAGGGAACCGATCAGTGGACGGCCGGCTTCGAGATGAGCAGGCTCGATCAGCAGCTCGCGGCGCTGATCCTGCGCGACCGGAGGGTCGGCCTGACGATCCGGAGCATCAACGGCGAGCAGGCCGCCGCGATCGCGCGGCGGCACGGGTACGGGCTGGACCTGCGCCCGGTCGAGGAGCCGGGGCGCGTCTGGGCGGTGTTCTCACCGGAGTCGTGACCGCCGATCCGTGTCCTCAGGACACGGGTCGTTCGACGTCAGTCGTCCGGCGTCACGAACAGCGCGCCCATCGAGGTCTCGCCGGCGCTCCCGCCGGAGAGCGGGTGGCCGATGACGAGCTCCGCGCCGGTCACGAGCAGCAGCGCGAACAGGAAGATGCCCACGGCGGTGGCGACGTAGCGGGCGGGGCCGCCGGACGCCGTGTGCGCTCGTCTGGTCACGGAGAGATAACGACCCGCCCGGTCGGGCGATACGTCCGGCGGTGAGATCCGCGTCAGTCGGCGGCTGTCGCCGACCTCTCCAGCGCCACGGCCGCCGCCCAGCCCCGACCGCGGGCACCCCGGGTCGAGGGCGCCCTGAAGGCCGACGGGATCGCCCTGCGCCACCTGTCCGCCCTCGGCCACCTCGCCCCGGACCCGGGCCTGTCCTACAGCGAGCTCGCCCGCCGGGCCGGGGTCACGCCGCAGAGCATGCAGGCGACGCTCGCCGCCCTCGAGGCGCGCGGCGCCGTCGCCCTCGACACCGACCCGGGCCGCGGGCGCACCGCCGAACTGCACGTCACGCCCGAGGGCACACGCCTGCAACGCACCGGGACGGCGATCATCACCGAAGTGGACGCCCGCCTGCGCGACCGGCTCGACGACGAGAGCCACCGGGTGCTCACACACGCGCTGTTCGAGCTGTTCCGCGGGGAGGTCGGGTGATCCGGGGCGCCGCCCGCATCCTGCTCGGGCTCTTCCTGCTCGCCGCCGGCACGGCGCACCTCACCGTGGCGCGCGAGGCGTTCCGCGCGCAGGTGCCGTCGTGGTTCCCCGCCGACGCCGACGCGGTGGTCGTCGTCTCCGGGGTCGTCGAGATCGTCCTCGGGCTCGCCCTCGTCGCCCTCGTGCGCCACCGCGCCGCGGTCGGCCTCGTCGTCGCGGCCTTCTTCGTCGCGATCTTCCCGGGCAACATCGCCCAGTTCGTCGAGGGGCGGTCCGCCTTCGGCCTCGACACCGACGCGGTGCGGGGCGTGCGGCTGCTGTTCCAGCCGGTGCTCGTGGCCTGGGCGCTGTGGTGCACCGGGGCGTGGGAGCTCCTGACGAGGAGGTCTAGGACGCGCCCACGATCCTGAGCGCGAACGCGCTGTACTGGTCCGCGACCTGCTCGGCGGTGAGGGGGCCGTCGTCGGAGAACCAGCGCGCGATGCTCACGCACAGCTCGCGGATCGCGAACGAGGCGAGCGCGGGTGACTCGACGTGGAAGTCGCCGGACTCGACGCCCCGGGCGATCACCGCGCGCAGGGCGTGCTCGTGCTCGCGCCGGCGGGCCTGCATCTCGCCGAAGGCGGGCTCGGAGAGGCTGCTGGTGTCGCGGTTGACGACGAGGGCCTCGCGGCGGTGCGTCGCGTGGCGGTGGGCGTAGACCCGGGTCGCCCGACGCAGCTGCTCGGCGGGCGGGTCGTCCGGGTCGAGGACGCGGTGGAAGTCGTCGAGCACGCCGGCCGTGGTGCGGTCGACGATGCTGCGCAACAGATCGTGCTTCGAGCCCATGTGGTTGTAGAGGCTGGGCGTCCGGACCTGCAGCGACTCGGCGATCTCGCTGAGCGCGGTGCCGTGGTAGCCGCGGCGCGCGAACAGCGTCAGCGCGGCGTCGAGCACGACGTCGGGGTTCAGACCGGCCCGGGTCACCACCGGCTCATGGTGCCACGACGAACGAGCGCTCGTGAGCTTGTCCGACCGCTGTGTCCCTCGCTACGGTCAAACTAACGAGCGTTCATCAGCTTGGGAGGCGCGATGCTGCGTACCGAGGTGATCCGACCCGTCCACGCGCTGCTCGACGGCCATGCAGCCGCCCGCCCCGACGACATCGCCTTCGCCGACGACGCCCGCGACGTGTCGTGGCGGCAGCTCGCGACCACCACCCGCCGGCTCGCCGGCCACCTCGTCGCCCTCGGCGTCCGGCCCGGCGACCGGGTCGCGATGGTGATGGCCAACGCCACCGAGACCGCGGAGACCTACCTGGCGATCCCCCGCGCCGGCGCGGTCGCGGTGTGCCTCAACCCGGACGCCGCCCCCGCGGAGATCGACTACATGCTCACCGACTGCGGCGCGCGCGTCGTGGTCACGGACGTGGCGCGCGCCGGACTGGTGGGCGGCCTCGTCGGCCGAGACGTCACGACGATCGTCGTCGGCGAGGGCTACGAGGACCTCGTCACCAGCGACCCCGCGGTGCCGGCGCCCGATCCCACCGACCTCGACGCCACGGCGTTCATGCTCTACACGTCCGGCACCACCGGGCGTCCCAAGGGCGTCGAGCTGAGCCTGCACAGCTGCCTCTGGGTGGTCGCGGCGTGCTGGGCACCGATCGTCGGCCTCGGACCGGGCGAGTCCGTCCTGTCGGGTCTGCCGCTGTTCCACTCCTACGCGCTCGACCTCTGCGTGCTCGGGATCGTCGCGACAGGGGCGAGCGAGCGCATCCTGCCGCGCTTCTCCCCCACGCGGGTCCTCGACATGCTCGGCGACGGCTACACCGTCCTGCCCGGGGTCCCCACCCACTTCTCCTACCTGCTCCGGGCGGGCGGCGAACGGCCACCCCGCCACCGGCTGCGGCTCGCCGTCTCCGCCGGCGCGATCCTGCCCGCCTCGGTCGGCGAGACCTTCGAGCGCGCGTTCGGCGTCCCGCTGCTCGACGGCTACGGGATCACCGAGACCTCGACGATGGTCGCGATGAACTGGCCGCACGGGGCGCGGCCGTCCGGCTCGTGCGGGCTGCCGCTGCCCGGGCTCGCGGTGCGGCTGGTCGATCCCGTCACCGGCACCGACGCGCCGCCCGGCGGTGAGGGCGAGCTGTGGGTGCGCGGCCCGAGCGTCATGCGCGGCTACTGGAACCGCCCCGAGCAGACCGCGGACGTCCTGGCCGACGGCTGGTACCGCACCGGCGACCTCGCCCGCGCCGACGCGAACGGCTACCTCACGATCTCCGGCCGCACCAAGGAGATGATCATCCGGGGCGGCGAGAACATCTACCCCGCCGAGATCGAGAACGTGCTCCTGCGAGCGCCCGGCGTCGGCGACGCCGCCGTCGTCGGGCGCGCGCACCCCGACCTCGGCGAGGAGCCGGTGGCCTTCCTGGTCGGTGCGGCGGACCTGGACGTGGTGGCGGCGCACTGCCGGGAGCACCTCACGGGGTTCAAGGTCCCCGCCGCCTTCCGCGTCGTCGACGTCATCCCGCGCACCGGCTCCGGGAAGATCAAGCGCTTCGAGCTCGCGAAGCTGCTCACCGAGAAGGCCCCGGCGTGAAGGTCGGCGATCTCGAGATCCTCCCGGTGGTCGACGGGACAGGACGGGAGCAGGCCCGCGAGGTGCTCTCCGCGCCCGGCGGCGACCGGTGGGCCTGCCATCCCGAGCGCCTCGACGCCCACGGGAACCTCGAGCTGACCCTCGGCGGCTTCCTGCTGCGCACCGGCGATCGCGTCGTCCTCGTCGACGCGGGTGTCGGCCGCATCCACAACGACCACTACGCGGGCGGCGGCTTCCTCGACGCGCTCGCCGCACACGGCGTCGCGCCCGGCCAGGTCACCGACGTCGTCTTCACCCACCTGCACTTCGACCACGTCGGCTGGGCGACGAGCAGGGGGCGGGTCGTCTTCGACCGCGCCACCTACCGCGCGCACGCCGCGGACTGGGCGCACTTCGTCGACGCCGCCGACGCCGACCCCGGCGCGGTGCGCAAGCTCGCCCCGCTGCGCGAACGCCTCGAGACCTTCGACGCCGAGCACACCGTCGCCCCCGGGCTCGACGCCCGTCCCACGCCGGGCCACACCCCGGGCTCGACCAGCTACGTCGTCTCCAGCCGCGGGGAGCGCGCCCTGCTGATCGGGGACGTCGCGCACTCGATCGTCGAGCTCGAGGAGCCCGACTGGGAGGCCACCTTCGACGTCGACCCCGCCGCCGCGCAGGCGATGCGGAACCGCGTCGTCGACGAGGTCGCCGACACCGACGATCTCGTCGTCCCCGCCCACCTGCCCGGACTCGCCGTCGGCCGGATCGTCACCTTCGGCGAGCGGCGCCGCTTCGTCACCGTCTGAGTCGTCGCCCGAGGAGTACTGGATGGATCTGCAGCTCGCCGGCACCACCGTGCTGGTCACGGGGGCCGGCCAGGGCCTCGGCCGCGCGATCGGCGAGGCCTTCGTCGCCGAGGGCGCCCAGGTCGCCTTCGGCTACAACACCTCAAGCGCCGGCGCCGAGGAGGCCGCCGAGGCGGCGCGCGCCACCGGCGTGAAGGCGATCGCGGTGGCCGTCGACACCCGGGACGAGGCCGCGGTGGCCCACGCCATCACGACCGTGGAGGCCGATCTCGGGCCGATCGGGGTGCTCGTCAACAACGCCGCGGTCACGAGCCGCGGGCGCTTCCTCGAGCGCTCGGCCGACGAGTTCGCCGCCGAGATCGACGTGACCGTCACCGGCACCGTGCGCATCTCGCACGCCGTCGCCCGCCGCATGGCCGAGCACGGCGGTGGCGCGATCGTGTCGCTCATGGGCGATTCCGGACGGGTCGGCGAGTCCGGGCTCACGGTCACCGCGACCGCGCGCTCGTCGACGCTCGGGCTGACCAAGTCACTGGCCAAGGAGCTCGCCCGCCACGGCATCCGCGCGAACGCCGTCTCGATCGGCCTGGTGCAGACCGACCGGTTCTCCGACCACGCGGGCGGCACCGACGACGAGCGTCTGAAGAAGATCACCGCGCTCTACCCGCTGCGCCGCCTCGGGCGCCCCGAGGACGTGACCCCGACGATCCTGCTGCTCGCCTCGCCGTGCTCGTCCTGGACCACCGGGCAGGTCGTGTCCGTCAACGGCGGCTTCGCGATGCCCTGAGCCCAGCCATGACTTCTGCCGACGAGCACATCCCCGCCAGCGGCGCCCCCGTGCGCCGCAAGGAGGACGCGCGCCTGCTCACCGGGCGCGGCCGCTACGTCTCCGACCTCGCGCTGCCCCGCATGCGCCACGTCGCGTTCGTGCGCAGCCCGGTCGCCCACGGCCGGATCACCGGGGTCGACGTGGCCGAGGCGCTCGAGGTCGACGGCGTGACCGCGGTGTTCACCGGCGAGCACCCGGCGATCGCGCCGGTCGCGCTGCGCGCGCAGTCCGCCCTGCCCGGGTACGTCGAGACCGACCAGCCGCCGCTGGCGCGCGGCAAGGTCCGCTTCGCCGGCGAGGCCGTCGCCGCCGTCGTCGCGGCGGACCGCTACCTCGCCGAGGACGGGGCCGAGGCGGTCGTCGTGGACTACGACCCGCTGCCGCCGACGATCAGCGCCTGGGCGGAACCGGAGCACCCGGTGCGCGACCCCGTTCATGACGAGGCGCCCGACAACGTGCTGCTCTCCCGGACCTTCCGCGCCGGCGACGTCGACGCCGCCCTCGCGGACGCGGCCGTCGTCGTCGACCGCGAGCTGACCACCAACCGCCACGGCGGCAACCCCATCGAGTGCCGCGCCGGCGTCGCGCGGTACGAGGCCGTGGACCGGAGGCTGACGTTCTGGTCGGGCACCCAGGTGCCCTACATCGTGCGGACCCAGCTCGCCGAGCTGCTCGACCTGCCCGAGGGCAACATCCGCGTCATCGCCCCCGACGTCGGCGGCGGGTTCGGCGTCAAGGCGGTGCTCTACCCCGAGGACGTCGCGCTCTGCCTCATGGCGATGGCGATGCCCGGCACGGCGCTGAAGTGGGTCGAGGACCGCGTCGAGCACCTGCTCGCGGCCACCCACGCCCGCGACCACCGCTACGTGCTGCACGCGGGGTTCGCCCCCGACGGGGAGCTGCTCGCGGTGAGCGCCGACGTCTGGTGCAACACCGGCGCCTACTCCGTCTACCCGTGGACCGCGGGCATCGAGCCGCTCATGGCCGGCGGCCTGCTCACCGGGCCCTACAAGCTCGCGCACTACGCGTGCACCGTCCGCGGCGTCGCCACCAACACCAGCCCGTCCGGCCCGTATCGGGGCGTCGCGCGGCCGTCGACGGTGTTCGCGATGGAGGCGCTGATGGACTCCGGCGCCCGCGCGCTCGGGATCGACCCGATCGCGCTGCGGCGCCGTAACCTCATCCTCCCCGCCGACGTGCCCTACACGATGCCCTCGCGGCTGGTCGACGACTCCGGTGCCTACGAGGCCTGCCTGGACAAGGCCGTCGCGACCTTCGACCTCGAGCGGTGGCGCGCCGAGCAGACCCGTCGCCGGGTCGAGGGCGGGCTGCCGCTCGGCATCGGCGTCGGTGTCTACAACGAGCTCACCGGCCTGGGCCGGGCCGCGTCCGCCGGCCCCCGCATGGCGTTCCGCACCGGCCACGACGCCTGCACCGTGCGCATCAACCCCGACGGCGCGGTCACCGTGTTCTCCGGCGTCACCTCCCAGGGACAGGGTCTCGAGACGACGATGGCGCAGGTGGTCGCCGACGCCCTCGGCGTCGACTACGACGACGTCGAGGTCCGCTACGGCGACACCGACGAGTCGCTCTGGGGCTTCGGCGCCTTCTCCTCCCGCCAGGCCGTGATCAGCGGCGGCGCCGCCCACCTTGCGGGCGAGGACGTCCGGGGCAAGGCCCTCGCGCTGGCCGCCGCGCTGAAGGAGGCGCCGGTCGAGGAGCTCGACCTGCGCGGCGGGCAGATCCACATGGCGGGGCAGGAGAAGCCGATCATCTCGCTGGCCGAGGTCGCCCGAGTCGCCTACCTGCAGTCCGACCGCCTGCCCGCGGGCTTCGAGCCCGGGCTGGAGGGGACGAAGTTCTACGACCCGATCCGCGGCGCGTTCGCCGCCGGCGCGCAGATCGCCGCCCTCGAGGTCGACCCGACCACGGGTGAGATCCGCATCCTGGACTGGGTCTGCGTCGAGGACGCCGGCCGGATCGTCCACCCCGTGATCGTCGACGGGCAGATCGCCGGCTCGATCGCCCAGGGCATCGGCGGCGCGATGTACGAGCACCTGGTCTACGACGACGCCGGCAACCTCTCCACCGGCACCCTGCTCGACTACCTCATGCCGACCGCCGGCGAGATCCCCGAGCTGCGGATCGGGCACGTCAGCACCCCGGCCGCGAACCCGACGGGCGTCCGCGGGGTCGGCGAGGGCGGCACGCTCGCGCCGAACGCCGTGATCGCCGGGGCGGTCGCCGACGCCCTCGGGGTCGAGATCGACGATCTGCCCGTCACGCCCGCCCGGGTCTGGGAGCTGGTGCAGCGATGAAGTGCCCGCCGTTCTCCTACCACCGCGCCGCCGACGTCGCCGACGCCGTGGCCGCCCTCCAGGGCGCCGACGACGAGGGCAAGATCCTCGCCGGGGGCCAGAGCCTGGTGCCGGTCCTCGCGCTGCGCCTGGCGCGGCCGTCGGTGCTCGTCGACGTCAACCGCGTTCCCGGCCTGGACCGCCTCGAGGTCCGCGACCGCGTGCTGCACGCCGGCGCGCTGGTGCGTCACCTCGCCCTGGCCGACCAGCGGCTCCATCCTCTCGCCGCCGAGGCCGCCCGCCGGATCGGGCACGCCGCGATCCGCAGCCGCGGGACGCTGGGTGGGAGCCTCGCGCATGCCGACCCGTCCGCCGAGCTGCCCGTCGTGCTGCGGGCCTGCGACGGCGCCGTCCACGTCGCCGGGCCCACCGGGGCGCGCCGGCTCGGTGCCGGGGAGCTGTTCGTCGGCGCGCTGCAGAGCGACCTGGCCGACACCGAGATGATCACCGACGTCGAGCTGCCGGTGCCCGACGCCTGGGGCTTCGCGGAGGTCGCCCGGCGCCACGGCGACTTCGCCGTCGTCGCGGTGGCGGCCGCGCGGTTCGGCGACCGGGTGCGCGTGGTCGTCGGCGGCGTCGGCGGCGTGCCCCACCTCGTCGACGCCGGCGATCTCGACCGCATCGGCGAGGAGAGCTGCGACGACCACGTCGCCCTCCTCGCCGCGGCCGCCGCCGACGACGTCGACCCGCCGTCGGATCTCCACGGCAGCGCCGGCTACCGGCGGGCGCTCACCGAGCAGATGGCCCTCCGGGCGCTCGCGGACCTCGCCGGGCGTCCCCAGCCCGTCCGGGAGCCGGCATGAAGATCACGCTGACGGTCAACGGCGAGCGCCACCGGGTCGACGTCGAGCCCCGCCGCACCCTGTCCGACGCGCTGCGCGAGGACCTGGGCCTGACCGGTACCCACGTCGGCTGCGAGCACGGGGTCTGCGGGGCGTGCACGGTCCTCGTCGACGGGCTGCCGGCCCGCGCATGCCTCATGTTCGCGGTGCAGGCGGACGCCGCCGAGGTCGCCACCGTCGAGGGCCTGGCCGACGAGGACGGCACGCTGCACCCCCTGCAGGAGGCGTTCTCGCGGTGCCACGGGCTGCAGTGCGGCGCCTGCACCCCCGGGATGCTGATGACCGCCGCCCACCTCCTCGACACCGATCCCGACCCCGGTCGCGACCGCATCCGCGCCGAGATGGCCGGCAACATCTGCCGCTGCACCGGCTACATGGGCATCGTCGACGCCGTCCAGGACGCCGCCCGGCTCGCTCACGCCCGGTCGGAGGAGACGCCATGACCTTCGAACGGGACTCCGTCCTGCTCTCCGAGCACCTCGACGGGATCGACGCCGACCTGGCGGCGCTCCCGGCCCGGCCCGAGCGGTCCGACACCCAGCAGCAGGAGGCCACGGCACTGCTCGAGCGGGGCCGTGGGGCCCGCGAGCGCTTCCTCGACCACCACCTCGACGCCGTCTACGACGCCGTCACCGACGGCGCCACCCGGACGCTGCGCGCCGCGGAGCTCGCCTACGGGGCCGCCGAGCTGGTGCCCGGCCTGACCCCGACCCGCGAGCGCATCGCCGCCGAGCGCCGGCACCCGCAGAAGGACAAGGAAGGCTGGGAGGTCGACCAGGGGATCTTCCTGTCCCGGGTCCTCGACGACGCGCGGACCGGCTACCACCTGATGCACGCCATGGCCCAGCCGCGCCGCGAGGCGCTCGACCTGCTCGACCGGTTCCGGGAGACCGGTCGGGTCGACCTCGGCACGTGCCGGCTCGAGCGGGACGGCACCGTCGGGCACCTGACGATCGCGCACCACCGGTACCTCAACGCCGAGGACGACGAGTCGACCGCGGCGATGGAGACCGCCACCGACCTCGTCCTGCTCGACGACCGGATCGAGGTCGGGGTCCTGCGCGGCGACGAGGCACAGCACCCCCGCTACGCCGGGCGCCGCGTCTTCGACACCGGCGTCAACCTCACCCGGCTCTACCACGGCGAGGTCTCGCTGATCGAGTTCTTCGTCGAGCGTGAGCTCGGACTGATCACCAAGTGGTACCGCGGCCACAGCCTGGGCGCCGGCGGGGTCAGCACCGTCGAGCGGCGCCAGGAGAAGCCGTGGATCGCCGCCGTCGACACGTTCGCCATCGGCGGGGGCTGCCAGTTCCTGCTGGTGATGGACCGTGTCGTCGCCCGGTCCGGGGCCTACGTCAACCTCCCGGCGCGGCGCGAGGGCTTCCTGCCCGGCTGCGGGAACATGCGCCTGCCCCGCTTCGTCGGGGAGAAGGTCGCCCGCCAGGGGATCTTCTTCAACCGCGACATCGACGTCGGCTCCCCCGAGGGCCGCCTCATCGTCGACGACCTCGCCGTCGACGAGGCCGGCATGCAGGCCGCGGTCGACGACGCCGTCGACGCCCTGACCGCGACCGGATCGGTCGGGGTCAACGCCAACCGCACCCAGATGCGCGTGGGCGTCGAACCGCTCGAGACCTTCCGGCACTACATGGCCAACCTCGCCCTCGGGCAGGCGCGCTGCATGTACTCCCCGGCGATCATCCGCAACCTGGAGATCGCGTGGGACCCGAAGCGCCGGGGCGGTGTGAAGTAGCGGCCGTGATCACCCTTCGTGCACGAGTGCGGCGGCCACCACCGCTCGTGGACACCCCAGGTCGCGCATGTCGCGACGCACCGACGCTGCGTCACCCACGACGCGCGCGGCCACCGACCTGCGCGCGGTAGAGGTCCCGCAGCACGCCCATCTCGCCGCCGTGGTGGCACATCTCGCGGGTGAGGTGCAGGACGAGCGTCGCGAACGGGGCGTCGGCGTACGGGCCCTCGGCCGGCCCGCTCGGCTCGGTGAGGCGCTCGGGGTGCGCCGCGATCGCGTCGTGCCACGCCGCGTAGCTCGCGTCGAGGAACGCCAGGCCGCCGGCCGCGGTGGTGGGCCAGTCGTCGCGGACCGGGCTCCAGGTGCCGTCGCCGAAATGGTGGTTCGCGCGCAGGGCGAAGCACGGCCCGGCGACGTGGCAGATGCGCCAGGCGAGCGTCGTCACCGGCGGTGGCTCCGGCGGCTCGAGCGCCCAGTCGATCAGCCCGGTGCCGCCGGGACCCGGGCGCACGGACCAGGCGGGCTGCGCGGGCTCCCAGAGGTACTCCTCGTCGGTCAGCCCGTCGAGGCGTGGGCGCAGGCTCGCCTCCCAGTGGAACTCCATCTGCGCCAACAGCTCGCGGTGCCAGTCGACGTCCATGGCGGTGCCTCCTCGGTCAGCCCTCGGCCACACCGGCGAGGCGGTCGAGCGAGGCCCGCAGCCGCTCGGGGGTCGTGGCGCGGGCGCGCGCGAACCGGTGCTCGTCGACCAGGTGCGTCCAGTCGTAGGTGTGCCGGACCGCGGTGCGGTCCCCCGCGAGGGGCTGGAGCTCCCAGCGCCAGAGGTGCCCGGGCGGTGGCAGGCGCCCGGGGTCCGACGGCGTCCACGCGAGCAGGCGACCCTCGGTGAACTCGACGACGTGGTTCTCGCGCACCTCGCCCATGGTCAGCCGCGTGAGGAAGACGTCGCCCACGGCCCGGACCCGTTGCCCGCCGGCGGACTCGGCGAGGTTGTCGTTGCCGTCCCACGCGGGCTGGCGCGCCGGGTCGGCGATCAGCTCGAACACCGGGGCCGCGGGCGCCGCGATCACGCGGGCGGCCGTGACGACGCGCGGCGCGTCGTACAGGGCGGCGAGGCGCCCGGCGACCCCGCGGACCGTTTCTCCGTACGGCTCGTCGCCGAGCACACCGAGCACCTCCTGAGCGCGGGCGAGGTGGTGGCGCGCCTGCTCGTCGTCGCCGACCCGGCGGTGGTCGTCGGCCAGGCCGAGGTGCAGCGACGGGTAGAACCCGGCGACGCCGAGCGACGCGTGATACTCCTGCGCGCGCTCGTCGGTGACCTCGTCGGCGGCCTCGAGCGCGCGGCGGTCCCACGCCAGCTCCTGCTCGACGTCGGGCTCGGTGTCGGCGGCGAAGTGGGCCACGACGCAGCGGTGGAACGCGTCGCCCTCGGCCACGGCGGCGCGCCACAGCTCCGCGAACGCCGACCGCGCCCCCTCCACGTCCCCGGAGCGGAACAGCTCACTCGCCGCGCCGATGTGGGTCATCACGGGATCGTCGGTCACGCCCCGCACCGTAGAGGCTCAGATCCCCTGGCCCGGGATCCAGTTCGTGCCGGCGAGGGGGACGCGGGCCATGGCGGCGGCTTCGATGGTCAGGGCGACGAGGTCTTCGGGTTCGAGGTGCAGCACGTGGGACTTCCCGCACGCGCGCGCCAGCGTCTGGGCCTCCATGGTCAGCACGCGCAGGTAGTTCGCCACCCGTCGGCCGCCCTCGACGGGGTCGAGGCGGGCGGAGAGCTCGGGGTCCTGGGTGGTGATCCCGGCCGGGTCGCGGCCGTCCTGGTAGTCGTCGTAGAACCCGGCCGCGGACCCGATCGCTTCGTACTCGGCGGCGTAGCGGGGGTCGTTGTCCCCGAGCGCGATCAGCGCGGCGGTGCCGATCGCGACCGCGTCGGCGCCCAGGGCCATGGCCTTGGCGACGTCGGCGCCGGTGCGGATGCCGCCGGAGACGATGAGCTGGATCCTGCGATGCAGCCCGAGCTCCTGCAGCGCCTGCACCGCCTGCGGGATCGCGGCCAGGGTGGGGATGCCGACGTGCTCGATGAAGACTTCCTGGGTGGCCGCGGTGCCGCCCTGCATGCCGTCGACCACGACGACGTCGGCGCCGGCGGCCACGGCGAGCTTGACGTCGTAGTAGGTCCGGGTGGCGCCGACCTTGACGTAGACCGGTTTCTCCCAGTCGGTGATCTCGCGCAGCTCGCCGATCTTGATGGCGAGGTCGTCGGGGCCGGTCCAGTCGGGGTGGCGGCAGGCGGAGCGCTGGTCGATGCCGGCCGGCAGGGTGCGCATCTCGGCGACCCGCTCGGAGATCTTCTGCCCGAGCAGCATCCCGCCCCCACCGGGCTTGGCGCCCTGTCCCAGCACCACCTCGATCGCGTCGGCGGCCCGCAGGTGATCGGGGTTCATCCCGTAGCGGCTCGGCAGCAGCTGATAGACCAGCGTCTTCGACTGGCCCCGCTCCTCGTCGGTCATGCCGCCGTCACCGGTCGTCGTCGACGTCCCGACCTCGCCTGCCCCCCGCCCGAGCGCCTCCTTCGCCTGCGCCGACAGCGCACCGAAGCTCATCCCCGCGATCGTCACCGGGATGTCGAGGTGCAGCGGCCGCGTGGCGTGCCGATCGCCCAGCACCACGTCGGTGTCGCAACGCTCGCGGTAGCCCTCCAGCGGGTAGCGCGACATCGAGGCCCCGAGGAAGAGCAGGTCGTCGAAGTGCGGCACGGCGCGCTTGGCGCCCCACCCGCGGATGTCGTAGACGCCGGTCCGCGCCGCGTGCTGGATCGCGGCGATGCTCGCACGGTCGAACGTCGCCGACTCGCGCAGGCCGCGCTGGGCCTCCTGCCCCATCAGTAGCTCCCCGAGTGCTCGCTGGTGAAGTGGTACAGCGTCCGGCCCGACCCGTAGCGGCGGAACTCGTCGACGGGGTGATCGAACCCGGCCGCCGCGAGCAGCTCCGCCAGCTCGGCGCGGTGCTCGTCGCGCAGCGGCTTCTCGACGCAGTCCGCCCCGAGCGTCCCGACGCCGCCCCGGACGTAGAGCCGCGCCTCGTAGATCGAGTCACCGAGCCCGTCGCCCGCGTCGCCGCACACGACCAGGCGCCCGGCCTGGGCCATGAACGCGCCCATCGCGCCGATGTCGCCGCCGACGACGATGTCGATCCCCTTCATCGAGATGCCGCAGCGCATCGAGGCCCGACCCTCGATCACCAGCAGGCCGCCGCGTCCGGTCGCGCCGGCCGACTGCGACGCGTCGCCGCGGACGCGCACGGTCCCCGACATCATGTTCTCGGCGACGCCGTTGCCCGCCGAGCCGTCGACGACGACCCGGCCGCGCTGGTTCATCCCGGCGCAGAAGTAGCCCGCGTTCCCGCGCACGTGCAGGTCGATCTCGCGATCGATGCCCGCGCCGATGGAGTGCGCACCCGCCGGGTGGAGCACCTCGTAGGACGACGCCGGGACACGCCCACCCACCCCGTGCAGCTCGGCGTTGAGGGCGCGGACACCGGTCTCGCGCAGGTCGACGGAGACGGGGCGGGCCGACCGCTCCTCCGCCTCCGACCGGCTCAGCGCCGCCATGTGTAGACCGTGCCGGGGTCGGGCTCCCAGACGCGGGCCGCACCGATGCCGGGGAGGTCGGCGAGCGCCCGGAACTCCGAGGCCATCGCCACCCACCGCGGGTGCTCGGCGATCACCGCCGGCTTGCAGGCGATCTCGTCGCGGACCACCGCGAACCCCTCGTCGGAGGTGACGAGCAGCGTGTAGAAGCCGTCGAAGGTCTCTCCGAGGCGCAGCAGCGCCTTCTCGAGGTCGTCACCCTCGGCCAGGCAGGCCGCCACGAACCGGGCGCCGACCTCGGAGTCGTTCTCCGAGTCGAAGCTGACACCCCGGCGCACGAGGTCGCGGCGCACGGTGGCGTGGTTCGAGAACGACCCGTTGTGCACCAGGCACTGGTTCGGGCCCACCGAGTAGGGGTGGCAGCCCTCGGGGACGATCGCGGACTCGGTGGCCATGCGCGTGTGCGCGAGCCCCTGCCAGCCGGTGACCGCGCGCAGGCCGTAGGTCACCGCGAGGTCCGACGGCTGCCCGACGCCCTTGTAGACGACGAGGTCGTCGCCGCGCCCGACGACCAGCGCGTCGGGCGCGGCCGCGGTGACCGCGGCGGCCAGGGCCTCGGCGGCCACCGGTGCCGTGAGCACGGTGGTGTCGCCGGTGCGGGTCGCCGTGACGGCCGGACCTGCCGGCACGAGGCCGGCGACGGCGGCGTCGAGATCGCCCGGTGCCCGCAGCACCGACACCGCGCTGTGGCCGGGCGGATTGCGCTGCTCGTCGCCGTAGACCGCGACCCCCACCGAGTCGGGCCCGCGCTCGGAGACACCGCCGAGCATGTCGTCGAGGAGCGAGCCGAGCATCGGATGGAGCTCGGGATCGCGGAGGTGCAGACCGATGATGCCGCACATGGGACTCAGCCTTCCTGCGTCGGGAGGGACCAGGTCGACGTACCAACAGGAAACCAGTTCTGCCTCGGAGGAGACGTCGACGGGTGACGCCTGCCCGACGTCGTGCGGGCGCTGGTCTGTGCATTGGTCTGGAGTGAAGACCATGGGCCGAAGGGAGAGTAGGCGGCCCACGCCACGTCGTGTCAACCCCGGGTGAAACGGACGGGCCCGGTTCGGGTCAGGCGGAGGACCACGCTGGGTCGTCGTCCGCGCCGAAGACGATCGCCCGGAGCTGGCGTCTCGCCCGTTCGAGGTGGGCCCGCATCGCCTCGCCGGCACGGTCGGCGTCGCCGTCGCGAACCGCCTCGAAGATCGCCAGGTGGTCGCGGAGCGTCTCCTCGACCGGCTCACGGAACGGCAGCAGGTCGCGCGGGCTGAACAGCTCGCCGCGGGCGATCTCGACGGCGTCGGTGAGCCGGTCGTTGCGCGCGGCCCTGGCGAGCGCGACGTGGAAGCGCGAGTCGGCCTGGCGGAACGCGGTGCGCCCGATGACGTCGCGCAGCGCCACGAGCGACTCCTGCACCGGGGCGAGCGTGACCTCGGTGTGGCGGTGCGCGGCCAGGGTCGCGGTCTGGGTCTCCAGCGCGATCCGGAAGTCGACGATGTCGTCGATCTCGCCGGCCTGCTCGCGCATCCGGGCCCGCCACGCCTCGGCGGGCCGGCGCAGCTCGGTGACGTACGTGCCCCCGGTGGACCCGCGCCGGACCTCGACGTAGCCGTCCTCGCGGAGCTGGCGGATCGCCTCGCGCAGGCTGATCCGCGCGACCCCGAGCTGTTCGGCGAGCTCCCGTTCGGCGGGCAGGCGCTCCCCCGGGCTGACGTCCCCACGGTGGATGCGCATCCGCAGGTGGTCGGCCACCGCCTGCGACAGCGACGTGGAGTTGACCTGCCGGGCCATGGCCCGAGACTAGCGCGCCTGGTCACCCTGTGTATCGGCCCGCGATCGGGGCCCCGGACGGCCCTTGCCCCACCGTGACGGGGTTGACACTCTCCTCCGGTCACGGTTGCCTCTGACAAAGGTTCTAACTCCACACCTTGATCCGCGCTCGGCGCGGCAGAGGGAGGCCCGGCATGGCCAGCCGTGATGACAGTGCACGGAACGAGCTGCGAGAACGTGCCGAGGCCGACGGCATCGAGTTCTTCCTGGCGATGTTCGTCGATCTGCACGGCAAGCCGTGCGCGAAGGCGATCCCGTTCTCGTCCTTCGGCCTGCTCATGGACGGCGGGGCGGGGTTCGCCGGCTACGCCGCGGGTGACCTGGGCCAGTCGCCGGCCGACCCGGACGTGCTCGTCGTCCCGGACCCGGCGTCGTACACGCCCTTGCCCTGGAAGCCGGGCGTCGCGGTGCTGCACTGCGACCCGCACGTCGAGGGCAAGCCCTGGCCCTACGCCCCGCGCGTGATCCTGCGCCGGCAGCTCGCCGAGCTCGCGGACAAGCGCGGCTGGGTGTTCAAGACCGGCACCGAGCTCGAGTACAACCTGCTGCGCCGCCGCGAGGACGGGACGCTCGAGTTCGCCGACCCCCACGACACCGCCGCCAAGCCCTGCTACGAGGTCAAGGGCCTGACGCGGATGTGGGACCACCTCTCGACGGTGTCGCGCCACCTCAACACGCTCGGCTGGGGCAACTACGCGAACGACCACGAGGACGGCACCGGCCAGTTCGAGAACAACTGGGAATACTCGGACGCGCTGACCACGGCCGACCGCACGATCTTCTTCCGCTACATGGTCCACATGCTGGCCCACGACGCCGGCATGGTCGCCACGTTCATGCCCAAGCCGTTCAGCACCGTCACCGGCAACGGCCTGCACATCCACCAGAGCCTCTGGACCCAGGACGGCACGCCGCTGTTCGAGGACGACTCGGACGCGCTGGGGCTCTCACCCACCGCGCGCCACTATCTGGGCGGGCTCATCGAGCACGGCCGCGCGGTCGCCGGCGTCATCTGCCCGACCGTCAACTCGTACAAGCGCATCGGCGTCGGCGCGCCCACGTCGGGCTCCACCTGGGCCCCGGCCTACGTCGCCTACGGCGGCAACAACCGCACGGTGATGCTGCGCGTGCCCGAGGGCGGGCGCATCGAGCACCGCGGCGTCGACGGTTCGGCCAACCCCTACCTCGCCGCCACCGCGCTGCTCGCGGCCGGGCTCGACGGCATCGACCGCGAGATCGACCCGGGCGCGTGCACCGACGACGATCTCTTCGCGCTGCACTCCGACGAGGTCCGCGCCCGCGGGATCAAGCACCTCCCCAAGACGCTGGACCGCGCCGTCGAGGAGCTCGTCGCCGACGACGTCCTGCGCGCCGCCCTCGGCAAGACCTCGGGCGGCGACTTCATCGACTACTACGCCGCGGTCAAGCAGCAGGAGTTCGACGAGTACCACGCCGCGGTCTCGGACTGGGAGGTCCGGCGCTACCTGACGCAGGCCTGAGCCGACCGCCTACTTCCCGAGAGGACCCCTGGGTGACCACCTCGAACAACGGAAACGGCCGCTACTCGGCGTGGAGCCTGGTGCGGCACGGGTTGATGTCGACGTCGTGGCCGCGGGCGTGGCGGGAGCACGAGCTGCGGTCGTCGTATGACGCGGTGATCGTCGGTGGTGGGGTGCATGGTCTGGCGACGGCGTACTACCTGGCCCGGGAGCACGGGATGCGCCAGGTGGCGGTGCTGGACAGGGCCTACATCGGCAGCGGGGGGTCGGGGCGCAACACCGCGATCCTGCGGTCGAACTACCTGACCCCGGAGGGGGTGCGGTTCTACGACCGGTCGGTGAAGCTCTACGAGCACCTGGCCGCGGAGTTGAACTACAACGTGATGTTCTCCCAGCGGGGGCATCTCACCCTGGCCCACAACGACGCCTCGCTGCGCACGATGGCCTGGCGCAGCGAGGTCAACAAGCTGCAGGGGGTGGACTCGTCGGTGATCGACCCCGGCGAGATCCAGAAGCTGGTGCCGTATCTGGATACCTCTCCGGGGGCGCGGTATCCGATTCTGGGGGCGTTGTACCACCCGCCGGGCGGGATCGTGCGCCACGACGCGGTGGTGTGGGGGTATGCGCGGGGGGCGGATGCGCACGGGGTGCACATCCACCAGCAGACCGAGGTGACCGGGATCGAGGTCACCGCCGGTCGGGTGACCGGGGTCCGCACGAATCGGGGCGACATCGCCACGCCGGTGGTGCTGAACGCGACCGCCGGGTGGGCCACGCTCGTCAGCGACATGGCGGGGGTGGCGATGCCGGTGCAGACCTTCCCGTTGCAGGCCGCGGTGACCGAGCCGGTGCGCCCGTTCCTGGACACCGTGGTCGTGTCGGGCACGTTGCACGTGTACGTGTCGCAGACCGACCGGGGCGAGTTGGTGTTCGGGGCGAGTGTGGACCCGTTCGCGTCGTACTCGATGCGCGGGTCGTTGGAGTTCACCGAGGGGATCGCGGGGCATGTGCTGGAGTTGATGCCGGCGTTGCACCGGATGCGGTTGCTGCGTCAGTGGGCGGGGTTGTGTGACATGACCCCGGACTACTCCCCGATCATGGGCCCGACCCCGGTGGAGGGGTTCTACGTGGATGTGGGGTGGGGGACCTACGGCTTCAAGGCCGGCCCCGTGTCCGGCGAGGCGATGGCGGCCACCCTCGCCACCGGGAAACCCCCGGAGATCATCTCCGCGTTCGGGCTGGATCGGTTCGCCGACGGGCGGTTGGTCGGGGAGAAAGGCGCCGCCGCGGTCGGCCACTAACCCGCTCGTGTCCCAGCTTCTCGTTCCTGCCGTGGGGTGATCGTTCGTGATGGTGTTGCCGTGCCCGTGGTGCGGGCCGCGGAACGCAGCAGAGTTCCGCTATGTCGGGGAGGCCGGCCCGCGGCCCGATCCGGCCTCGACCTCGCCCGAGCAGTGGCGGCGGTACCTCTACGTCCACGCCAACCCGTGCGGGCCGGTCCGCGAGACGTGGTACCACCGCGCCGGCTGCCGGCGCTATCTCGCCGTCCAGCGCGACACGGCCACCAACGAGATCTTCTCCGCCGTCGACGCCGCCACCGGTTCTGCAGGGGGCGCGCGATGAGCCTGCTGCCCCCGTCCCGCGGCACGCGCCGGATCCCGGGCTCGGCGCGGCTGGGCCCGCAGCCCGGCGAGGTGATCGACCGCCGCCGCAGCGTCCCGTTCACCTGGAACGGCCGACCGGTGACCGCGCATCCGGGCGACACGATCGCCTCGGCGCTGGCCGCCGCCGGGGTGCGGGTGTTCTCGCGCAGCTACAAGTACCACCGCGCGCGGGGGTTGCTGACCGCGGACTACCTCGACCCGGGTGTGTTCGTGCAGGTCGGTGACGAGCCCAACGTGCGCGGCGCGCACCGGCTGGTCGAGGCGGGTATGGCGGTGTCGTCGCAGAACACCTGGCCCTCGTTGCGGTTCGACGTCAAGGCGGTCAACCAGCTCGCCGGGCGGTTCCTGGCCACCGGGTTCTACTACAAGACCTTCATCAAGCCCGAACCGCTCTGGCCGCTGTACGAGAAGGTGCTGCGCCGCTTCGTGCACGCCGGGGCCATCAGCCCGAACCCGGGGGCGGCGTTCTACGACCACCGCCACGCTCACCCCGACGTCGTCGTCGCCGGCGGCGGACCGGCCGGCATGGCCGCCGCGGTGGCCGCCGCGCGGGCGGGGGCGTCGGTGATGCTGGTCGAGGAGAACCACCACCTCGGCGGGCACCTGCGCTTCGGTGACACCGCCGATCTCGCCGCGCTCGGCGAGTTGCGCGCCCAGGTCGCCGGCGAACCCGGCATCGAGGTGCTGCTCGACTCCGTGGTCACCGGCCGCTTCGACGACAACTGGATCCCCGTGGTCCAGCGCGGCCTGCCCGGCGTCACCGAACGGCTGATCAAGGCCCGCGCCAGGACGCTGATCGTCGCGCCCGGGCTCATCGAGCGCCCGTACGTGTTCGCCGGCAACGACCTGCCCGGGGTCATGCTCTCCACCGCCGCCCGCCGGCTGATCAACCTGCACGCCGTGCGGCCCGGCGAGCGCGCCGTGGTCCTGAGCGCCAACCCCGACGGCGACGCCGCCGTCACCGACCTCGCCCGCGCCGGCGTGGAGATCGCCGCCGTGCTCGACCCCCGCCGCGGCGACGGCGTCCGCGCCGCCCACGGGCACGGCGGACTGCGCGCCGTCGAGACCGGCACCGGGCAGCGGATCGACGCCGACCTGCTGGTCACCGCGACCGGGTGGACGGCGCCGACCTCGCTGCTCAACCAGTCCGGCGACCGGCCGATCTACGACCCGAACGCCGCGCGGTTCCGTCCGGACCCGGCGCGGATGCCCGACAACGTGCTGGCCACGGGCGGGATCGTCGGCGACGGCCCCACCGCCCAGCTCGTCGAGCACGCCGACGCCGTCGGCCGCGAGGCCGCCCGTCGGGCGACGTCCGGATCGACCTCGGTGTCGATCCCCGAGCTGCGTGCCGCGGGGCACCCGGAGCTGTTCAGTGCGGGCACCGGTGGGTTCGTGGACTTCTGCGAGGACGTGTCGGCTAAGGACATCACCACCGCGGTGGCCGAGGGGTACGACTCGGTGGAGCTGGTCAAGCGCTACACCACGGTCACCATGGGCCCCACCCAAGGGAAACTGGAGACCGTCAACGCGGTCGCCCTCGTGGCGGCCGCGACCGGCAAGAGCATCGCCGACACCGGCACCACCACCTGGCGCCCGGTCCACGCCCCGGTCACCCTGGGCGCGCTGGCCGGGCGCCCGCACGAACCGGTCCGGTACTCCCCGATGCAGACCTGGCACGACCGCCACGGCGCGACCCCGCTGGTGGCGGGGCAGTGGATCCGCCCCGAGCACTACGGCGACCCCGCCGCCGAAGTCGGCGCGGTCCGGACCGGGGTGGGGATCATCGACGTCACCCCGATCGGCAAGCTCGACCTCCAGGGCCCCGACGTCCCCCACCTGCTGAACCTCCTGTACGTGAACAAGTGGTCCACGCTGGCTGTCGGGCGGGTCCGCTACGGGGTGATGTGCGCCGAGGACGGCGTCGTGCTCGACGACGGTGTCACCGGCCGCCTCGCCGAGAACCACTACCTGATGTCCACCACCAGCTCGGGGGCGGCCACGGTGTGGGAGTGGGTGGAGAACTGGCTGCAGACCGCCCACCCCGACTGGCAGGTCCACGTCACCCCCGTCACGACCGCCTACGCCAGCATCAACATCGCCGGCCCGCGCTCCCGCGAGCTGCTCGCCCGGCTCACCGACCCGAACGACGTCGACCTCGACGGTGGGGCGTTCGGCTACATGAACGTCCGCCGAGGCACCGTGGCCGGGGTCGAGGACTGTGTGTTGTGGCGGATCGGGTTCACCGGCGAGCTGTCCTACGAGATCCATGTCCCCGCGAGCTACGGGCAGCACGTGTGGGACCGGCTCATGCACCACGGCCAGGACCTCGCGGTGACGCCGTTCGGGGTGGAGGCCCAGCGCATCCTGCGTCTGGAGAAGGGCCACGCCATCATCGGGCAGGACACCGACGGCCTGACCCAGGGCTTCACCGCCGGCCTCGACGGGCTGATCAAGCTCGACAAGACCGACTTCGTCGGCCTGCCCGAACTGCGCTGGCAGCACGAACACGACGACCACCCCCGCCTGGTCGGGATCCAGCCGCGCGACGGCTCGGTGGTGCCGGCCGAGGCGAGCCAGATCCTGCGCCCCGACGGCGGCATCGCCGGCCGCGTGACGTCCAGCCGCATGTCGCCGACGCTGGGCCGCGCCATCGGGCTGGCCCAGATCGACCGCGACCTCGCCGCCGTCGGCACCCACGTCACGGTCCGCCTCCCCGACGGCCGCGACATCACCGCCGAGATCACCGACGCCGTCCACGTCGACCCCCGAGGAGAGCGCCAGCGTGTCTGACCGCACCCCGCCCCTGGCCCGCGGGCCGGTCGCCGTCGACCCGGCCGTCGTGCGCGACGGCTGGGAGGTCGACGCCCGGGTCGCCACCGGCCCCCTGACGCTCTCCGACGAGTCGCCGCTGGCCAAGGTGCACCTCCGCGCGCCCTTCGACGGGGCGAGCCGCGTGGCCCTGGGTGTCGGCTTCGGCCGGACCGCCCGCGCCGATCTGGGCACCGGTGACGTGCTCGTCGTCGGCTCCGGGCCCGGCGAGTGGCTCGTGCTCGGGACACCGAACACGGCGGGCGCGCTGCGGGCGGCGATCGAGCGGCGGCTCGCCGGCACCGGTGAGTTCACCACCGTCCTCGACCTCACCCACGGCCGCGCGCTCCTGCGCCTCGAGGGACGCGAGGCCGCGACCGTCCTCGCCGGTGTCTGCGCGATCGACTTCTCCGACACCGTCACCCCCGACGGCACCGCCCTGCGCACCTCCCTCGCCGGCGTCGTCACCGACATCGTCCGCGACGACCGGCAGGGGACGAGGTCCTACCTCCTGCACGTCGAACGCTCGTCCGGCCAGTACCTCGCCGACGCCCTCCTCGACGCCGGCGCCCCGCTCGGGCTCGAGCTCACCGGCTTCCGCGGCCCGGGGACCTGACGCTCACCGCAGGGCGTCGGGGTCGGCGCGGCGGATCAGTCCACGAGCGCCGCCGCCCGGGCCGGCGCCGCGCCGGTGCCCGGCAGCGTGATCGGGAAGGAACCGACGGTGAACCCGGTCATTCGTGGACTGGGCGCGCGCTCCGGGCCCGTCGTGCGGGTGAGGTCGACCAGGGTGGGCACGGGTGTCCTCTCAGAAGCCCGACCGCAGCCGGGTGACGGGAGGCGCGGGCAGGATCGTCTGGGCGGTCTCCCCCAGCACCGGCGAGCGCAGGGAGACGACGTCGCCGGGCTCGAGCCAGCCGGAGAAGGCGGCGATGTCGGGGGTGTCGACGTGCTCGAGCAGGCAGCCGCCCGGCACGGTCCCGGAGCCGACGACGTCGCCGGGCACGAGGTCGGTGCCGCGCGAGACGTAGGCGAGGATCTCGCCGAACGACCAGTCGGCGTCCGCGAGCGAGCCGCGGGCGACCTCGGTGTCGTTCACCGCCGCCGACACCTCGACCGGGAAGCGCCCGTCCGACGCCGGGCCGAGCTCGTCGACGGTGACCAGGGCCGGGCCCAGCGTGATCGCGCCGTCCTTCGCCTTGCCCATCCCGATGCCGTGGGCCATGTCGCGGATCTGCAGGTCGCGGGCGGACCAGTCGTTGAAGAAGGTGAGCCCGACGATGTGGCTCGCGGCGTCGTCGGGGTGCAGGTCGCGGCCGCCGCGCCCGATGACGGCGCCGATCTCGAGCTCGAAGTCGAAGAGCTCGCACGCCGGTGAGATCGCCACGTCGTCGTGCGGGCCGACGACCGCCGACGGGTTGCCGAAGTAGAAGGCGGGGGTCTGCGCCCACACCTCGGGGAGCTCCGGCGGGCGGCCCAGGGCGCGGTAGCAGCCGCGCAGGTGGTCGAGGAAGCACAGCGCGTCGCGCACGGCCGGCGGACGCGGGACCGGCGCGAGCAGCCGCACCGCGTCGAGCGGCCGGACCTCGGCGGGGTCGTTGCGCGCGGTCTCCCCGGCCGCGGCGAGGCGCTCGCCGTCGTCGCCGAGCAGGGAGATCAGCGTGGTGCCCGCGGCCAGGCCGTGGACCTTCGCTCCCTCGGGGTCGCCGTCGAGCAGGCCGGTGCGCGGCCCGTCACCCGCGTCGTAGGTCACCCATTTCATGACGACGTTCCTCCCGTGGTCGTGGCGGCGACGGGAGTGTCCGACGCCGGGGTCGTGGCGGGGAAGCGCGGCGCGGTGAACAGCAGCACCCCCGCGACCCCGAGCAGGACGATCGCGCCGAGCAGCGGGGCGGTGTAGCTCCCGGTCGACGCCCGCACGGCGGCCATGAGCAGGGGGCTCGCGCCGACGCCGAGGGTGAACACGGCGTAGAAGACACCGAACATGCGGCTGTAGGCGGCCATGCCGTAGTAGCGGGCGACGAGGTAGCCGACGACGTCGACCTCCGCGCCCAGGGCCAACCCGACGCCGACGGCCGCGGCGCTGGCGAACGTCGGGCCCCCGACGACGAGCGCGACGTAGCCGAGCGCGGCCACCAGCAGGACGCCGACCATCACGCGCGGGGCGAAGAAGCGGTCGACCAGCAGGCCGCTGACGACCCGTCCGACGATCACCGCGATGCCCACGAGGCCGGCGGTGGCCGCCGCCGACGCGGGCGCCACGCCGGCGTCGCGCAGCAGCGGGACGAGGTGGACGGTCAGGCCGCCGACCGCCAGCGAGATCGCGAGGAAGGCGACCGCGAGGCGGGCGAAGAGCGGCGTGCGCAGCAGGGGTGCGACGCGGAACGTCGGTGCCGTCACGTCGGCCGGTCCGGCCGCGACCGGCCGGTGGCGGGGCATGAGCACCAGGACCACCAGGGCGCCGACGAGGATCGCGATGCCGAGGATCCGGTAGCCGCCGCGCCAGTCCTCGGCGATCTGCCCGCCGAGGATCTGGGGGACGGCGAACGCGACGAGCCCGGCGCCGCCGAGCGCGATGCCGAGGGCGAGGCCCCGGGCGCGGTCGAAGCGCTCGTTGACCGTGCGCGTGAACGACACGGCCGTGGAGGCCGCGGCCAGCACGTACATGCCGATCCAGATCGCGAGGTAGCCGGCGAACGACCCGCCGCTCGCGGACAGCAGGAAGTAGGCGCCGCCGAGCACCACGAGCGACACCACGCCGGGGAGCCGGACGCCGAAGCGGTCGACGATCACGCCCACGAGTGGCGAGGTGAGGATGGTGATCACGGCGCCGACCAGGGCCAGCGACGACAGCTGGGAGCGAGACCATCCGAACTCGGCCTCGAGAGCCGGGATGAACAGTCCGTTCGTGTAGAAGGGCATCACGGCGACGCCGGTGCCGATGCCGACGGTGGCCGCGGTCAGCGCGGCCCAGTGGCGGCGCAGCTCGCCGACGGGACCCGGCGACGGGGCGGGCGGGGTGAAGGGCATGAGGTCTCCGGTGACAAGAATCCGTACCCGAGTACACATTCGATGTCACGGACGCTAGGGCGTTGACATCCACGAAACAAGACCCGAGTACAGATTCGTGTGTGCTCGTGGTGTACTGGGGGCGATGAACCTCGACGAAGCGCCGACGATCCGCGAGCTGGTGGCGGAGTCGGACGCCGTGCCCGGGCCACCGCCCTCCCGCCGCACCCGTGGGCGTCACGAGCGCCGCGACCGCATGTTCGAGGCCGCGGTCGAGCTCTTCGTCGAGAAGGGCTTCGACGAGACCTCGATGGACGACATCGCCGAGCGCGCCGGCCTCGCCCGGACCACGGTGTTCAACCACTTCCCCCGCAAGGTGGCGCTCCTCGAGGAGTGGACCCTGCGCCGCCGCCAGCGGGCCGCGCTGTCGTTCAAGGACTCCGACCGCACGCGCCAGTCCGCGCGGTCACTGCTGGGGAACTACTTCCGCGCGCTCGCCGCGGTCAACGTCGAGACCCGGGTGGAGACGTCGGCGATCATGCCGCCCGGCGTCCGCCAGACCGACATCCTGCTCGACCACCCGCTCTCCCGGGACCTCGCGGAGCTCCTGTCGGACGCCGGTGCCGTGCTCGCACCGTCCGCGACGCCCACGCAGGTCGGCCGCCTCCTCGCGCTCGGCTACTTCTCGGCCGTGACCCGGTGGGTGGCGGTCGACCCGGAGCCGTTCGACCTCGCCGCGGAGATCGCGGCCATGATCGACACTGTGCTCGACGGCGCCCTGGCGACCACGGCGACCCAGGCTTGAGGACGGCCGAGCTCTCGGGGAATCGCTTCGGGTGTCGAAGCATCCCCCGGAACCCGCCGCCACATCCTTGACACCCGACGATCCGGACACTTAGGTCACCCTTTGTTTGCGTTGACGTCGTACGCATCGGGAGAGCCGTGCCTAGCATGTCCGGACCCTCGTCCGCCCCTCTGTGCCGCCGCACTCTCCTGCGCGCGGCCGGCGCCGGAGCGGGCATCGCGCTCCTCGCCGCCTGCGGGGGCGCCACCCCGAGCGCGCCGCCCGTCGTCGGCGCCGGGACCGCGACACCGAACCGCGGGGGCACCGTCCGCTTCGCGTTCGCCGGGGGCGGACCCGCGGAGTCCCTCGACCCGTTCCTGGGCGGCACGCCAGCCGACTACACCCGCAACGCCGTCATCTACGACGAGCTGTTCGCGCTGGTCGGCGGGGCCGCGACACCCCGCCTCGCCGAGTCCGTCGAGAGCGCGCCCGACGGGCGGTCGTTCGTCGTGCGCCTGCGCCCGGGCGTCACCTGGCACGACGGCTCGCCGTTCGGCGCCGCCGACGTCGCCTACACGCTGTCCTACCTCGCGTCGCCGGAGCGGCCCTACCCGTCCGAGCTGCCGATGTTCTTCGACGTCCCCGCCGTGCGCGTGCGCGACGGGCGCACGCTCGAGGTGCCGACGCTGCAGCCGGTCGGCGACCCGGCGACGCTCTTCGCCGGCGCCGCCATGCGCGTGATCAAGAACGGCGCTCGGGACTTCACGGTCGCGAACGCCCTGGGGACCGGGCCCTACCGCGTCGCCGACTTCGCGGCCGGCCAGCAGGCCCGTCTCGTGCGCTACGACCAGTACTGGGACGGTCCGCCGTACGCCGACGAGCTGGTGATCCTCAGCCTCGACGACCCGACGGCCCGGGTGAACGCCGTGCGCGCGGGCCAGGCGGACTGGGCCTCGGACATCCCCTACGCGCTCGCCCGCACCGGCGCGGGCGGGGACGGGCTGGAGATCCGCAGCGCGGGCGACGGCAACCGGACGGGCCTCGGGTTCGTGCTCAACACCACGGTGCCGCCGTTCGGCGACCCCCGCGCGCGGCGCGCCGTGCGCCTCGGCGTCGACCGGCAGGCGCTGGTCGACCGGGTGCTGCTGGGGTACGGCGTGGTCGGCAGCGACATCTACGGCAAGGGCGCCCAGTACTTCGCCGACGGGATCGCCCCGCTGCCCCGCGACGTCGACACCGCCCGGCGGCTGCTCGCGGAGTCCGGCGCGACCGGTGTCCCGATCACCATCCGGACCGCCGAGTACGAGACCGGTCTCAACGCCTCGACCGAGCTGTTCGTCGAGCAGCTCCGCGAGCTCGGGCTCGACGCGCGCTCGCAGGTGGTCGGGCTGCAGGAGTTCTTCGACGTCGCCGCGATCGCGTCGGTCCCGGCCGTGTCTTTCCCGCTGGGGCCGTTCCCGCTGACGGTGACCTACTCGCGGATCGCGGCGTACCCGTCGCTCGCGCTGCCTGACCCCGAGCTGCAGCAGTCCGTCGCCACCGCCTTCGCCACGACCGACGAGGCCACCCGCGCGCAGGCGTGGGCCCAGGCGCAGAACGTCATGGCCGACCGCGGCAACACCCTCGTGTGGGGGCTCGCGGACACGTTGTCGCTCTCCCGGTCGACCGTCACCGGCATCGAGGTCCGCGACTCGGCGAAGTACCCCTATCTCGGCAAGGCCGGCCTGGTGTGATCCGCCTGGTCGCCGGGCGCCTGGCCGGCACCGCCGGCCTGCTCGTCCTGCTCTCCCTGCTCGTGTACGTCGGGGTCGACCTGCTGCCCGGCGACGCGGCGAGCACCCGCCTCGGCCTGACCGCCACCCCCGAGCGCCTCGCCGAGGCCCGGGCACGGCTCGGCCTCGACCGGCCGCTGAGCGAGCGGTACCTCGGCTGGGCGGGCGGGCTCCTGCGCGGCGACCTCGGCACGTCGGTCACCGGGGAGCGGGTCGCCACGATGCTCGAGGGCCGGCTCGGGAACTCCGTGCTGCTCGCCGCGATCACCGCGGTCCTGCTCGTGCCGCTCTCGCTCGCCGTCGGGCTCGCGACGGGCGTGCGGGCGGGCACGCGCACCGACCGGACCGTGTCCACGGTGGTCCTGCTGCTGGTCGCGGTCCCCGAGTTCGTCACGGCGGGCGGGCTCGTGCTGCTGTTCGCGGTCGGGCTGGGCGTGCTGCCCGCGGTCTCGCTGGTGCCCCCGGGCGATTCGCCCCTGTCGGTGCCGGAGGTCCTGGTCCTGCCGGTGCTGAGCCTGCTGCTGCTCGGCTCCGCCTACGCCATCCGCGTGATCCGGGCCGCGACGGCGACGGCCGCCCGCGCCCCGCACGTCGAGGCGGCACGACTGGGCGGCGCCTCCGAGCGGGCGATCGTGCGGGGGCACCTGGTTCCGGCCGTCCTGCCGGTCGCCGTGCAGGTCTGGCTCGTGACGGGGACGGCACTGCTGGGCGGGGCGGTCCTCGTCGAGTCCGTGTTCGGCTACCCCGGGATCGGGACGCTGCTGGTGACGTCGGTGCGCGGCGGGGATCTGCCGGTCGTCCAGGCGCTGGCGATGGCGCTCGGAGCCGCGATGCTCATCGCGCTCGTGCTCGCCGACGTCGCGGTGCGGGTGCTCACGCCGACGTTGCGGACGTCCGGGACGGCGGTCCCGGCATGACGGCGACGCTCGCGACCACCGGCCGGGTCCGCCGCGGCCCCGTCGTTGCCCTCGCGGTCCTCGTGCTGGTGATCCTGGTCGGCCCCGAGGTGGCCCCGTACTCGCCGACGGCCCCGGTCGCACCGCCGTACGCTCCGCCGGCCGAGTGGCCGCTGCTCGGCGCCGACGACCTCGGACGCGACGTGCTCTCGCGCCTGCTCGACGGGGGCAGGCCGATGCTCCTGACCAGCCTCGCGGGTGCCCTCCTCGGCTCCCTCGTCGGCGCGGTGATCGGGATGGTCGCGGCGTTGCTCGGGGCCCGCAGCGGGCGGCGCGGCCGACGGGCGGAGACAGCCGTGCTGCGCCCGTTCGACGCCCTCGCCGCGCTCCCGCCGATGCTCGTGCTCCTGCTGGTGCTCACCTCGCTGCCCGACCGGCTCGGAATCGTGCTGGCGGTGGCGCTGACCAGCGCCCCGCTGTCGGCCCGTGTGCTGCGCGCGGCCGCGGCCCCCGTCGTCACCCGGGCCCACGTCGAGGCCGCAGTGGCGCGCGGGGAGTCCACCGCCTGGATCCTCGGGCGCGAGGTGCTTCCCCTGGTCGCGGGCACCCTCGTGGCCGACACCGGTCTGCGCCTGGTGTCCGCGGTCTACCTGGCGACGGCGGCCGGGTTCCTCGCCGTCGGCGCGTCCGGCACCGACTGGGGCACCCTGATCGTCGAGGCGCTCCCCGGCGCCGCCCTGGCGCCCACCGCCCTCGCCGCGCCCGTGCTCGGCGTCGCCCTGCTGACAATGCTGGTCAACCTGGTCGCCGACGACCTCGTCCGCCACAGCCGGGCGGTGCTCGGATGACCGAGGTGCTGCTGCAGGTCACCGGGCTGACCCTCGTCGCCGGGGGTCGGCCGGTCGTCGACGGCCTGGACCTGGCCGTGGCCCCCGGCGAGGCCGTCGGGCTCGTCGGCCCGTCCGGCTCGGGCAAGACGACGACCGCGCTCGCGGTGCTCGGCCACCTGCGCGAGGGCGTCGCGCGGGCCGGGGGCGAGGTGACCGTGGCGGGCGTCCCCGCGTTCCCGCGGCCGGGTCCGGGGCTGCGCGGGCGGCTCGCCGGGTACGTCGGGCAGGACCCCGGCGAGACCCTCAACCCGTTCCGGAGCGTGCGGGCGGCGCTACGGGAGGCCCTGACGCGCGCCGGCGCGGAGGCCGACGCGCGGGCCGTCGCCCGGCTGATGGACCGGGTGGCCCTGCCCGCCGGGCTGGCCCGGCGCTACCCCCACCAGCTCTCCGGCGGCCAGCAGCAACGGGTCGCGATCGCGACGGCGCTGGCGGGCGGACCGCGCCTGCTGGTGCTCGACGAGCCGACCACCGGGCTCGACCTGGTCGCCCGGGCCGAGGTCACCGAGGAGCTCGACCGGCTCCGCCGCGAGGGCGTGGCCCTGCTCTGGGTCGCCCACGACCTCGTGACCCTCGCCGGTCGGGTCGACCGCCTCGTCGTGCTGGACGCCGGGCGGGTGACCGAGCAGGGCCCGTGCACCGAGGTCCTGGCCGCACCCGCGTCGGCGACCGGGCGGGCGCTGGTGGCGGCGTCGGCCGCCTCCGGCCACCGGCCCGAGCCCGACGCACCCGGCCCCGAGGTGCTCCGCGGCCGCGGGTTGGTCGCCGGACACCCGGGCACGACCGTCCTCGACGGCCTCGACCTGGAGGTGCGGGAGGGCGAGATCGTCGCCGTGCTCGGCGCCTCCGGCGCGGGCAAGACCACGCTCGCCCGCGTCCTCGCGGGCCTGCACCCGGCGTCGCAGGGCACGGTCGAGATCGCCGGGCGACCCGTGCCCGCGGACGTGCGACGACGCTCGCCGCAGGAGCGCGCCGGCGTGCAGCTCGTCGCCCAGAACCCCGCCGAGGCACTGCACCCGCGCCAGACGGTGCGCACGGCGCTGGCCCGGCCGCTGCGACTGCTGCGCGGCCTGACCGGGTCCGACGCGGCGGCCGAGACCACCCGGCTGCTCACCGCGGTCGGCCTGCCCGCCGAGCTCGCCGCGCGCCAGCCCGGCGAGCTCTCCGGAGGCCAGCGCCAGCGGGTGGCGCTCGCCCGCGCGCTGGCCGCCCGGCCGCGGGCGCTGCTGTGCGACGAGGTCACCTCGGCGCTCGACACGGTGACCCGCGCGCGGATCCTCACGCTGCTGCGCGACCTGGTCCGGGACGGCACCGGCCTGCTCGTCGTCACCCACGACATCGAGGTGGCGCTGGCCGCCGACCGTGTCGCGGTGCTGGCCGGGGGCCGGATCACCGAGGACGGCCCGCGAGCGGACGTGCTGCCCGACGCCGGCGCCGCGAACCTCCTCGCCACCCGGCTCCGAGCCGACGTCGACACCTTACCAACCCGAGGCTAAGGTGTTGCGTACAGCGTAAACGCAGGGGAAGGGGTGGGATGCAGGCCATGTCGTCACCCACCACACCCGGCCGGCGCGGCGCCGGTCTGCTCGACCTGCCCTCGATCGTCGACGTCGCCCTCGCGATCGCCCGCACCGAGGGGATGGCGGCCCTGTCCATGCGCCGCATCGCCGACGAGCTCGGGCGCTCGCCCATGGCGCTCTACCGCCACGTCGCCGACCGCCAGGCGCTCGTGCTCGCCATGCTCGACGCCGTCGCCGCGCGCATCGTGCTGCCCGCGCCGGTCGACGATCCCCGCGACGAGATCACCGGCCTCATGCACGCGGTCCACCACGCGGTGCAGGGCGAGCCGTGGGTCGTCACCGCGCTGGTCCAGGAGGGGCTGGCGAGCCCGCGGATCCTCCCGGTCCTCGACCGGCTCTTCGCCGCCCTGGACCGCGCGGGCCTGCACGGCACCGCCGGGCTCTCGGCCAACAACCTGCTCTGGGAGTTCGCGTACGGCGAGCTCCTCACCTCCCACCACGACCGCCCCGACGCCTGGAACCACGCCATGGCGCGCGACTCGGACCCGGCGGCGTTCCCGGCGCTGCACGCGCTGATGAACGCCGTGGGGGCGGAGAAGGAGGAGGAGGCCGCGACGAGCGGTCCCGCCGGATTCCCCGACCAGTTCGACCCCCACCTGCAGACCGTGCTCGACGGCCTGCTCGGGCCCCGCACACGCCCAGATACCGGAGGACCACCGTGACCGCTGTCGTGGCAGAGCCGGACGCCCCGCCGGACGCCGAGGCGCCCGCCGGGTCCGCCCGCGACCGCAGCCGCCGCGAGGACGTGGCGCTCAAGGCCGTCCGCGCCCCCGTCGCGACGACGATCCGCGCCGCCTGTGTGCTCGGGGCGATCGGCGCGCTCTGTGCGCTGGTGCCGTTCGCGGGCCTCGCCGAGCTGGGTGCCCTGCTGCTGGCGCCGGGCCCGGTCGACACCGGGCGCGTCGTGCTCATCGCGTGGCTGGTCGCGGCCGGCCTCGGCGCCCGCGGGCTGCTGATCGGCGGGGCGCTGACGATGACGCACCTCGCGGACGTCAAGCTCCAGGGCATCCTGCGCCGCCGGATGGTCGACCACCTCGGGCGCGTCCCCCTGGGCTGGTTCACCCAGGGCTCGTCGGGCCTGGTGCGCAAGTCCGCGCAGGAGGACGTGCACGACCTGCACCAGCTGATCGCGCACCACTCGGTGGAGTTCACCGCGGCCATGACGCTGCCGGTCGGCGGGCTGGCCTACCTGCTCTGGCTCGACTGGCGCCTCGCGCTGCTCGCCCTGGTCACGCTGCCCGTCTACGCCGCCGCGTACGCGTGGATGATGCGCGGCTACACCGAGAAGATGCAGGCGATGAACGAGACGTTCGGCCGCATCAGCACGGCCGTCGTCGAGTTCGTCAGCGGCATCTCGGTGGTCAAGACCTACGGGCAGGGCCGCCGGGCCCACGAGAACTTCCGCCGCGCGGCCGCCGACTTCGGCCACTCCTACGCCGAGTGGGTCCGCCCGATGCTGCGGCTCGAGGCGCTGAGCACGATGGCGATCGGCGCGCCGGTGGTCGGGCTCGTCGCCACCGCCGGGGCGGCCTGGTTCGCGGCCGAGGGCTGGGTGACGCCGATCGAGGCGATCACCGGGGTCCTCGTCGCACTGATCATCCCGACCACCGTGATGGCGCTCGGATTCGGCGGCCAGAACCGCCGCACCGCCGCGGCCGCCGCCCTGCGCATCCACGAGCTGCTGGAGACGCCGGTCCTGCCCGTCACGGAGAGCCCGCGGGAGCCGACGGGCAACGCCGTCGAGTTCGACGCCGTCCGCTTCTCCTACGACGGCACTTCCGAGGTGCTGCTCGGGGTGTCGCTGACGTGCGCGCCCGGCACGGTGACCGCGCTCGTCGGGCCCTCCGGGTCGGGCAAGTCGACGCTGGCGACGCTGCTCCCCCGCTTCCACGACGTGAGCGACGGCGCCGTGCGCCTCGGCGGCGTCGACGTCCGGGAGATCGCCCCGGAGGTGCTCTACCGCCACGTCGGTTTCGTGCTGCAGGACGTGCAGCTCGTGCACGGCACGGTGGCCGACAACGTCCGGCTCGGGCGCCCCGACGCCTCCGACGACGAGGTCCGGCGCGCCTGCGAGGCCGCCAACATCCACGAGCGGATCACCGAGCTCCCGCGGGGCTACGACGCGGTGGTGGGCGAGGACGCGCGGCTGTCGGGCGGCGAGGAGCAGCGCGTCTCGATCGCCCGCGCGCTGCTCGCCGACACCCCCGTGCTCGTGCTGGACGAGGCCACCGCGTTCGCGGACCCCGAGTCCGAGGCCGCCATCCAGGACGCGCTGTCGGTGCTCGCCGCCGGGCGGACCGTGCTGGTCATCGCCCATCGGCTGGCCACGATCACCGGGGTCCACCGGATCGTCGTGCTCGACGGCGGCCGCGTCGTCGAGTCCGGCACCCACGCGGAGCTGATCGCCCGCCACGGCACCTACGCCCGGCAGTGGGCGGCTCTCGAGGGGACGGCCCGATGATCAGGGACCTGCTCGCGCTGCTCGGGCCCGCACACACGAAGCGCCTGTACACCTACTTCGCCTGGGTCGCGGCCTACGGTGTGCTCCAGGGCGTCGCGACCGTGCTGCTCGTGCCCGTCTTCGAGGCGATCCTCGCCGGGGACGGCGCGGCGGTGCTCCGGGGGCTCGCGGTCGTCGCGGTCGCCGTCGTCGCCACGTGTCTGGCGCACTACCTACAGGCGATGCGCGGCTTCGCGGTCGCGATCATCGTGCTGACGACCATGCACGAGCGCATGGGCGACCACGTCGCCACGCTGCCCCTGGGCTGGTTCACCGGGGAGAAGGTCGGCCGGCTCTCCCGCACCGCGACCAGCGGTACGACCATGGTCGCCGGGCTGTTCGCGCACCTGCTCACGCCCATCGTGGTCGGCATCGCCACGCCGGCGACGATCGTCGTCGGGATGCTGTTCTTCGACTGGCGACTCGCGCTGGTCGTGCTCGCCTGCACCCCGGTGCTGTACTTCGCGTTCCGTGCCGGCGCCCGCCTCGTGGGCCGGGGCGACGAGCTCAACGACGCCGCAGCCGTCGCGGCGGGCAACCGCGTGGTCGAGTTCGCCCGGACCCAGCGGGTGCTGCGGGCGTTCGGGCGCGGCGTCGACGGCTACGCGCCGCTCGACGACGCCCTGGAGCACCAGCGGGTCACCGGCCGGCGGGTGATGTGGAACGGCGTCGTCGGGATCGTGCTGGGCGGGATCACGGTGCAGTTCACGTTCACCGTGCTGCTCGTCGTCGGGGTCGCGCTGGCCGTGGCCGGGCAGGTCGCGGTGGGCACCGCGATCGCGCTCATCGCGCTCGCCGCCCGTTTCACCGGGCCGCTCGCGGAGATCGGCGACTACGCGGGCGTGCTGAAGATGGCCCGCAACGACCTGCACCGGCTGACCTCGATCCTCGACGAACCGGCGCTGCCCGAGGCCGACGGCGCCTCGGCGCTCCCCGAGCCGGGGGCGCTCGAGCTCGACGGGGTCGACTTCGCCTACGTCCCCGACCGGCCCGTCCTGCGCGGGGTCGACCTGCGCATCCCGCCCCGCACGATGACCGCCCTCGTCGGCGCCTCGGGCTCCGGCAAGACCACCGTCACGCGGCTGCTCGCGCGCTTCTGGGACGTCGACGCCGGCACCGTGCGGGTCGGCGGCACCGACGTCCGCGACCAGCCGACCGAGCAGCTGATGGCGCAGCTGGCCCTGGTCTTCCAGGACGTCTACCTGTTCGACGACACCCTCGTCGAGACGATCCGCATCGGCCGGCCGGACGCGACGGACGCCGAGGTGCACGAGGCCGCCCGGCTCGCGGGCGTCGCGGAGATCGTCGACCGGCTCCCCGCGGGCTGGGACACCCGTGTCGGCGAGGGCGGGACCGCGCTGTCCGGCGGGGAGCGCCAGCGGGTCTCGGTGGCGCGCGCCCTGCTCAAGCAGTCGCCGATCGTGCTGCTCGACGAGGCCACGGCCGCGCTCGACCCGGAGAACGAGCGCTACCTCACCGAGGCGCTGCGGACGCTGGCCGAGCGCAGCACGGTGCTGGTGATCGCGCACCGGCTCCCCACCGTCGTGGCCGCCGACCGGATCGTCGTCCTCGACCAGGGGCGCGTGGCCGAGTCGGGCACCCACAGCGAGCTCCTCTCGGCGGGCGGCCGCTACGCCGAGTTCTGGGCGTCGCGGATCGCGGCGAAGGGCTGGCGGCTCACGGGCTGAGCGCCTTTGATCAGGCGCCTGGTGGTGCGGCGGAAGGCCCAGATCACGACCACACCCATCAGGGCGGTGAGGGGGAACCCCAGGACGACCTTGGCCGTCGCGAGGCCGCCCGTGGAGTCGGCGACGTAGAGCGTCTGGTTGACCGCGAAGCGCCCGGCGAACACGACCGCGGCGAACGCGGTGGCGACGAGATGGGCGCGCCGGGACACGCGGTCGCTGCGCCAGTCGAACTGCTTGCCGTACAGCCAGCCCCAGGCCATGCCGGTCAGGGGCCGACGGATCACCAGCGAGGCCACCAGGACGAGGGTGGCGGCGAAGGCCATCCAGATGCCGACGAGGAAGAAGTCGCGCGCCGAGCCGGTCCAGACCGTGATCGCGCCGGCGACCGCGACGCCGATGATGCCGCCGGAGGCGGACACCGGCGTCTCCTTGCGCACGGCCAGCCGGAACACGGCCAGGGCGACCGCGGCGGCCATCGCGATGGCGAGGCTCGTCAGCAGGGGGACCGACGCGTTGGCGATCGAGAAGACGATCGCGGGCACGTTGGTGTAGACGACCCCGGGCCAGCCGCCCATCTGGGCGAGGATCGCCCGGCCCGGCGACACGGGCGGCTCCGCCCCGGCGACCGGCACCGGCGCGGTGACGGGATCGGGGTCCTCCCGCCGGTGGCGAGGCTTCCCGGTGATCATGTCGTCCCTCCCTGGGGCGCTGGCGGTGTGCTGCGCCCAGGAGAAGGTGTGACGTTGCGGCACGCTCAATCCGGTGTGGCCGGGGTCACCCCGTGCCCGGGGAGCTCCGGTACTCCGCGAGTGCCGCGCAGGTGTCCTCGATGGCGTGGAGCTGCGCGGTCACCTCGTCGACGTCGGCCCGGCGCCGTGCGCCCCGCTTCTCCGGCGGCCCCTCGGGGTTCCTCGGTGTCGCCGCCGTGCGCATCATGGAGGTCCGGGGAGGGAGGTCGCCGTGTCCGACGAGGAGCTGATCGTCGAGTTCGCCCTGGCGCGGTTGGACCACCCGGGTCTCGACCTCGACGAGGTCGCCACCCTGCTCGTGCGCCGCCTGGGGCCGGAGCGGACCGTCGACTTCGCCGCACAGAACCTGGCCGACCGCGGTGAGCTGCGCGGGTCGCTGTTCGACGCGGCCGTCGAGCGGGTCATGCGCGTGGTCCTGACGCTGCGGGACGCCCAGGGCTGAGACGGCGCTCACAGATCCTTGAGCGTGCCGTGACGGCACACCGTGGCATGGCCTCATGACGCAGACGGCAGACCCGACCAGCGCCCGCCCGCGACTCCGCGAGGTCGAGGAGTTCTTCGCCGACCCGGAGTTCGCCCACGCGACGATCTCCCCCGACGGGACGGCCATCGCCTACCTGGCCCCGCGGTACGGCCGGACGCAGGTGTGGGTCCGCGGGATCGACGAGGACCACGAGCAGGCCGTCTGCGTCACCCACGACGCGCGGCGCGGAATCAGGAACTACTCCTGGACCCAGGACCCGCGCTGGCTGCTCTACGAGCAGGACACCGACGGCAACGAGGACTGGCACCTGTTCCGCGTCGACCTGACCCGGGCGGGTGGGGACGACCCGGAGCCGGCCGTCGACCTGACGCCGCTGCCGCCCGGGTCCCGCGTGGCCGGGACGCAGACGTTGCCGTCGGACCCGGCACACCTCCTCGTGTGGATGAACCGGCGCCCGATGCACTTCGACGCGTTCCGGGTCGAGCTCGCGACCGGCGAGACGACCCTGCACCACGAGCAGCCCGAGTTGGGCGCGAGCTACCTCGTCGACGCCGAGGGCCGGCCCGCGTTCCTGACGCGGCTGACCCAGGACGGCACGTACGAGTTCTCCGCGGTCGACCCCGACACCCTCGAGGCGCGCCTCCTGCGCCGGGTCGGCGGGCCGGAGCACCCGCTCGGCGTGCACCCGCAGATGGCGACCCCGGACGGGTCGGGGCTGCTGCTCGGGCTCTACCAGGACTCCGACGACCTGCGGCTGGTGCGCATCGACCGGGAGACCGGGCAGGAGAGCGTCGTCGCCGCGGTCGAGGGGCAGGACATCGACACGATGGGCCTGATCTCCCCGCTCCTGCCGGCGACGGTGTTCACCAGCGCCCGCACCCGGGAGGTCATCGCGGCCCGCTTCGTCGGCGACCGGCCGCGGATCGAGGTCGTCGACCCGGCCTACGCCGACGTGTTCGACGCGGTCGCCCGGCTGTCCGAGGGTGTGTTGCACGAGCTGTCCTCGGACGAGGCGGAGCGGTACTGGATCGCGAGCTTCGTCCACGACCGCGAGCCGGGCGTCACCTGGTTCCTCGACCGCGCGACCGGCGAGAGCCGGCTGCTGTTCCGCGCGTACACGCACCTCGACCCCGCCGAGCTGGCGCCCGTGACCCCGGTCCGGTTCGCCGCGCGGGACGGGCTGCCGCTGCACGCGTTCCTGACGCTGCCGGTGGGCGAGCCGCTCGAGAAGCTGCCGCTGGTGCTGGTCGTGCACGGCGGGCCGTGGGCCCACGACTCGTGGGGCTACGACCCGGAGGCGCAGTTCCTGGCGAACCGGGGCTACGCGGTGCTGCACGTCAACTTCCGCGGCTCGACCGGGTACGGCAAGCGCCACCTCACCGCCGCGATCGGCGAGCTCGCCGGCGCCATGCACGACGACCTGATCGACGCCGCGCGGTGGGCCGTGGCCGAGGGCTTCGCCGACCCCGACCGCATCGGCATCTACGGGGGCTCGTACGGCGGCTACGCGGCGCTGGTCGGCGTCACCGTCACCCCCGACTTCTTCGCCGCGGCCGTCGACTACGTCGGCGTCTCGAACCTGGCGAACTTCATGCGCACGCTGCCCGAGTTCGTCCGGCCCTACCAGGTCAACAGCTGGTACGGCTACGTCGGCGACCCGGCGATCCCCGAGCAGGAGGCGGACATGCTGGCCCGCTCGCCGATCACGATGGTCGACCGGGTCCGCACCCCGCTGCTCGTCGCCCAGGGCGCCAACGACGTCCGCGTCGTCCAGGCCGAGTCCGACAACATCGTCGGCTCCCTGCGCCGGCGCGGCGTGCCGGTGCAGTACCTGGTGGCCGAGGACGAGGGCCACGGCTTCGCCAACCCGGAGAACCAGTTCCGGCTCTACCGCGCGATCGAGGCGCACTTCGCGGAGCACCTCGGTGGCCGCCGCCTCGACTGACCCGGAGTGTCAGCGGCGTGGCGCCGCAGACGTTGAGTGTCCGTAGCGCCACGCGCTCGCCGACGGCTGGACCTCGAGTGCGATCGAGGTCCTACCGTCGGCGTCATGAGCACCACCTGGTCGCCGGAGGAGCTGGAACACCTCGCCGCGGCCGACGAACTGGAGATCGCGGTTCGACGGTCCGACGGCACCCTGCGGCGCCCGACGCCGATCTGGGTCGTGACCGCAGACGACGGGGTCTACGTGCGGACCTGGTACCGGCGCGACACCGGCTGGTTCGGCCGCGTCCTCGACGCGGGCCGGGCGCGCATCCACGTCCCGGGCCTCGACGCCGACGTCCGCGTCGATGACCTCGGCACCGCGTCCCGGGAGATCGTCGACGACGCCTACCGCGCCAAGTACGGCCGCCGGTACGGCGCCGGCTCCGTGGACCGCATGGTGGGCGACGAGGCGGCCGCGACCACGCTGCGACTCGACCCCGAGAGGATCAGTGGCTCGTCAGCGTGACGGCCGCGAGCCCCGCGGCCGCGAGCCACAGGCCCATGCGCTCGGCGAACCGCCGGGCCACCACGGCGCCGATGGCTGCGCTCGCCGTCGTCGCTGGCCGGCTTCCTCGTCCTGGCGGTGCTCGCCGCGGGCACCGTCCGGGTACTGAGAACCCCGACGACACGGACCTGAGAGACCTGAGGGGCACTCGGGCGCCCGATTGCGACATCCGGCGCAGACGGTGCGTTGTTCGGCGCGGCTGGCGTGCCGGTGGGCGGCGTCCCGGTCCGCCGGCTCTCAGATAGGCGATCACCGGGCCCTCGTGTCCCTACCGTGCTCTCCGTCGGAGCCGGGCGGCGACGCTCCCCCTGGCATTCCGCCGCTTGCGCTCCGCCGACACCCCCGCAGGACTCCCCTGCCCCGGCGTCGACCCGCGGACGAGCTCCCCCGTCCCCGGCGCCGCGGGCACCGTCAGGAGGTTTCCCGTGCCCCGACGCGGCCGACATCGCTCCAGCCTGCCGACCCGCCTGATCGCGGCCGTGGCGGCCCTGCTCGTCACGCTCGGCGTGGTCATGGTGGCCGGCAACGCCGCCGCCGCCGACGACTCCGGAGACGGGGGTGGCGGCATCCTCAGCTCCCTCACCGGCGGGTCCCAGGACGGCGGGTCGGGTGAGGACGGCGACTCCGGGGACGACGACAGCGGCAGCTCCGGCGGCGGCGACGACGGCGACGACGGCGACGACGGCGGCGACGGCGACGACGGCGACGACGGCGAGAGCTCGGACCGGGGCTCCGACGAGGACGAGAGCACCGGCGACGAGAGCACCGGCGACGAGAGCACCGGCGGCCGGGGCTCCGAGGACGGTTTCGGTGCGGCCGGCTCGAGCGACGAGAACGGCCGCCAGGACGACGGCCGGGACGACCAGCGCGAGCAGGACCAGCGCGAGCAGGACCAGCGCGAGCAGGACCAGGGAGACAACGACGCCGAGAATCCCGACGACCGGGCCCGCCAGGAGAACCGGCCGGACGACGGGCAGAGTGACCGCGTGAACCGGCAGCGCCCGGCCCAGGACGTCGGCGAGGTCCAGAGCGCCCCCAACGCCGCCGCCGACCCGTTCCCCGGCCGCGACGAGGCCGCCCCGGCGGGCCCGGAGGACTACGTCGACATCAACGACGTCGAGCCGAACGGCAACATCGGCGAAGGCGGCGTCTTCAGCCGCGGGTCCTACACCGTCGACTGCGGCGTGAGCGACCACAACAACTCCGACAACTACATGGCCGCACCCGGCAAGCGGAACGGCGCCCAGCACGTCCACGACTACGTCGGCAACCGGACCACCGACGCGAACTCCGACGAGCGCTCGCTGGAGGAAGGCGCCACGAGCTGCGTCAACGGTGACCAGTCGACGTTCTTCTGGCCGGTCGTCCGTGACCTGAACGGCACCGGCCCGGACGTCGACGAGGACGGCGGCGGCCGGGACGGCAACGTCGGCGCGATCATGAAGCCCCGCTCGGCGCAGCTGTCGTTCCGCGGGCACGGCGACCGCGAGATCGAGCCGATGCCGGCGCACCTGATGATCATCATGGGCAACGCGAAGGCCGGCGCCCAGGACCAGAAGAACGTCAATGCGAAGTACACGTGCACCGGGCAGGAGGACCGGGTCACCGACCGGTACCCGATCTGCGGCCCGGGCTCGCAGCTCGTGCGCTTCCTCGACTACCCGAGCTGCTGGGACGGCGAGAACCTCGAGACCGAGGACCTGCGCTCGCACATGACGTTCCCGGACGCGCAGGGCAACTGCGAGAGCGACGAGGTCCCCGTGCCCGCCCTGCGGATCACGCTGACCTACGACCAGCCCGACGGCCGCTCGTTCTCGATCGACAGCTTCCCGAACGAGCAGCACGACCCCCGCACCGACCACTCGGACTACGAGAACCTCGCCACCGAGGCGCAGTCGGAGCGGGGCGCGGAGTGCATCAACGCCGGCCAGCAGTGCGCGAACATCCCGCGCGAGGGCTGACCGACACGTCTCCCACACCGTGCCCGGCGGGGACTCCCCCGCCGGGCACGCGTGTCCCTACTGCCGGGCGCCCCCGCGCGCGGCCTGCTCCTGCGACGCGTTGACGACCTGCACCTTGTCGCCGACCTGGAGGTGGTCGAACGTGGCGCGGGCGTCGCCGGTCTCCATGCGGATGCAGCCGGCCGACGAGCGGGAGGGGTCGCCGCTGTGGAAGGCGATCCCGCCGTCGGCGAAGAACACCGAGTAGGGCATCGGCGCGGGCCGGCCGTCGCGGGTCTTCGACTCCCCGGAGACGTGGTCGAGCTCCTTGCGATAGACCCGCAGCGAGTGGCCCACCGGTGTGGCGCGGCCCTCGCCGCCCGACGCGATGGTCATCGGACCCCGAGTGACCGTGCCGTCGCGGATCAGCCACGCCCGCTGGGACTCGAGGTCCACGCACGCGCGGGCCGACACCGAACAGGGCGTCCCGGGGACCTGCGCCTCCGCGTGCGCGGCCTGCGCCGCCGGGCTCTGCTCGACGTTGTGGGCGGCCGGCGCCGCCGTCGCGGGCACGGCCAGCGCGGTCACGGCCGCGACGGCCACGGCGCCCAAGGCTGCGGCCGCCCGGCCCGGGTGGCGTCGGACCACGCCGCCCGCGACGACGAGCCGGTGACGGCCGCGTCCTGCCGGGTTCGTGCTCATGGGCGTCCTCCCTCCGCGACGGGCGCCGACCCGTCACCCTTGCTTCGACGGGCCGCGCCGATCACTGCAGCCGCCGACCGGGTGAACCGGAGACGGCGTCGCGTGAGCGATCGCGCTAGGCGTCCACGACGGACGACGCCGCGGGAGCCGTCGCCCCGAGCACGGCCCCGACGAGGGCGTGACCGGTCGGCGTCAGCCGGTACATGACGAGCTTCCCGTCGCGCCGGGAGGTCACCAGCCCGGCCGTCTTGAGGACCCGCAGGTGGTGGGACGCGAGGTTCTGCGCCTGCCCGACGACCCAGGCCATGTCGCACACGCAGAGCTCGTCGCCGGCCGACAGGGCCGCGGCCACCGCGAGGCGCGTGGGGTCGGCGAGCGCCTTGCCGAGGGTCGCCGCCGCGGCGAGCGTCTCGAGCCCGGGCAGCGACGTCCGGATGTCCTCGGCGTACGGGAGGTCCAGGCAGAGGAGGTCGCACTGGTCGACATCGGGGGTCGAGCGCTCGGCCACCTCGTCACTCTAACGTCCGTTGGTACATGCTCGCCTCGACACATCAACGTACGTTAGATTGACTCTCCTCGACGAGAGGAGCGGCGTGTCCGACGCCTGCTGCGGCTCCACCGACGCGCCCGGAGTCACCGACGGTCCCGGCCGCGACGACGGTCCCGCCCGCCTGTGGCACGTCCGCGAGCTGCAGCTGTCCCTCACGGCCGCGGTCCTGCTCGGCGTCGCCTGGGTCCTCGGCCGCGCGGGCGCCGCCGGGACGCTCGTGGCCGGGCTCGAGCTCCTCGCCGCCGTCGTCGCCGCCGCCACGTTCGCGCCCGGTGCGCTGCGCGCCCTGCGGCACGGGCGTATCGGGGTCGGCACCCTGATGACCATCGCCGCGGTCGGCGCGATCGCCCTGGGGCAGATCGCCGAGGCCGCGCTGCTCGGGATCCTGTTCTCGATCGCCGAGGGCCTCGAGCGCCACGCCGTCGACCGCACCCGCGGCGGGCTGCGTGCCCTGCTCGGGCTGGTCCCGCCGACCGCTTCGGTGCTGCGCGAGGGCCGAGAGGTCACCGTCGCCCCCGACGACCTGGTCGTCGGCGACGTCCTCGTCCTGCGCCCCGGGGAGCGCGCGGCCACCGACGGCCGCATTCGCGCCGGGCGCACCAGCCTCGACACCTCCGCGATCACCGGCGAGTCCGTGCCCGTCGAAGCCGGTCCCGGCGACGACCTCCACGCCGGCAGCATCAACGGTGACGGCGCGATCGAGGTCGAGGTCACCGCCGCCGCGTCGGACAGCTCCCTGGCGCGGATCGTGCACATCGTCGAGGAGGCCCAGGAGCGCAAGGGCGCCGGCCAACGCCTCGCCGACCGGATCGCGCGCCCCCTCGTCCCAGCGATCATGGCCCTCGCCGTGCTGGTCGGCGGGATCGGCGCGCTGCTCGGCGACCCCCTGCTCTGGCTCGAGCGCGCCCTGGTGGTGCTGGTGGCGGCCTCGCCGTGCGCGCTGGCGATCTCGGTGCCCCTGACCGTCGTCGCGGCCATCGGCGCGTCGACCCGCCATGGCGCACTCATCAAGGGCGGGGCCGCGCTCGAGGAGCTCGGCCGGATCGGCGCCGTCGCGCTGGACAAGACCGGCACCCTGACCCGCCACCGGCCCGAGGTCACCGAGCTGCTCGCCTCGCCCGGCCACCGGCGCCGCGAGGTCCTCGAGACCGCCGCCGCCCTCGAGGCCCGCAGCGAGCACCCCCTCGCCCGGGCCGTCCTCGCCGCTGCCGGCGAGCTCGAGGTCGCCGCGGCCGACGACGTCACCGCGGTGGCCGGGCACGGCCTGACCGGCTCGCACGGCGGCGCCGAGCTCCGGCTCGGCAAGCCCGGCTGGATCCCGGCGGGACCGCTGAGCGGCGACGTCGAACGACTTCAGGGCGAGGGCGCCACGGTCGTGCTGGTCGAGCGGGACGGCGTACTGCTCGGCGCGATCGCGGTGCGCGACGAGCTCCGCCCCGAGGCGCCCGACGCGGTGCGGCGCCTCCGTGAGCTCGGCGTCGAGGTCGCCGTGCTCACCGGGGACAACCGGCGCACCGGCCGCGCCCTGGCCCGCCGGGCCGGCATCGACGTCGTCCACGCGGAGCTCCGGCCCGAGGACAAGGCCGGGCTGCTGCCGCGCATCGCCGCCGGGCGCCGTGTGGCCATGGTGGGCGACGGGGTCAACGACGCTCCGGCGCTCGCCACCGCCGACGTCGGCATCGCCATGGGCGCCATGGGCACCGACGTGGCCATCGAGACCGCCGACGTCGCCCTCATGGGCGAGGACCTGCGGCACCTCCCCCGGACGCTCGCCCACGCCCGCCGAGCGCGACGGATCATGCTCCAGAACATCGGCGTCTCACTGCTGATCATCGGCGTGCTCATCCCGCTCGCCGTGCTCGGCATGCTCGGCCTGGCCACGGTCGTCGTGGTCCACGAGGCCGCCGAGGTCCTGGTCATCCTGAACGCCGTCCGCGCGGCCCGGGCCGCCACGCTGCCAGGCCTCACCGCCGCGCCCGCGAGCTCGGCACGGCATCACGTCACCGTCGAGGCGGCGCCTACCCCCGACGACCCGTGCTGTGTGCCCGCACCTGCGGTCCGACCCGACGCGTCGCCCGGCTGCTCGTGCTGCGACCCGCACCTCCCGAACACCCCGGCGCGCGCGCCGAACCGGTGACCCGGGCGCATGCCGCGTGAGGCGTGCCGTGACCGGTCCGACCTGGGCGCTGCTGGTCGTGGGCCCTGACTGCCCTGCTCGCGGGGTGCGGCCAGGGACAGCGACCGGGCACCGTCACCTCACCCCGGTGGGCTGACACGGCGCACGAGCACGTCGCACGCTCCGCTGATCTCCAGCGTGTCGTCGAGCTTCGCCGACCCCGTGCCCGGCAGGAACGGCACGGCGTCGTCGACCTCCGCGGCGACCGCGCGGAGCGCGGCGATGTGCTCGGCGACCGTCTGCGCCGAGGACTCCCCCGTCGAGCCGCAGGGGCCGATTTCCGGTCCGAGCGATGAGTCGGCTGGGCGGCGGGAGTCCACAGCGCATGAACACCTCGTTCCCGGCCCTGTCTCCCGCCGCCATCAACGAAGCGGTGCGCGTCGAGCGCAGTCACCTCGCCGATCACCTCGCCGATCTCGTCGACGCGCAGTGGGCCACCCCCTCGCTGTGCTGCGCCTGGACAGTGCGCGACGTGGCCGCCCACCTCACGGTGACGACACGGACGTCGGCGCTGCAGGTGGTGTGCGCGATGCTGCGCGCCGGGGGGAGCTTCGATCGCATGACCGTCCAGCTGGCTCGGCGCCGCGCCACCGCCCACAGCAGCGCCGAGCTGGTCGAGCAGCTGCGGGCCAGCGCGGACTCGACCCGGCGCATGCCGGGCAGCGGGCCGATGGACCCGCTGATGGACCTCGTGATCCACGCCCAGGACATCGCTCGACCGCTCGGGCGTAGCTACGTCTCGCCGCCGGAGGTCGTTGCGGCCTGCCTGGCCTACGTCGCGGACAATGCCTTCCTCGGTGCGCCGCGGCGGCTCGCCGGGTTGCGGCTGGTATCCACCGACACCGGGTGGACCCACGGCGACGGGGCAGAGCTTCTCGGCCCGGACCTCGACCTCTGCCTGGTCGCGACAGGGCGCTCCGCCGGGCTCGACGCGCTCGATGGGCCCGGGCGCGCCACGGTCGCCGCACGCCTGGCCTGATCGCCGTGTGCCGTACGGCGTCGCAGCGGTTCATGGATCAGCTCGTGGATCGAGATCACTTCAGCCGCCCGGCGACGGGCACATCGACCGACCGCGCCGTCCGGGATGACGGCGCAGCGGTCACGGAGCGAGCAGAACCAGGCCATCCGCGACTGGGCTGCCCGCCACGGCCACCCGGCCAGCACGTTGAGACCGAAAATGCCGCCGAACCCGTGGTTGCTCACGATGATGCTGGGCGCGGCGGGCAGCGGGGCGTCGACGGTCACGCTGACGCGGTGGCAACGGCGCATGACCGCGACGGCGACGTCGCACGCGGCGGCGCCAGCCGCTACGGCGATCGCGGTCGTGCTGCTGGCGGTCATGGGTTCGTGGTCGTGGCGCTACTGGCGGGTTGGGTCGACGAGTCCGACCGCGGTTCGCACGATCCGGCTGCGTAGCGCGTCCTTGAGCTCGCCGACGCGACTGCGGTTCGCGGTGACCCGGGCTACCCGGTTGAGACGGGGGAACAGGGCGGCGGCGTTGTCGTGGTCGATGGCGGCACCGATCGACTGGCCGAATGGGGTGTGGGTGAGGTGCTCGTCGAGGCCGCCGGTGAAGTAGCTGACCGCGCTGTCAGGGGCGAAAGGCCAGTCGCTGCCGTAGAGGATGTGGTCGGGGCGAGCGAAGGCGAGCAGTGAGGGCAGTGCCGAGGGACTGCCGGACAGGGCCGTGTCGTAGTAGAAGCCGCGGAGCTCCTCGAGAGTGTCGCGAGGGCTGCGGCCGGCGTCGCCGGCCATGCCGACGGCCATGCGGTGGGCGGCGTAGGGCACGAACCCGCCGGCGTGGGAGAGGATCATCCGCAGGTCGGGGTGGCGGGCGACGACGCCGTTGCGGACCAGCAGGTAGGCCGCGCGGGTGGTGTCGAGCAGGAAGTCCGCGGCGAAGGGCGGGATGCCCTCCACCGGCGCGGCGGGCAGCTCGGCGGGGTGGATGAAGACCACGAGGTTGCGGCGGTCGAGCTCGGCCATGACCGGGTCGAAGGCCGGCTCACCGAGGTAGGTGCCCCGGTGGTTGGCCAGCAGCACCACCCCGTCGGCGTGCAGGTCGTCGTCGGCGTGGGCGATCGCGTCGAGGGCGGCGTCGACGTCGGGCAGCGGCACCGAGGCGAACATCCCGAACCGGTCGGGTCGGTCCTTCACCAGTTCGGCGTGGGCGTCGTTGAGCCGGACGGTGAGCTCGGGAGCCTCGACCGGATCGCCGAGGTGGGTGCCGGGGGTGGACAGCGACAGGATGCCGGTGGCGATGCGGTGCTCGTCCATCATCGACACCGCGGCGTCGGGGTTCCAGTCCGGCAGGGCCCGGCCGCCGGCTCCGGCGATGCCGTGGCGTTCCAGGGCGGCGAGGTAGTCGCGTGGGAGCAGGTGCTGATGGACGTCGATGCGTCCGGTGCTGGTCATGGGACGTCCTCGTCCTGTGGTGAGGGTGACTGCTGGGGGACGCCGGGTCAGCCGAGGCCGGTGGCCAGGGTGCGGCTGGCTGGGTTGCGGGCGGCGGGGGGTGCGGATTCGCGGGTGTAGTCCTCGACGCCGGCTCCGGCCAGGGCGGGCACGACGTCCTCGGTGGCCAGCAGGGAGGCCCCGCCGCGGCGGAACCGGTCGAGCTTGTCGATCACTGTCTGCCCCACAGGGGTGTGTCCCCACACGCTGATGCCCTGGTGGGTGACCGGCTCCCAGGTCTTCTCGTCGACGACCACGGGATTCCAGCCGACTTCCCATTCGAACCCCGACGGGGTCTGGGCGTAGAACGACAGTTCGCGGTCGTTGGTGTGCTGGCCGACGGCGAGCGCCATGCCGAAGCCGAGCTCCTTGACCCGCTGGTAGGCGCCGACCATGTCGTCGAGCTCGGCGACCTGGATGTTGAGGTGCTGGACGCGGGTGCGGATCGGGTCCAGCCGCACGCCCTCGGTGGAGGCGACGGCGATGGAGTGGTGGCGCTCGTTGACCCGCAGGAACCGGATCTTGAGCATGACGCCGCTGATGGTTTCGTCGATGTAGTCCGAGAGGCGGGCATCGAAGACGGTGTCGAAGTAGCCGCGCAGCCCGGCGGGTTTCGTGGAGGTCAGCGCGACGTGGCCCATGCCGCCTTCGCCGGTGACGAAGCGGCGGGCGCGCATCTGCAGTGGGCGCTCGTCGAGCAGCGCCCGGGTGAAGATCTCCTGGGTGAGGCCCTTGGGGCCGGGGAAGCGCAGCAGCCGCTCGACCCCGCGGCGGGCGGCCTGCTCGGCGGTGCCTTCTGCGACGGGGACGCCGGCGCCGCGGACGCGGTCGATGACCCGATCGAAGGCGGCGTGGTCGTCGAGTTGCCAGCCGATGGTGGTGACGTCCTCGGCGGGGCCGCGTTCGAGCAGGAATCGGCACTGGTGGTCGTCGAGGCGGAAGCGCAGCGAGTCGTGGTCGAGGTCGTCGCCGTGCATGCCGATGGCATCGATGCCGAAACGGCGCCAGTCGCTGATGCGCTGGGTCTCGACGACCAGGTAGCCGAGATGGACCTTGCCGAACAGGCTCGGGTCCGGGCCGGTTCCGGGGTACTGCGGGTCGGTGGTGGTCATCGGTGGTCTCCTTCGGCGAGGAAGGCGGCGACGGTGGTGTTGAACAGCTCGGCCTGTTCGAACTGGACCCAGTGCCCGGTGCGGGCGAGCTGGAGCAGGGTGGCGTCGGGCATGGTGGCGGCGAGGGTGTGACCGCCGCTGGGGCGGTTGACCCGGTCCTGGGCGCCCCAGACGACGAGCGTCGGGTTATGCAGCCCGGCCAGCCGGCTGTCGCGGGTGAGGTCCATGCGCCACACGGTGCGCAGTGCCAGCGGCCCGGACGGGCGGCGCAGCGGCGGGTTGGCCACGACCTCGGGGTCGATGCTGGCCTGGTAGCGGGCCTCGATGGCCTCGTCGGGGATCGTGGAGTCGTCGACGACGAGGTAGCGGCGGATGAAGGTTTCCAGCTTCGCTCGGGAGGGCCCGTCGCCGGTGTAGTAGTTCAGGAGGGCCGTCAGCCCTGCGGTGGGCAGCGCGCGCGTGGTGCCGATGCCGCCGGGGCCCATCAGCACCAGCCGGTCGACCCGGCCGGGGCTGTCGAGGGCCAGGCGCAGCGCGGCGGAGCCGCCATAGGAGTTGCCGACCAGATGGGCGCGTTCGATGCCGAGCCCGTCGAGCAGCCCGCGCAGCGTGTCGGCGAGGTAGCCGAACGGGTCGGAGTGGTCGAGGTGCTTGGCGGAGCGTCCGTAGCCGGGCAGGTCGGGCACGATCACGCGGTGTCCGGCCGCGGCGAGGGCGTCGATGTTGCGCGTGTAGTTGGAGACACCGGAGGCGCCGGGGCCGCCGCCGTGCAGCAGCAGTATCGGCGGGCCGTCGCCGGACTCGGCGACGAACAGGTCGGTCTCGCCGCGGCCACCGGTGGGGCCGCGGACCGCGAAGTGCAGGGTCTTCTCCGAGAGCGGGATGCTGGGCTGGGTCATGACAGAGCCTTTCGACCGAGAGGGCGGCGGGACGGGGTTCAGGGGCCGCGCAGGGTTGGTGGAGGGGCGGGCAGTGGCGAACCGGCCGGCGCGGCGGTGTGGACGAAGCCGTCGGGGCGAAGCGCGACGGAGGCGGCGCGGTGCTCACGCAGCCAGCCGGTGAGCTCGCCGGTGGTGTCGACCAGGACACCGGGGGCGGGTGGGCTACCGGGGTCGGCGAGGGTCACCGTCATCGCACCGAGTGCGCGCCAGGCCGGCTGATCGTGGCCGGGCTGGTGCTGCTCGGAGGCGAGGTGGAGCACGATCCATCCGGCGCCGAGCGCGTCGTCGAGACGGACCCGTCGTTCCTCGGCGTCGAGGACCCAGGGCTGGGGGGGCAGCCAGCCCACGGCGGGCTGGCCGGTGTCGCCGAGCAGACCTGCTCGGTAGTGCGCGTCGGGGAACCAGCCGCCCTCGCGCAGATAGGCCCCGAGCGTCGGTAGCCGCATGACCAGGCGCAGCAGGTGGTTGCGTACCCAGGCGACCGGACGGCGCCGCTGGGTGATCACCGCTCCGGCGCGCACGGCCCAGCGGGTCGTCTCGCGGACGTGGGGCTGGCGTTCGGTCTCGTAGCTGTCGAGTGCGGCCTCGGGCAGCTCGCCGCGCAGCACCGCAGCCAGCTTCCAGCACAGGTTCGCCGCGTCGCGCACGCCGGAGGCCATGCCTTCGCCGATCCAGGGCGGCATGACGTGGGCGGCGTCGCCGGCCAGGAACACCCGTCCGACCCGCCAACGGGTGGCGAAGCGGACGTGATGGCTGTAGATCACCGCGCGCAGCACCTCGACGTGTTCCTCGGTGATGCCGTGGCCGGCCAGCAACCGTCGCACCGAGGAGTCGCTGGCCAGCTCGCGCTCGTCCTCGCCGGGCAGGACGGGGAACTCCCAGCGGTGATGCCCCAGCGGGGTGGGACAGTCCACCGCCGGTCGGGCGGGGTCGCAGTGGAAGCGCAGCCGGTCGATCTCGGGCCACTCGCGGCGGACCTTGGTGTCGATGACCAGCCAGCGATCCTCGTAGGTGCGGCCCTCGAACCCGACCCCGAGCTGGGCGCGGATGGGGCTGGAGCCGCCGTCGGCGGCGATGACGTAGCGAGCCCGCAGCCGCCGGACGCGGTCGTTCTCCAGATCGGCGATCGCCAGCTCGACCCCGTCGGGGTGCTGGGTGATGCGGAAGCACTCGTGGGAGAGCCACACCTGCACGTGGGGGTAGCGCTTCACCCCGCCGCGCAGGGTCTCCTCGAGCGCAGGCTGATAGATGAACAGCTGCGGCGGGTAGCCGTTGCCGCGGGTACGCGGGGTGAACTTCAGGAACGACTCGCCCTGGGCGTCGACGAAGTCGATCGGCTTCTCGGGCAGCATGTCGGCCTCGAGGGCGTCGGCCAGCCCAGTGCGCTGCCAGGCGCGCAGCACCTCCTCGTCGGTGGAGATCGCCCGGGCCCGCACGTAGATCGACGGCTCGCGCTCCACGACCACGGCCGACACCCCCATGCCGCCGAGCAGGTTCGCGGCCGTGGCCCCGACCGGCCCGTAGCCCACGATCGCCACGTCGACCTCGGCCCCCTCGGGCCCGGCCACATCACTGCCTGGAGACGGTTCGGCGGGTCCCGCCGCTGCACCCGGGGTCGTGGGGTCTGCGTCCTCGCTCATCTCGTCCTGCCTCCAGCGAAGCTGACCGCGTCGTCCTTGCTGGAACGAACACTACATCTATCCTGTAGTTTTCGTTCCAGGAAGGACGTGTGAGGGCGATGACGTACGCGGGTCGACGTAGGCTCGACCGCCGTCGTGCCGGGCCGGAAAGAGGCAACGTGGTGGTCAGCGAGCGCAGCAGCCGTCAGCGGCGGGCCAACGGTGAGGAGTCGTGGCGGCGGATCCTCGACGCGACGGTGGAGATCGCCGGCGAGCGCGGCTACGAAGGCACCACCATCAAGCTGGTCAGTGAGCGGGCGGGCCTGCCGGCCAGTTCGATCTACTGGCACTTCCGGAGCAAGGACGACCTCATCGCCGCGGTCATCGAGCGCAGCTTCGAATCCTGGCTCGCGGCGATGACCCTGCCGCCGGAGGCGCTGGCGGGCGAGGCCGGCGAGGGAGACCGGGAGCGAGCCCGAGCCCTCGCGGTGGACATGGCCGCCCAGGTCGGCAAGGCGCTGCTCGACACGCCGGACTTCCTACGTCTGGGCCTGATGCTCGCCCTGGAGCGCCGCCCCGAGGAACCCCGGGCCCGCACGGTGTTCCTGCAGGTTCGCCGGGTCGCCCGGGAACGCCTCGTCGCAGCGGTCGGTCAGCTCGCCCCGGACCTGACGGTCGGGGCGGTCGACCTGCTGGTCACCTATGCCCTGGCCGCGGCGGACGGACTGTTCATCGCCCACGAGATCGACGGCGACCGGGTCGACCTCGCGGCGCTGTTCGAGCTGCACGCCCACGCTTTGATCGACCTGGTCGCTCGCCTGCGGACCGCGAACCCCTGAGCTGGGCCACACCCACGGCCGCCCTCCTGGCAGGCTGCAGTCCGAGACTGTCGTGATCGACCCAGAAAGCCGGTCGGAGGCCGACCGGCTCGGCGAGCGTGGCCTCCTCGCGGCTCTACGAAGGTCAGAACGGTCGTCAGCGTGGCCGTCGAAGCTGTGCCCGGGCCGCGGTGTCCCGCCGCACCGCGTGGGTGTCGGCGTAGCGCGTGAGCACGTGCGTCGGACGGTCGGGATCGCCGACGGGGAGCACGGCGCCCTGCTCGCGGATCGCCCGGTACTCGGTGTGGCGGTCGCCGGTGAGGAAGGCGGGATCGTCGAGGTTCGACGTCGCGGTCGTGCGGTGGCTCCTCGTTCGCAGCGAGGAGCCCACGCTGGGAGCGCCCGATCCCTGCGAACAAGTACCGGAAACCCGAGGAATCCATCAGAGAATCGTGATGGACGACGGTGCTCCCGATGCCCTGCGGAACCCTTGCCGGGCGCGGCCGGCGCCTGCTCTGATCACCGACCGTGGGCCACCCCGGCGTCGAGCAGCGACGCGCCCGCACCGCGCCCGGTCTCGCGGTCGCGCTGCTGTCGGGCTTCTCCTTCGGGCTCGCCGGCCCGTTCGCCGCGGCGCTGCTGACCACCGGGTGGTCGCCGCTCGCGGTCGTGGTCGGGCGCCTCGGCGGGGCCGCGCTCCTGCTCGTGGTGCCGCTCGCGGTCATGACGGCGCGGGGCCGTTACCTGCGACGACGCCACGTGCGTCCGGTCGTCGTGTACGGCGTGGTCCCGCTGGCCGGGGCGCAGGTCTGCTACTTCAGCGCCGTCGGCCACCTCTCGGTCGGGGTCGCGCTGCTCATCGAGTACACCGCCCCGGTCCTGCTGCTCGCCTGGACGTGGGCACGCACCGCCGCGACGCCCCGTCCGGCGACGCTGGTGGGCGCGGCCCTCGCGATCGTCGGCCTCGGGCTCGTGCTCGACGTCGGACGCGGGGCGGACGTCGACGTCGTCGGCGTGCTGTGGGGCCTGGGCGCCGCGGTGTGCCTGGCGGCGTACTTCCGCCTCTCGGCCGACGCCGGCGGGGACGACGGTCCCCCGGCGCTGGTGCTCACCGCCGGCGGCGCCCTGGTCGGCACCGCCGTCGTCCTGCTCGTCGGCCTCGTCGGCCTGCTGCCCCTGAACGCGAACACGACCCCGGTCGACCTCGCCGGGTGGACCGCGCCCTGGTGGGTCGGCGTGGTCCTCGTCGCGACGCTGTCGACGGCGCTGGCCTACCTCACGGGGATCGCGGCCGTCGGGCGCCTCGGGTCGCGGCTGGCGTCGTTCGTGGGCCTGAGCGAAGTGCTCTTCGCGGTGCTCGGCGCCTGGTGGCTGGTGTCCCAGGAGCCGACCGCGACGCAGGTCGCGGGCGGCGTGCTCGTCGTCGCGGCGATCGCGCTGATCCGGTGGGCCGAGCCGCCGGCCGGCTGATCACAGGCCCGCCAGCACCTCCACCAACCGCGACGGCCACAGCTGGATCCCGACGTGTGAGGTCGGCACGTCGACCACCGTGAACGGCTGCGCCACGGCGACGTCGGCCTCGGCGACGAACCGGTCCTGCAGCGCCGGCAGCATCGCCCGGTCCGCCGAGAGCCGCACGTAGGTGTGCGGCAGCAGGCCCCACGCCGCCGGGTCCACGCGCACGGCGTCCTCGTCGATCGCGAGCGCCTCACGCACGTCCATCGCCGCGAGCACCGCCAGCAGTTCGGCGCGCGAGCCGTCGGCGAGCAGGGCGTCCTGGAGGGCGTCGAGCGCCGCCGGGTCGGTCGTGTGGAGGTCGACCCGGAGCTCGCCGACCTCGGCGGGGTCGGCCGTGATCAGGCTCGGCGCGAGCAGGTCCAGCGCCGACGGCCCGGTCTCCGCGAGGTACGTCGACGGCCCCGCGTCGACGCAGCACCACGCCGAGACGTAGACGACGTGCTCGAGCAGCTCGGGCACGGCGTTCGCGACCGCGGTGACCGTCATCCCGCCCCGGCTGTGGCCGACGAGCACCACCGGCCCGTGCTCCCGCGCCGCGCGCACGATGGCCACCACGGCCGCGACGTCGTCGGCGGTGGAGATGCCGGCCATGCCGGTGGGGCGCGCGTCCAGCCCGTGACCGGGCAGGTCGACCGCGACCGCCCGGTGGCCCCGCAGTACGAGACCACGGGCGACCGGGCCCCAGTGCGAGGCGTTGGCGAACGCGCCGTGGACGAGGACGTAGGTGATCGAGGGCAAGGGAGCACTCCTTCGTGGACGGGCCGGCGTCGGGCGAGGAGTGCTCAGATCACGGGCGGACCGTACGGGCTGGCTGCGCGCCACGTCGAGGAGGTTCCCGAAACGACGAACGCGGCGCACCGCCAGACCGGTACGCCGCGTTCGTGATGTAGCCCCGAGGGGATTCGAACCCCCGCTACCGCCTTGAGAGGGCGGCGTCCTAGGCCGCTAGACGACGGGGCCCTAGGAGAACGGTGGAGACTCTAGATCGCTGCCCGCCACCGATCGCAGCTGGGGTACCAGGACTCGAACCTAGAACAACTGAACCAGAATCAGCCGTGTTGCCAATTACACCATACCCCAAGACGATCACCGAGCGTGACGCGGCGCGTCCTGCCCGATGACGCCACCAGTCTAGGACATGCCCGCGCCCCGGTTCGACACCCCCCGGAGCGGCCCCGGGCCCGCTGCTCAGAACCGCGATGTGGTCCCCGGTAGCCTGGCTGAGTTGGGCTACCGCACGACCAGGAAGATCGAGACGTGAGCTCTCAGCCGTCCCCCGGATCCGCGGGCAAGCCCGCGTTCGCACCCCTGCCCGCGAGCGTGGACCTGCCCGCGATCGAGCGCGAGGTCCTGGCCCGCTGGGCCGACCGCGACGTGTTCCGTCGCACCCTCGAGCGCACCGCCGACGGCGAGCCGTGGATCTTCTACGAGGGTCCGCCGACGGCCAACGGCCAACCCGGCACCCATCACGTCGAGGCCCGCGCGTTCAAGGACCTCTTCCCCCGGTTCAAGACGATGCGCGGCTACCACGTGCCGCGCCGCGCCGGCTGGGACTGCCACGGCCTGCCCGTCGAGCTCGCCGTCGAGAAGGAGCTCGGCTTCACCGGCAAGGCCGACATCGAGACCTACGGCATCGCCGAGTTCAACGCGGCGTGCAAGGAGTCGGCGCTGCGCAACGTGTCGGCGTTCGCCGCCATGACCGAGCGCATGGGCTACTGGGTCGACCTCGACGAGGCCTACCTGACCATGGCCCCGCGTTACGTCGAGAGCGTGTGGTGGTCGCTCAAGAAGATCTTCGACGACGGTCTGCTCGTCGAGGACCATCGCGTCACCCCCTACTGCCCGCGCGACGAGACGCCGCTGTCCGACCACGAGGTCGCGCTCGGCTACGAGGACGACGTCGACCCCTCGGTGTACGTCCGCTTCCCGCTGACCGACGGCCCGTGGGCGGGCGCCGACCTGCTGATCTGGACGACGACGCCGTGGACGTTGCCCTCGAACACCGCCGTCGCCGTGGCCCGCGACATCGCCTACGTGCGCGCGACCACCGCCGACGGTGACGACCTCGTCGTCGCCGAGGAGCTGCTCCCGGTGCTCGGCGAGGGCACGCAGGTCACCGACCGCACCACCGGCGCGAACCTCCTGGGCAGCCACTACCGCCGTCCGCTGGACCTGATCTCCGGCGAGCGCTTCGGCTCCGACGGCAGGGCGCATCGCGTCGTCCACGGCGACCACGTCACCACCGACGCCGGCACCGGTCTGGTGCACATGGCGCCGGCCTTCGGCGCCGAGGACCACCTCGTGGCCAAGGCCGAGGGCCTCGAGATGGTCAATCCGATCGGGCCGGACGGGCATTTCCACGCCGACGTCCCGCTCATCGGGGGGATGTTCTTCAAGGCCGCCGACCCGACCCTGGTCGAGGAACTGCGCAGCCGGGGCGTGCTGTGGCGCTCCGAGTCCTACGAGCACTCGTATCCGCACTGCTGGCGCTGCCACACGCCGCTGATCTACTACGCGCTGCCCTCGTGGTTCATCCGCACCACCGCGATCCGCGACCGGCTGGTCGAGGAGAACGAGCGGACGAACTGGTACCCGCCGCACATCAAGCACGGCCGCTACGGCGGGTGGCTCGAGAACAACGTCGACTGGGCGCTCTCGCGCAACCGGTACTGGGGCACGCCGCTGCCGATCTGGCGCAACGACGCCGATCCGTCGGAGATGGTGTGCGTCGGGTCGCTGGCGGAGCTCTCGAGCTGGGCCGGCGAGGACCTCGGCGAGCTCGACCCGCACCGCCCGTTCGTCGACGACATCACGTTCCCCGCGCCGTCGGGGACCGGCACGATGCGCCGCGTCACCGACGTCATCGACGTCTGGTACGACTCGGGCGCGATGCCGTTCGCCCAGTGGGGCGCGCCGCACCACCACGAGGCCGACTTCGAGGCGGCCTACCCCGCGCAGTACATCTGCGAGGCGATCGATCAGACCCGCGGCTGGTTCTACTCGCTGATGGCCGTCGGCACGCTCGTGTTCGACCGGTCGTCCTACGAGAACGTCGTCTGCCTGGGTCTGCTGCTCGACGAGCAGGGCCGCAAGATGTCGAAGCACCTGGGCAACGTGCTCGACCCGTTCGAGCTGTTCGACTCCCACGGCGCCGACGCGGTGCGCTGGCTGATGCTCGCCCAGGGCTCGCCGTGGGTCGACCGGCGCGTCGGCCACGAGGCGCTGCGCGAGATCGTCCGCAAGATCCTGCTGACCTACTGGAACACCGCGTCGTTCCTCGTCACGTACGCGAACGCGTCGGGCTGGAAGCCCTCGGGCGAGCCGGTCCCCCGTGACCACCCCATGGACCGCTGGGTCCTCGGGGAGCTGGCCACCTGCGTCGGGGAGGTCACCCGCGCGCTCGACGACTTCGACTCCTCGAGCGCCGGGCGCGCGATCTCGGCGTTCGTCGACGAGCTGTCGAACTGGTACGTGCGCCGCTCGCGTCGCCGCTTCTGGGCGGGCGAGCCGGCGGCCCTGGCGACGCTGCACCACTGCGTCGAGACGCTCTCGCGGCTCATGGCGCCGTTCACGCCGTTCGCCACCGACTACCTGTGGACCCTGCTCCAGGGCCCTGTCGCCGAGGGAGCCGTCGACGACACGCCGGACTCGGTGCATCTCGCCGACTGGCCGGTGCCCGACGAGGCCGCCGTCGACCCGGGGCTCGCGGAGCGGATGGCGCTCGTCCAGCGCATCGTCGAGCTGGGCCGCTCGACGCGGGCGGCCAGCGGGGTGCGCACGCGCCAGCCGCTGTCCCGCGCGGTCGTCGCCGCGCCGGGGTTCGCCGAGCTGGACGCGAGCCTGCTCGCCGAGATCGCCGAGGAACTCAACGTCGGCCGGGTCGAGGCCGCCGGCTCCGATCTCGTCGAGGTCACCGTGAAGCCGAACTTCCGCGCGCTGGGCAAGCGCTTCGCCAAGCAGACCCCGGTGGTCGCGGAGGCGGTGAAGGCGTCCACCGCGGCGCCGGTCGACGGGACGCTGACGGTGGTCGTGGACGGCGAGGAGATCACGCTCTCCGGTGACGAGATCCTCGTCGAGGAGACCCCGCGCGAGGGCTGGGCGGTGCGCAGCGAGGGCGGCCTGTCGGTCGGCCTCGACACCGAGCTCACCGACGAGCTGCGCGCCGCCGGGCTCGCCCGCGACGTGGTGCGCGTGGTGCAGGAGGCCCGCAAGACCCGGGGCCTCGAGGTGTCCGACCGCATCGCCCTGACCTGGGCCGCCGAGCGCGCCGACGTCGCCGACGCGGTGCGGGCGCACGCCGGCACGATCGCCGAGGAGGTCCTGGCGGTGTCGATGACCGAGGGCGCCGTGAACGGTGACTCCGCGGCCCGCTCCGACGACCTCGCGCTCGCCGTCGCGATCACCCCGACGGAGGCGTGACGGGCGCGTCGTCCGCGCTGTCCGCGGTGGGCGGGCGCCGACGGTGGGCGTCCGTCATGTCACGCGCTCGCCGGCTCCGGGGTCGGCGAGTGTCAGCGGCGTGGCGTCGCAGACGTTCAGTGTCCGTAACGCCACGCGCTCGCCGCAGAGGCGATCAGCCCGCGGTCGGGATCGTTACCGCTCTGTGACCTGTGGTGTGGGGGCCTGAACTGGGGTTTCCCGGCCGGCGTTGTCCCGGGTGAGTTCTGGCGTTCCGGGTGTGAGCGTCGAGCAGGATCAGCGGCCCCGGCTGGCAGGGCTGCCGCCGTCGCCGCGGCGGTCCGGCACCGGTTTGGTGCCCCCGAGCTCGCCGGGGTCGACCTGACCGTCCACCTGCAGGTCCGGCTCCTGCCGGCACATCCGGGCGATGCCCTCGCGGAGCCGGATGTTGTGGTCGGCGAGCACCAGCCGCACCGAGTTGTCGTCGCGCCGGGCTTTCCATCGACCTCGCGCCGGCGACGTCGCGGGATTCCGAGGCCGCCCCGGCTCGTGTGTCCTCCATCGGCAGGCGACGTTCGCAGCATGGAACACCTCGTGGTCGAGACGGTCGGCGACGGCGGCGGGGATCAGCACAGGTCGAAGAAGGTGTCGCGCACGTCGGTGCCGAACCGCACGGCGTCGACGGGCACGCGCTCGTCCACGCCGTGGAACCGCCGGGGAGTCGAAGCCGCGCGGGAGGCGGAGTGGCGCGGACTCGAAGCACTCGATGCCCAGGCGCGAGAAGTGCTTCGCTTCCGTACCGGCCGGCAGCAGGTAGGGCACAACCTCGGCGGGCGGGGCGTCGCCCAGGGCGTGGCCGCCGCCGGCGAGCCGGTGCTCGACGTGCCGGCCAAGCTCGCCGCTCGAGCGCGGCTGCTCAACACCGGTCACGCCCGGAAGTCCGACCCGATCGACGCGGTGTCGGTGGCCACCGTGACCCACCAGCGACACCACCCGGTGGGAGCCGGCCACCCACGTGATCGACACCGGGCGGTGGGAGACTGCGCGAGGAGGACGCCACGTTCACCGCGAGGCCCAGACCGGTCAGGCGATGTGCCTGTCGCTGGTGGTCGACGCGATCATCTGCAGGAACACCGCCTACCTGGAGCTCGCCCTCGACCGCGTCGTCGCCAGCCAACGACGGTCCCACGCCGGAACCCAGAAGTTCTCGGGCTTGCTCGCGACAAACATCTCGCTAGCCCAGGTGCGGAGTCGGGGAAGCGATCGATGCTCGAACATCTCGTCCCACAGTAATGCGAACGGGTAGACGAGGGCAGGGTCAGAAATCGGCACCTGTATGACATCTCCACGAGTCGGGACCTTGATGCTCGGCCCGAGGAAACTCATTCGCTCGCGACTACGAGCTAGTTCGCCGAGCAGGTACTCGATGCCGAAGTTTGGGCCTCGTGTATCGATGGTGAGGTCGAATTGCTGCGCGAGAGCGTCGTAGAAGCCGGCCCATTCACTGCCGTATGCGTTACCCGGCATCCATGCTGTGCGCCCGGAGAGTTCAGCTGGGGTGATCTGAGCGCGGTGGGCGAGTTCGTGGTGTTCGCCCACCGCGAGGGTGAGTCGGTCGAGGTAGGCGGGAATCACCCGGACGGTGTCGGGGAGGGAGGCGCCGGGGCGGGCGAAGGCGGCGTCGATCCGGTTCTCGCGGAGGGCCGGAACGGCGCTGCGCAGTCCGTCGGAGGTGACGACCTCGATATCTACGTCGGGGTTCTGCTGGTGGAACTCCTGAAGCATGCCGGACGGGGCCAGGCGAGTGCGGAGTACGTCGACACGCAGCGGTCGGCGCGACCGCAGACAGGACGAGGCCCGATCCACAGCGGTCAGGACGATCCGGGCCTCGCTCAAGAAGATTCGTCCCGCGGCGGTGGGCACCGCACCACCGGCCCCGCGCTCGAGCAGTCGCGCACCGAGGAGCGACTCCAGCTTCCCGATCCGCTTCGAGATGGCCTGTTGAGTGATACCGAGGTCGAATGCCGCGTCACCGAAATGTGCACGATCGACGACGGCAACGAAGGCCCGGACGGCACCGATATCGAGGTCCACGAGACAAGATTATTCCACAACCGATGGTTGTTCTCGGAGTCGTGTCGGCTGTTGGACGTCGCGATCCCAGGAACGCGATGCTCGCGACGTCGGTCGAGCTGTGGGTCGTTGACGGGGAGTGCGAGTGGAGTCGTTCGTCCATCTGCATGTCCACACCGAGTTCTCGATGCTCGACGGGGCGGCGAAGGTCGACGCGCTGGTGGCGGAGGCTGCGCGCCACGAGATGCCTGCAGTGGCGATGACCGATCACGGCAACCTCTACGGGGCGGACGCGTTCTACCGCGCCTCGGTGGCCGGCGGGGTGGCCCCGATCCTGGGGATCGAGGCCTACGTGGCGCCCGAGTCCCGGCACGTGAAGAAGCCGATGTTCTGGGGGCGCCCCGAGCAGCGCGGCGACGATGTCTCCGGTGCCGGCGCCTACACCCACCTCACGATGCTCGCCGTCGACGCGACCGGGCTGCGCAACCTGTTCCGGCTCTCGTCCGTGGCCAGCCTCGAGGGGTTCTATCGCAAGCCGCGGATGGACCACGAGCTCCTGTCCGAGCACCACGAGGGGATCGTGGTCACCACCGGTTGCCCGTCGGGTGAGGTGCAGACCCGCCTGCGGCTGGGCCACCAGCGCGAGGCCCGCGCCGCGGCCGGGGCGCTGGTCGAGGTGTTCGGGCGGGCGAATGTGTTCCTCGAGCTGATGGACCACGGGTTGCCCATCGAGCGCAGCGTGCGCGACGGTCTCCTGGAGATCGGGCGCGACCTGGGGTTGGCCCCGCTGGCTACCAACGACGCGCACTACGTCACCGCCGAGCAGGCCGACGCCCACGCCGCCCTGCTGTGCGTGCAGTCGGGCAAGACTCTCTCCGATCCGTCCCGGTTCCGGTTCGACGGCTCGGGCTATCACCTGCGCTCGGCGGCCGAGATGCGCGACTACTGGGACCGCGAGGTCCCCGGCGCCGCGGACAGCACCCTGTTGGTCGCCGAGCGGGTCGGCGCCGACGCCTACGCCGAGGTGTTCGCCCACCGCGACCGGATGCCGGTCTTCGGGGTGCCCGAGGGCTACGACGAGGCCAGCTGGCTGCGCCACCGGGTCGAGCAAGGCCTGATGTGGCGCTTCCGCGACGCCACCCCCGCCGGGTACCGCGAACGCCTCGAGACCGAGCTCGCTGTCATCATCGACAAGGGCTTCCCCGCCTACTTCCTCATCGTCGCCGACCTCATCGACCACGCCCGCGAGGTCGGCATCCGCGTCGGGCCAGGGCGGGGCTCGGCCGCCGGTTCGCTGGTGGCCTACGCACTGGGCATCACCAACATCGACCCGATCCCGCAGAAGCTGCTCTTCGAGCGGTTCCTCAACCCCGAGCGCGCCTCGATGCCCGATATCGACATCGACTTCGACGACCGCCGTCGCGGGGAGATGATCCGCTACGCCACCGAGGCCTACGGCGCCGACCGCGTCGCCCAGGTCATCACTTTCGGCACGATCAAGACGAAGGCCGCGCTCAAGGACGCCGCCCGCGTGCACTTCGGCCAATCCGGCTTCGCCCTCGCCGATGAGATCACCAAGGCCCTGCCCGCGCCGGTCGCTGCGGTCGACATCCCGTTGGCCGGGATCGTCGACCCCACCCACGAGCGCTACCCCGAGGCCGCGGAGGTCCGCGCTCGGCTCGCCGCCGACCCGCAGGCTCGGACCGTGTTCGACACCGCGCGCGGACTCGAGGGTCTGGTACGCAACGCCGGCGTCCACGCCTGCGCGGTCATCATGTCCAAGGACCCCCTCATCGACACCGTCCCGCTGTGGGCCCGCGACGACGGCGCGCTCATCACCGGCTGGGACTACCCCTCCTGCGAGTCGGTCGGGCTGCTCAAGATGGACTTCCTCGGGCTTCGCAACCTCACCGTCATCGGCGACGCCATCGACAACATCCACACCAACCGCGGCCACCACGTCGACCTCGACACCCTGACGATGGACGATCCGGCCACCTACGAGCTGCTCGCCCGCGGCGACACGCTCGGCGTCTTCCAGCTCGACGGCGGTGCGATGCGCGACCTGCTGCGGCGCATGCGCCCGACCTGCTTCGACGACATCGTCGCCGTCAGCGCCCTCTATCGGCCCGGTCCGATGGCGATGAACGCGCACAACGACTACGCCGACCGCAAGAACGGTCGCCAGGACGTCGTGCCGATCCACCCCGAGCTCGCTGCACCGCTGGCCGAGATCCTCGCCGACACCTACGGGCTGATCGTCTACCAGGAACACATCATGCACATCGCTCGCGCCGTCGCGGGATACTCGATGGGCCGCGCCGACGTCCTGCGTCGCGCCATGGGCAAGAAGAAGAAATCGGTCCTCGAGAAGGAGTACGAAGGCTTTCACGCCGGGATGACCGCGAACGGATATTCCGACCATGCCGTCCGTGCCCTGTGGGACACCGTGCTGCCGTTCGCCGGCTACGCCTACAACAAGAGCCACGCCGCCGCCTACGGCCTCGTTTCCTACTGGACCGCGCACCTCAAGGCCAACTACCCCGCCGAGTACATGGCCGCCCTGCTCACCTCGGTCGGGGACAAACAGGACAAGTCGACCATCTACCTCGCCGAGTGCCGCCGTCGTGGGGTTACCGTGCTCCCGCCCGACGTCAACGAGTCCGCCGCGCGCTTCGCCGCGGTCGGTGACGACATCCGGTTCGGGCTCGGCGCGATCCGCAACATCGGCGGGCCCGTCGTCGACTCCATCCTGGACACCCGCTCCCGGCTCGGGAAAGCCACCTCGTTCCCCGAGTTCCTCGAGAAGTCCGAGCCCGTTGTGTGCCAGCGCCGCGTGATCGCCTCACTGATCCATGCCGGCGCCTTCGACGCCATGGGCCACACCCGCCGCGGACTCCACGACATCCACGAAGCGGCCGTCGACGCCGTAGCCACCCTTCGACGTCAACGCGACCGCGGCCAGTACGACCTATTCGACGATCATCGTGACGACGACGGCAACCACCCGGATGTCCATGACGGAGACGATCCCACCCGACCCGGAGTCTCACTCTTGGCACACCTGACCATCAGCGGCGACGAGTACCCCCGCCTTGACCTACTCGCCTGCGAACGCGAGATGCTCGGCCTCTATGTCTCGGGCCATCCGCTCGACGGGACCGAGGCCAGCCTGCGCCGCCACGCACCCACCACCATCGGCTCCCTCCTCGCCTCGAACCCCCGACAAGGCGTCGAGATCACCCTCGCCGGCCTGATCACCGGTATCGAGCGTCGCGTGAACAAGAAGGGCGAGCCCTGGGCGATCCTCGCCGTCGAGGACCTCGACGCAGCGACCGAGGTCCTCGTATTCCCCCGCACCTACGCCGGGGTCCACGCCGAGCTCACCGACGACATCGGCGTCGTCGTCGCAGGCCGCGTGAACCGGCGAGAAGAGCGCATGTCCATCGTCGCGGGAGCGATCACGGCCATCGAGCTCACCACCGACGACGAACCGCTCCACCTCCGCGCCGACGCCACCCGTCTCAACCGCGACACGATCACCGAGCTCGGCCGAACACTCGAGGCCCACCCCGGCCCCACCCCAGTCCGGCTCGAGCTACTGGGCCACCAGGGCTCGATCAGCCACTGGGCCCTCGACCGCCATTTCGTCCGCGTCACCGCCGCCCTGACCGCCGAACTACGCGGCATCCCCGGCATCACGACCAGTCGAGCAGCGCCCCACCGATCGTGACCGGCGCGGGAGGGCCGTGCGACGTCGACAACGGGCCGACCCGACTCGACCAAGTCCATGACCTCGCGCCGGAACTCCGGCGGACAACCACGCCTGCCCACGGACCCACCCTCAGGATCACGCGACCAGAATCCCAGCTACCCGACTCCGCCGAGCCCGGGGCGAACCTCCTCCTCGACACGGTCGGCGAGCCGGTCGGCGGCGCCTCGACGACATCCGCCGGTCGGTGCCCGTCCAGCCGAGGTGACCCTGGACTTCGAGCGCGACCAGGCCGTGCAGCTGGCCCCACACGGCGTCGACCATCTGCGCGCGCCGACCCGTGCCGGCGGGCACCGCGGCGGCCGTCCCCGCCTCGCTGGGGCCGCTCGCCGTCTCCGGTCCGGAACGGCTCGACGCCCGCGCCGAGCCTCCGCGAGGGACGTTCGTCCACCGTATGGACCGTTCCAGAGCGCGTACGTCGTGTCCTGGAAGCCCGGCGGGCCCAGACGTGGCGAGGGCGAGAAGAGACACGGTCACCCCCACCCCGTGACGCCGACCGTCGCGCGCACTGTGCGCGGGTCGGCGGATGTCCCCGCGGCGCGGTGAGTCGAGGGTGGTCGTGTCGGCGAACCGTCGCCGGCACGACCCGACTCGGAGAAGCGATGACCTCGACCATCCTGATCACCGGTGGCACCGGCACTCTCGGGCGCCACGTCGTCCCACTGCTGCGCGAGACGGGCGCCTCGCTGCGAGTGCTCAGCCGGAAGCCGCACGAACCCCGCGACGGCGTCCGGTACGTCACCGGCGACCTGCGCACCGACGACGGAGTCGCCGCCGCCGTCGACGGGGCCCGCACCGTCCTGCATCTGGCCGGTGGGCCCAAGGGCGACGAGGTTGCGGCCCGGCACCTGACGCGAGCGGCGGCGAACGCCGGGGTGGAGCACCTGGTGTTCATCTCCGTGGTCGCGGCCGACCGTGTCCCGCTGAACTACTTCCGCACGAAGCTCGCCGCTGAGCAGGCCGTGAGCGACTCGGGAGTGCCGTGGACGACGCTGCGGGCCGCCCAGTTCCACGATCTGGTCCTCGCCGTGGTGGGGACCCTGGCCCGGTCGCCGGCGGTCCCGGTCATGAGCGGGGTGCGGGCCGAGCCCGTCGACGTCCGGGATGTGGCGCCGCGGCTCGTGGAGCTGACACTCGGTGAGCCGGCCGGGTTCGTGCCGGACCTCGCGGGGCCGGAGGTCCGCACCTTCGAGGACCTCAGCCGGGCCTACCTCCGGGTCCGGGACCGGCGCCGGCCGACGATCCCGATCCGCATGCCGGGCTCGGCCGCGCGCGTCTACCGCGCCGGGGAGAACCTGGCCGGCGACGAGGCGCAGCGAGGCACCCGCACGTGGGAGGACTTCCTCGCCGAGCGCTACGCCGCCCGCAGGGAGGAGCCGCACCGTCGGTGAACGGACCGCCGCACGCCACGGCCGTACCGGCGCCGGCGCGGCTCCGGCTCGGCGGTCGGGGTGCGTCACTCGGCGCTGTCGGTGAGAACGGTACGCGCTCGCCCGGGAGCAGCCGGCCCAGCTCGGAGGGGCCGACGACGACCACGCCCGCGCCGCGGGGATCACCGAGGTTGCTCGTGTGGCGGGCGCGGACGGATGCCGGGTCCGGCGCGCAGATCACCGCACCGACGACGTCGAGCGCCCCGTTGGGCCTGCCGTCGGGTGGCCTGCAGGCCGGGGTCGAGGTCCTCGACGAACCCGACACGACCCTCCGCGGGAGGGCGCCCGCATCGTCGATCTCGAGGTACCGGATCGTGGTGTTCAACCCCCGCTCGATGTCGGCCACGATCGCGCGGATCACCTCCACGTCCGAGTGACGCTCCGCTTCCGAGAGCTGCGCCGCGACGGCGCGCTGAACGGTGTCGCCCATGTCGATCACCGGTGTCCTTCCGTTGCCGGGAAGCCCTCCTGGGGCGCCCCGAGCTCCCGAGGCCCCGCGACCCGAACATCGGCCAGCTCGCCGATGTCTCGGCCGGCCGCCTCGCCCGACGGTGGGTCGGGGAGCGACACGACGCCGCTCCGACCGCTCGAGAGCGAGACCGGCCGACGCCGGTCCCGAGGTCCGGAGGCACACCATGGCGCGCAGCACCGGGCGCACGTCACCGCCCACGAAGCTCGCGGACCGGCCCGCACCGCCGGACGGTGCCGGGCACCTTCTGGTCGTCGTGGCCACCGTCGTGGCGAGCCTGGCCATGCTGGGACCCGGGGTGTGGGCGTGGGTCGACCCGCCATCGTTCGCCGCGGCCACGAACTGGGCGCCGCACCGGCACTTCCTGCACGACGCGGGCGCCTTCCAGATCGGCATCGGGCTGACCCTGCTGAGCAGCCTGTGGTGGCGGGACGTGATCGCCGTGGTGCTGGCCGGTTTCACGGTCACCAACACCCTGCATACGGTGAACCACCTCATCGACCTGCCGCTCGGCGGCCGGTCGGCCGACTCCTACGCCCTCGGGCTGGTGTCGCTGGTGGCGGCCCTCGGGCTGTTGGCTCGGCTCCGCCGGCTGCGGCGGCAGGACCCGCGTTCAGGTGCGCGCTCGCCGGGCGGCCTCGGCGGCGAGCTGGGCCCGTGAGGTGATATCGAGCTTGGCGAAGACGTGCGTGAGGTGGGTCTGCACGGTGCGCCGCGACAGGTACAGCCGCTCCCCCACCTGCGGGTTGGACAGGCCGTCGGCCACGAGATCGACGACCCGCTGCTCGGTCGGGGTCAGGCTCGCCCACCCGGTGCGCGGGCGCGCCCGGGATCCGCGCCGGCCCCGGTGAACCCCGAGCGCCCGGAGCCGGGCCTCCACCCGGGCGACGTCGTGGGCGGCGTCGAGCTGCTCGAGCACGGTCACCGCACGCCCGAGCTGGGTCCGCGCCTCGGCGTCGGCCCCGCGGTGCGTGAGCACCTCGGCTGCGTCTTCGGCGGTCAGCGCGAGCGCCAGCGGACGACCCGCGGCCGCGGCGGCCTCCACCGCGGCGAGCAGCGGCTCCGGGTCGTCGTCGAGGCGGCCGCGACACCGCAAGGCGGCCGCGGTGAAGGACGGGACGGAGTGGGTCGCGGCGAGGTCGTCGAGCGCGTCGGCCACGTCGCCGGCGCGGTCGCGGTCGCCCGCGGCCAGGGCGAGGCGCAGCACGTCGGGGCCGAGCACGGGGAACTCGACGCGGGAACCCTGCCGGGCGCAGCGGTCCCAGCTGTCCGCGAGCACGGCGAGGGCCTGCTCCGGCCTACCGGCGACCTCGAGGACCCGGGCGCGAGCCCATGCGGCCCACTCGCTGCGGAAGCACGGTCCGTCCGCCCGTACCTGTTCGGCCGCGCGGTCGGACAGTCGGGTCGCGGCGTCCCGGTCGCCGCGGTGCAGGGCCAGGAGGGTCAGCACGCTCCGACCGAAGATCGCGCTGCTGGCCTGCCCGGTGTCCTCGATCAAGGCCAACGCCGTCTCGAGGGTGGTCGCGGCCTCGTCCCAGTCGCCGATCACGAACTGTCCGAAACCCGCGATGATCCGTGCTGCGTGCCAATCCGGATGGCCGCCGGCATCGCGGGACTCCGGGCCCGCGGCCGTGGGGCCGTCCCCGATCTGACCGCTCAGCGCGACGCGCGCCTCCTCGACGCGGTCGAGCTCGATGAGGATGTGGGCTCGGGTCACCTGTGCCGGATAGCGGTGGGTCGCGTCGGCGCCGGCGGCACGCAGCACCGCACGGTCGATCAGGTCCAGCGCGTCGTGCAGCGCGCCGCGCATCTCCGCGGTGAGAGCGAGCGCCCCCAGCGCCATGGCGGCGGCGAAGTCGTCCTCGGCGGCCGTCAGGGATGACAGGACCGTCGTGGCGGTCGCCGAGGCGCCGTCGAGATCACCCACGGTGGCGCGGGCCATGCTCAGCCAGGCGCGTACCTCGGCGTCGTCGGATGAGGCCGGCAGCGCACCCTCGATCCGCGCGAACTCCTCCAACCCCTCGGCCACTCGCCCCTCGACGAGCAGGGCCCGGGCCAGCCCTCGACGCAGCGCGCCGTCGATCTCGCGCGGGATGCCGCGCTCCAGCAGCTGCCGGAAGAGGGTCTCGGCGTCCCGGATGCGGCCGGCCCACAGGAGGTCGCCCGCCTGCTCGGCCTGCAGGTCGGTCCGGCGGGGGTCGCCGGGCTCCAGTGCCGAGACGCCCCGACCGAGCAAGGCCGCGGCCGTGGCGGGCGACCCGGGCGCGATGTCGCGAGCGGCCTCGCGCACCCACCCCAGTGCCGCGCCATCGACTGCAGGCCCGCGCAGCAGGTGCTCGGCCACCGTCAGCGCGGAGGCGCCGGCCGCGGCCAACCGCCGGCCGGCCTCCTGGTGCCACGCCTGCCGCACGCTGCGCGGCAGGTCGTCGTAGACCGCGTCGCGGATGAGGTCGTGACGGAACCGCAACCGGTCGCCGTCCTCGGCGAGCACGCCCGCGGTGACGGCCTCCGCCAACCCCGTAGCCAGGTCGCCGACAGCCCGGCCCGTCACGGTCGCCAGCTGGGACACCGCGAAGCCCGAACCCAGCACAGAGGCCGGGCGCAGGACGTCCAGGGCCTGCTCGGACAGGAAGCTGAGGTGCCCCACGATCGTGAGCGCGAGGCTCGGAGGCCGGGCGCCGTCCGCCAGCTCCGCGCTGCCCTCGGCCGTGCACAGGCCACCTTCACGGCGGACCGCGGAGAGCAGCTCCGTGATGTAGAGCGGGTTCCCACCCGCGCCGCGCACCCTGTCCAGCAGCCCCGGGCCGGGCTCGGCCCCCAGAACATCGGCGACCAGGGCCGCCACCGGTTGGTCGGCGAGCGGCCCGAGGTGCACGACCCGGCCGCCGGCCCGCTCGACGGTCGCGATCACCCGTGCCAGATCCCCGTCCGGGGGCGGCGGCCGCGCCGCGACCACCACCAGCACCGGCGTGTGCGCGAGGCGGCGGACGAGGGAGGTGAGGGTCAGCAGGCTCGACGGGTCGGCCCACTGCAGATCGTCCAGGCCGATCGCGACCGGTCGCTCGTGCGCGAGGTCCTCGACAAGATCGACCACGGCGTCGACCACCTGGAACCGCAGGCCGGGGTCGCTGGTCACGGTGAGCCCCGGACCGGGCCGCGCCGGCGGAGCCAGGAGCGCGGCGATACGGGATCGAGCCGGGTCGTCGGAGGTCGGCGCGCACTGCAGGGCCGCGCTCCAGGGCCCGAACGGCCGGGCGCCCTCCAGCTCCTGGGCCTGCCCGGACCAGACCCTGACCCCGCGGTCACGGGCCTCTCCGAGCACCGCGGCGAGCAGGGCGCTCTTCCCGATCCCCGCCTCGCCCTCGACGACCACCGTCGCCATGGCCCCGCCCACGACCCGATCGAGCGCGGCCCGCAGGATCCGGAGCTCGTCGTCGCGGCCCCGCAACCGCGGCCCCAACCTCCCGCCTCCCGACATGGTCGTACGGTACCGATGGCTCACGACCAGCTCATCGCTCCTCGGGGATGATCAATTCCTCGAGCGCGGCGAGCAGGCCGAGCCAGCCCGCGAACGGCACCGGCACCGCAGATCCCCGGTCGAGGTCGTCGCCCGAGCACGGGAGCACCGTCCCGGCCGGCGGCGAGACCTGATCGAAGACGATCGACACTTCCATGCGGCCACGCAACCACCCGACGCCGGTGACGGACATCGGCCACCTCGCGGATGTCTTCGCCGACCGGTGGGGCTCAGGGTTCGGTCGTTACCGATCCGACGCACGGAGGCACCATGACCCGCCTGGTGATGACGTTCGACGACCCGGCCGCGGACCTTGCCACGGTGGGGGGCAAAGGCGCCTCGCTCTCGCGGCTGGCCGCGGCCCGGCTGCCGGTACCGCCCGGCTTCCACGTCACCACCGCGGCCTACCGCGCTCTGGTCTCCGCGAACGGCCTCGCCGGCCCGATCGCCGCGGCGCTCGCCGACGGCGACCCGGAGCAGGCGGCTCGGACGATCCAGCCGCTGATCCTCGGCGCGGCGGTCCCGGAGGGCCTCGACGCCGCCGTGCGCACCGCCTACGCCGACCTCGGCCCGCACGTGGCGGTGGCCGTCCGGTCGTCCGCGACCGCCGAGGACCTGCCCGACTCGTCGTTCGCCGGCCAACAGGAGAGTTTCCTGAACCGCGTCGGCGCCGACGCGGTCATCGAGGCCGTTCGGCACTGCTGGGCGTCACTGTGGAACGCACGCGCGATCGACTACCGGAGACGCGTCGGCATCGGGCGCGACGACGTCGCGCTCGCCGTCGTCGTCCAGCGGCTCGTGCCCGCCGACGCCGCCGGCGTCCTGTTCACCGCCAACCCCACCACCGGGGCCCGCGACGAGATACTGGTGAACGCCGCGTGGGGCCTCGGCGAGGCCGTCGTCGGCGGCCAGGTCAGCCCCGACACGTTCGTGGTCGCCCGCTCCTACCGGCGGATCGTCCGTCGCGAGATCGCGGACAAGACGGTCATGACCGTCCGCACGGCGGGAGGCACCCACCAGGACCAGGTGCCCGCCGCACAGCGCGACACGCCCGCGCTCACCGACGCCCAGGTCCTCGAGCTCGCCGCCCTCGGCGAGACGATCGAGCGCCTCCAGGGCGCCCCGACCGACGTCGAATGGGCCGTGCACGACGGGGCGTGCCACGTCCTGCAGGCCCGCCCGATCACCCACCTGCGCGAGCCCGACACGGAGACCTGGAACGACAGCCTCGCCGGCGACTTCCTCTGGACCTGCGCCAACCTCGGAGAGGCGATCCCGAGCGTGATGACCCCGGTGACGTGGTCACTGGTACGCACCTTCATCTCCGAGGCGATGCCGCTGCCCGGGATCGGGGGCTACCGGCTCTGCGGGAACATCGGCGGACGCTTCTACCTGAACCTCAGCATCGCCACCGGCGTGGCCTCCGCGCTCGGGATGGGGCGCCTGGCCCGCTCCGGCATCGAGCAGGCGTTCGGCCGGCTGCCCGACGACCTCGACGTCCCGCCCCTGCCGCTGACGCGGATGTCGGTCGTCCGGGAGGCGCTCCGGTCGGCGCTGCCGTTCCTGCGCCGGGTCGTGCGGTACCAGCGGAATCTCCCCGCGCGGCTCGACGAGGCGCGGCGGCGGGCCGACGCGCTACGTACCGGTGTCGCCGCCGCCGACACCCCCGCCGCGTTACGAGCCCTCTGGGAGCCCGAGGTCGACCCGCTGCTGCGGGACACCAGCCGGATGCTCGCCGCCGGAGCCCGCGCCGACGGCGCCGGCCTGGTCCGCATTCGGCCTCGGCTCGAGCGACTGCTCGGGCCGGGTCACGACGCCGACGTCACCGCGTTGATGAGCGGGCTCCACGCGGACGGCGACGGGCTGGCCAGCCTCGGTCCCCTGCTCGGCCTCGCCGCCGTCCGACGCGGCGAGATGGACCGCGACACCTACGCGCGCACCTGGGGGCACCGCTGTCCGGACGAGTTCGAGATCTCCGTTCCCCGCCCAGCGGAGGACCCGGGGTGGTTGGACGCCCTGCTCGCCGCGCCCCTGCCCGCCGACCGCGACCCCCAGGAGCTCCTGCAGCGCCAGACCGAGACCCGCGACGCCGCCTGGCGTCGGTTGACCGCGCGGCACCCCCGCCGGGTCCGCGGTGTCCGCCGAGCGCTCGGCCGGGCCGCGGGCGCGTCCCGGGCACGCGAACAGGCACGCTCGGAGGTCGTCCGCGCGTTCGGCGTGCTCCGGGCGTTCGTGCTGCGCGCCGGCGAGCTCACCGGTCATGGCGATGACCTGTTCTTCCTGACCGCCGCCGAGATCCTCGCCGTGCTCGCCGGCGACCCCACCGCGCTCGACCACGTCGGCGTGCGCCGCCGGACCCTCGAGCACTACCGGGCGCTCGGGCCCTACCCGGTGCTGATCCGCGGCGCGTTCGACCCGGTTCGGTGGGCCGACGACCCGAACCGGCGCACCGACCGGTACGACGGTCACGCGGCGCACCGGCCCAGCACCGCCGACAGCGCGGACGACCGCGTCATCACCGGGTCCCCCGGCGCCGCCGGGGTGGTCGAAGGCTCCGTCCGCCTGCTCACGTCCGTCGAGGAGGGGGCCGTCCTCCGACCGGGAGAGATCCTCGTGACCACGGTGACGAACATCGGCTGGACACCGCTGTTCCCCCGCGCCGCCGCCGTGGTCACCGACGTGGGCGCCGCGCTCTCCCACGCCGCCATCGTCGCCCGCGAGCTCGGGATCCCCGCCGTGGTCGGCTGCGGCCGAGCCACCTCAACCCTCGCCACCGGCGACCGCGTCCGCGTCGACGGCCTCGCGGGGACCGTCACGCGCCTGACCGACGCCCCACGACCTCCGGGGACGGGCCGCCCGGATCAGCTCGCGTCGCCCAGAGTCGTTCGGTGACCGGCTGTGGCAAGGACGTGGACGACGAGGCCACCGACGACGGCCGGGCGCTGTTCGACCGCCTGAGGAGCACGCGTTCTCGACGTTGATCACAGTGAGCCCGGTGCGCCCACGACGCTCGGCAACGCGATGTCCGGCGCCGGTTCCTGCGTACACGTGCCCGCAGTACAGCGCTCCGACCTCGGACCAGACGCCGGCATCGCGCAGCGCGTCTCGGACCGTGACCGTCATCGGTGAGGAGCTCCGGCCGTTGTGGCCGGTCGTCCACTGACGGGCTCACGACTCACCGTCCTCGTCGGAAGTCTCGATCCCGATCCCGGCTCGGGCACAGGCGTCGCGGACCCCGCGCCACACGTCGAGGGCCTGCAGCGCCGTAGGGAAGCCGGAATAGACGACGAGCATCGACAGAGCCTCCTGCACGGCGCGTGCGGGGATGCCGTCCTGCACCGCGCCGAAGAGATAGTTCCGGAGCTGCCCGTGGTGCCCGCCGACGGCCAGTGCGGTGATGGCGACGAGCATCCGCTGGTCGAACGCGAGACCGGGTCGAGCCCAGACCTCGCCGAACACGAAAGTGTCGGCCCACTGCGCCACGCCGGGGTCGAGGGACCGCAGGCTCTCTTGAAGGTCGTCGCTACGGCGGCCTTGAGCGCGGGCGCGGAGCGCGGCGCCGACGTCTCGGCCGTCGGCGGGCGGGTGATCAGGCACCGGGCTCACCGCCCCTCGAAGCTCGGGAGGCGGCCTTCGGCGAACGCGGCAGGGCCCTCAGTGGCGTCGTTCGAGAACTGCAGGAGCCTGTTCATCACCTTCTCCATCCGCAGTCCGGTGGGCAGATCCATGTGCTGGGACCGGACGGCGAGCTCCTTGGCGGCGGCGACCGCGAGCGGGGCGTTGGCGAGGATGCGGCGCAGGTGGTCGTAGGCCCGGTCGAGAAGGTCACCGGCTGGCACGACCTCGTTGAGGAGGCCGTGCCGCAGCGCGGTCGGTGCGTCAATCGCGTCTCCGGAGAGCAGCATCTGCATGGCGACCGGGTAGGGCAGCTGGTGCAGCATCCGCTGGGTCCCACCGTTGCCCGGGACGAGGCCACGCTTGACCTCGGTGACCGCGAAGGTCGCGTGCTCGGCGGCGACCCGCACGTCCGTGGCCAGGAGCAGCGTCATCCCGCCGCCCAGGCAGTGCCCGTTCACCGCGGCGACCACGGGTTTCCAGACTTCGAGTCCACTGTTGAGCAGCTGCCCGGACTGGCTGTTCGACAACGCTGAGAGGTCGTCCGGTGCGGTCAGGTAGCTCTTGATGTCCGCGCCGGCGCAGAACGCACGATCGCCGGCACCGGTGACGACGACGCCGCGCACGGCGTCGTCGTCGCGGACGCGGGACCATGCTGCCGAGAGTGCCTCGTAGGCCGTGTGGTCGAGAGCGTTCAGCCGCTCCGGTCGGTTCAGGGTGAGCAGCAGGATTCCCTCGTCGTCGAGGGCCGTATCGATGCTCACCGGTCAGCCCTTCGTGGCGCGAAGAAGGTGGCGGGCCACGATCATCCGATGGACCTCGCTTGGACCCTCGCCGATGCGCTTGACCCGTAGCTCGCGATACCACCGCTCGAGGGGGAGCTCTCGGGCGACGCCCATGGCTCCGAAGATCTGGATACAGCGATCGACGATCCGGCCGGCAGCCTCTGTGGCGTAGACCTTCGCGGTGGACGCCTCGACGGTGAAGGGCTCTCCGCGATCGCCCATGGCGGCAGCCTGGTGCACGAGCAGCCGTGCGGCGCGTAGCTCGATCTCGGAATCGGCGAGCGGCCAGAGCACAGCCTGCTTCTCCGCGAGCGGGCTGCCGAAGGTCTCCCGTTGCTTGGCGTAGCGGGTGGCCAGGGCGATGGCCTCCCGCGCGACACCCAGCACGATGGCGGCGTACCGGACGCGCCCATGTCCCAGCCAGCGCTGAGCCAGCGCGAATCCCTTGCCTTCCTCGCCCAGGAGGTCCGCAGCCGGAACACGGTAGTCGGTGAAGGTCAGCTCGCAGGGCGCCCACGAGCGGATGACGGGGATCGGGCTGGTCCGAAGCCCCGGGCGTCGAGTGTCGACCAGGAAGCAGCTGATCCCGTCGCGACCACGGGAGGGGTCGGTCCGCGCGAACACGATGCCCCAGTCGGCGGTGTCGGGACCCGAGATCCACATCTTGGTGCCGTTGACGATCCAGTCGTCGCCATCGCGCACCGCGGTCGTGGTGATGCTGCGCGCCGGGTCGGAGCCGCCACCGGGCTCGCTGAGTGCCACGAAGGTGTTCTGGCCGTGTTCGATCGCAGGACGGGCGAATCGACGGATCTGGTCGTCGGTCCCTGCGAAAACGACCGAGGGCGGGTCGTGGCCGAACGCTCCGGCGGCGGGGTTCTCCAGCCCCATGCGGCACCGGGAGGCCTCCTCGGCGACGACGCACTGGGCGAGGAGGGACATCCCGGCGCCGCCATGCGCCTCGGGAGACCCGAGGCACCAGAGCCCGGCTCGCCGGGCGCGTTCCTGCAGCGGAGCGAGACGCTCCGGGGGCAGCGCGTAGGAGTCGGGGTCGAGGCCGTACTCCGCTGGGAGGACCTCGCGGTCGACGAAGTCGCGCACGGTGTCGCGCAGCATGCGGAGGTCTTCGGGGAGGGTGTAGAGGTCCTTGTCCTCGTCGGTGTGCACCGGTGCGCTCCTCGTGCGGCTCAAGGGGACCACCCGGCGTCCGGTGGTTCCGTGCGGTGGAGGGCCGAAGTGGCCGCGTGAATGTGGCGTTGCATGAGCCGGCCCGCCTCGTCGGGGTCACGGTCGGTGATCGCGCGGACGATGCGTTCGTGGAGACGGTGGGCTGCGCGCAGCGATTCGGCGGAGCTGTAGGCCTCGACGCCGATGGCGGCACGGATGTTCGGCGCGATAGCGCTCATCATCGCGGCGAGGATCTCGTTGCCGCTGGCCTCGGCGATCGCCACGTGCCATGCGACGTTGCGATCGAGGAAGGCGGGGACGTCGTCGACCATCCCGCTCATCTCGGTGGTGAGGGCTCGCAGGTCGTCGATCTGCTCGTCGGTCCGTCGATCGGCCGCCAGGACCGCACAGTGTGGCTCCATCAGGTCGCGGACCTCGAGCAGGGATGTCGGATGGAGACGGCGGCCCCGGATGAAGACGTCCATGAAGCGCACCACCGCCTCGCGGGGTGGCTCCTGGACGACGTAACCGCCGCCGCGGCCGAGTTTGGCGTGGACGAGGCCTTCGACCGCCAGGACGCCGAGGGCGTCACGGACGGACGCCCGTGACAGCCCGGAGTCGTCGGCGAGCTCACGTTCGGCGGGAAGGAGCGAGCCTGGTGGGATCGTCCCCGTCAGGATCCGGTCGCGGAGCTCGTCGGCGAGGATGTCCGAACCGCGACGCACGCGAACTCGTCCGATACCGGTCGCTCGCCGCTCGCCTCCCTCGTCGTTCGTCGCGTCGTCCGCGGTGATGTGCGCGTCGGGAGACATGGACGCGATCGTCCCCCGCCGGCCGGTCACCGGGCACGCCCGTCCGAGGCCACCGCGCCCTGGGCCAGAAGGGCGTCGACCTCCGTCGCGTCGCGGCCGAGGACGTCGGTCAGGACCTCACGGGTGTGCTCGCCGAGCACGGGCGCGGCTCGCATGACCGCGGTCGGGCGGGTCCCGTCGAAGCGCAGCGGGGATCCGACGACGGTCACCCGTCCCGCCGCGGGATGGTCGTAGTGCCCGAGGAGGTCGCCACCCGCGATCTGCTCGTGGTCGAGGGCCTCGGCGATGTCGAGCACGGGCCCGTGCGGCACACCCGCTTCGGTCAGGATCTGCTCCCACTCCGCTCGCGTCCGCTCCCTCAGGACCCGGGTGAGGATCGCCGTGAGCTCGGCGCGATGCTCACGGCGCCGCGCGTTCGTCGCGAAGCGCGGGTCGTCGACGAGCTCGTCGCGCCCGATGGCCGTGCAGAGTCGAGCCCAGAAGCCCTCGACGAGAACAGCCAGGACGAGGTGACCGTCCTTCGCCTCGAAACGGCCGTAAGGCACGACGTGGTGGTGGTCGCTGCCGATCTGCGGTGGAGCCTGACCCGTCAGCAGAGCGAGCTGGTTGAGGTAGCCCTGGAGAGCGACGAGACCGTCGAGCAGGCCGACCTCCACGTGCTGGGGCTCGGCGGGAGACGCCGTCGCGGTGTCGCGACGACGGAGCGCCGCCTGGACCGCGATGACCGCCCAGAGTCCGCCACCGAGATCCCCGAGCGGCAGGCTCGTCTTCGAGGGGGGATCGCCCGGCTCGCCGGTCACGCTCATGACACCGCTGCGGGCCTGCGCGACCAGATCGAACGCCGGTGCGTCGCGCAGTGGCCCCGACGTGCCGAATCCGCTGATCGAGCACAGGATCACATCGGGCTTCGCCATCCTGAGTGCGTCGAAACCGAGCCCCAGGCGATCGAGCACGCCGGGGCGGAAATTCTCGATCACAACGTCGGCACTCGCCACGAGATCGAGGACGATCCGGCGTCCGGCGTCGGACTTCAGATCGATCGCGATGCTGCGCTTGTTCCGGTTGAGGGAGAGGAAGTAGTGGCTCTGCTCGCCGGGGTAGAACGGCGCGAACGTTCGCACCTCGTCGCCCTGCCCGGGTTCCTCCACTTTGATCACGTCGGCACCCAGGTCGCCCAGGACCTGGGTACAGAGCGGTCCGGCGAGCACGCGGGTCAGGTCGACCACGCGGACGCCGTCGAGGGGTGTGATCATCTACGCGCTCCGAAGTGCTGGACGGCCCTCCGGGAGAGCCGCATCGATGTGAGGACCACGGCGCTCGACACGACCGTGACGACGACCGCCAGAGCGGCCAGCTGCGGGTAGGTGCCGTTCGTCCAGAGGTCGAGGGTCACGGAGCCGACCACCGGGTTGTCGGTACCGGCGAGCATCACCGAGGCGGTGATGTCACCGGAGACGAGCACGAAGACGAGCGCCCACCCCGCCGCGAGCCCTGGCGTCATCAGCGGGAGCACGATCCGGCGCAAGGTGCGGCTTGCCGAGGCGCCGAGGACCCGGGACGCCTCGACGAGCGGGTCGCCGACCTGGGCCAGCGCGGACTCCGCCGACACCGATGCCTGGGGCAGGTAGAGCACGAGGTAGGCGAGGAAGAGGATCAGCACGGTCCCCGACAGCTCGAACGGTGGCCCGGCCAAGGCGGCGACGAACGCGAGGCCCACCACGATGTGCGACATCGTCCCGGGGAGCTTCGTGATCCCGCCGACCAGCGAGCGTGACCACCCGCGGAGGCGGTCACGGGCCGTGTGGGCGACGACCGCGGCGGCGAGAAGGCCGATGGTCGCACCGGCGACGCCGAGCAACAGGCTGTTGACCAGCGCGCTCTGCGTCAGGCGACGCTCGACGAGCACATCGAGGTAGGCGTCGAGGTCGAAGGTCGTCACGTCGATCGCCGCCGACCAGAAGCTCTGCAGTGAGACGATCAGGAGGCCCAGGAACGGCAACACGCCGGCCAGGAGCAGGTAGCCGATCATCACCGCTCGCCACGGGCCGCGCCACCGGCCGAGCGGCAGGCGGACGCCCCCCGCGGCCCGCCCGGAGATCGTGGCGAACCGCGCACGTCGCAGAACGGCGATCTGGAGCAGATAGAGCACCAGGACGACGACGAACAGGACGAGGCCGAGGACGACCGCGACCTCGGTGCGCGGCGGGAACTCGGCGGTCAGGAGACGGACGACGGTGACGGCGAGGACCTCGAGACGAGCCTGCGTCCCCAGGATCACCGGTACCGAGTAGAGCGCGAGCCCGAAGACCGCCGCGAGCAGTGCTCCACCGATGATGGCGGGACGGACGGCGGGAAGCGTGACCGTCCACAGCACCCGCATCGGGCGCGCCCCGGCCGTGCGGGCCGCCTCCTCGAGGGCCGGGTCGACGTTGCGCAGGGCCGCCGCCACGGTGAGGTAGACGTGCGGAACGAGATACAGCGTGTAGACGAACACCAGCCCGGGCCAGCTGAACACGTCCACCGGGCCGGTCTCGAGTTCGAGGCCCACCGCCCCGAGCACCGCCCGGATCGCGCCGTTGAGAAACCCCGCGTTGGGCGAAGCCAGCAGGGCCCACCCGATGGCGCCCGCGATCGGGGGCACGAGCAGCGGCACGATCGGCATCACGCCGCTGACCCATCCCATCCGGGCGTCGGTGCGCTCGTCGAGCCACGCGAACGTCGACCCGACGATCACGGCGAGAGCGGTGCTCACGCTCAGCGCGATCGCCGTGGTCGCCAGGATGCCGCCCAGACCGGGGAGGGCCAGCGCCTCGGCGACCGCTCCCCAACCGGCGGCGTCCTCGTCGGTCCACAAACCGAGCAGCATCGCGGCCGGGGGGTAGACGACCAGCAGGACGACGGTCGTCACGAGCAGACCCGATCCGAGGGCGAGCAGCCGGTCCCGGCCGGACCGGACAGCCCGCGTCGACGTGTCGGAGGTCGGCCGCGCAGATCCGTCCCCGGGATCGGGCCGCGTCAGCACCACGCTCATGGCGATCCCTGCCTGTCCTCGCGGGCCAGGACGCGGACGTCGGCGGCGTCCACCGTGATGCTGAGACGGGCCCCGACGTCGTGGCGACCGGGGGCCGAGTCCCAGACGGTCAGCCGCTCGTCGCCGACGCGGACGACGTACTCGTGACGCGGACCCACGTACAGAGCGAGCTCGACCTCCGCGGCGAAAGCGTTGCGGCTCGACGCGGAGTCGCCGGCCGGGCCGAAGTGCCAGCGCTCAGGACGGATCGAGACGAGGACGTCGGCACCGACGAGCCCCGCGGGCACGGTCGCGTCGAGGTCGCCCAGCGCGGTACGCACCCTCGTCTCGTCGATCGCGTGCCCCGCCAGCTCGTCGGAGGCGCCGACGAATCGCGCGACATAGGCGGTGCTCGGCCGAGCGTAGATCTCTTCCGGCGTGCCGAGCTGCTCGATGCGGCCCTCGCGCAGCACAGCGATGCGGGTGGCGAGGCTCATCGCCTCGTGCTGGTCGTGAGTCACGTACACGGCGGTGAAGCCGAGTCGTCGCTGCATGGCCAGCAGCTCGAAGCGCAGCGCGTCCCGGACCTTCGCGTCCACGTTGGAGAGCGGCTCGTCGAACAGCACCACGCCTTCGCCCGCGGCGAGAGCTCTCGCGAGGGCGACGCGCTGCTGCTGTCCGCCGCTCATCTGCCCCGGGTACTGCTCGGTGAGCTCGCCGACCCCGACGAGCGCCATGACCTCGTCGACGACGTCGCGGACCTCGGCCTTCGACCGACGCCGGTTCTCCAGCGGATAGCCGACGTTGCCGCGCCCGGTCATGTGCGGCCAGAGGGCGTAGGACTGGAACATCATGCTGATCGGACGTGCTTCCGGCGGCATATCCACCGTTCGTCCGGCGTCGCCCGCCGCATAGACGGTGCGGCCTGCGATGGTGATCTCGCCAGCCGACGGGGTCTCGAGTCCCGCGATGCACCTCAGCAGGGTGGTCTTCCCGCAGCCACTCGGCCCGAGCAGCACGAGGAACTCGCCCCGACGCACCTCGAGATCCAGCCCGTCGACGGCAGGCACGGCGCCGCCGCCTCTCCTGGTGAACGTCTTGCGCAGACCCCGCACGACGACGCCCGCCCCGTCCCCGGCGTGACGGTCGGCGACCACTCGGGCCGATGCGGCCGGTGCCGGGGCGAGCCGGCCGGTCACGAGAGCCCCAGCAGGTCGAGGATGCGTCGTTCGGTGGCCGGGTCCGGTGCTTCCTGGGCCGGGTCGCGATAACCCGCCGGCAGGGGAACGGTGCCGGTCACATCGGGCCGAGGGGAAGCCGCCACGCGGCCGTTGACCGCGGTCTGTCCAGCCTGGGTCAGCAGGAAGTTCGCGAACAGCGCGGCGGTGCGTCGGCTCTCGCCGCACTCGGAGACGGCGACGAACTGCTCGACGCCCGTCGTCGGTCCCTGGGTGACCACCTGGGTCGTGAGCGGGGCGCCCTGCTCCACCAGCGGGTCGACGACCGAGCTGATCGTCGGGAAGGCGACCGCGCGCTCGCCAGCGGCGGCCTGTTGTGTCGCAGGCACCGAGCTGTCTGCGATCCGCGGACGTTGCGCCGCGAGGGCGCTGAGGTAGCCGTCGCCGTACTGCTGGCGGAGGAGGTTCATGAGGGCCATCCAGCCGGGGGTGCTCCGGGGATCGGTGAGCACGATCCGGTCCCGCAGAGCAGGGTCGAGCAAGGCCTGCGGGTCCGCGGGCGCGGGCGTTCCGGAGAGCACGTTCGTGTTGGTGGCGATGGCGGCCGGGATGATGCTGATCCGCGCTGCGGTGCCCTGGGCGATGTGCTGGGCGGGCCAGCGGGCGAGCTCGGGGAGCTGTGCCGGGTCGAGGCGCGTGAACCAGCCGCGGCCCGTGCCCTCGGCCAGGAGGTCCGCGTCGGCCACGATCAGCGCGCCCGCGGTACACACGCCCGCGGACCGCTCGGCCGCGTACCGAGTCGCCAGCGCGCCCGACGCGAGACGAACGGGTTCGACCTCCGCCTCCGGATACGTCGCGGTGAAGGCGTCGACGGTGGCCTGAACCAGCTCAGGGTTCTGCGAGCTGTAGAGGGTCAGCGGTGGTTCCCCCTGGGCCGCCGCATAGAGACCGTCCGTGGCGGGGTCGGCCGGCGCCGCCGCCGGGGCGTCCTCCCGCCCGCTGCACGCCGTGAGGCAGAGCAAGGCCGCGACGGCGATCGCCGCCGTGCGTCCGACTCCGCGCCGGGACATCCTCATCGATCCCCGCTCCCTCCGTGTCGATCCCGGCGCAGGGGCGCGCGGGGTGGTTCGTGACCTGCCAGCAGATCGCGACCGCCGGCCGTGACGAGCTCGTCGGTGCTACCGAGCAGCGCGTCCAGGGCGAAGCCGTGCCGTGCGCATCGGTGCAGGACGTACTCCCAGGTCAGGCCCATAGCACCGCAGACCTGCATGGCGTGGCCGACGACGGTGCGATGGGTGCGACCGGCCGACGCCTTGGCCGTGGCGGCGACGGTGTCCCGGTCCGGGAGGTCAGACATCCAGGTCTCGGCGATCAGGGCCTCGGTCGCGCAGAGGCAGGCGTACGACTCGGCGAGGCGATGCCGCACCGCCGGGAAGGCACCGATGGGCCTACCGAACTGCTCGCGCTCGCCGACGTGCCGGATGGCCGTGTCGATGGCGAGGCGGGAGACCGCGGTGATCTCGACGGCGAGGGCGCGACGTGCCGCGCTGATCCCTCGCGTGAGGAGCCGTTCGGCTCGGTCTCCCTCGACCAGCACCTCGCTGACGTCGACGGGACCGTGGACCCGTACCCACCCGGCGTCGGAATCGATCCCCTCGAGCGGGCTCCAGCTCTCTCCGACTTCCGCCACGACCAGTGCCGGCCCCGTCGGGAGCATGAGTGGAGCGAGCACCGCTTCGGACGGCCGAGGGCGGCTGAGCAGGATCGCCCCGCCCCAGTGATCGGACCGATCCGCGATGATCCACGGGCCAGGGCGATCGGAGTACGCGGTCCGCCGCGGGTGGGGCAAGCCGGCGGCACGCAGGAGCACGGAGTCGAGCGCCGCCGATGCCGTGAGCGTGGTGCCCTGTTCGGTGAAGAGCATCGAGGTGGCTGTCGGTTCGTCGACGGCGAGGACCTCGTCCCACCCGAGTCGGTCGAGAACGGTGAGCAGATCGCCGGTGGTGTCGCCCGCGAGCGCCTCGTGCAACGTCTCGCGCAACAGACCGACGGTTGCGGCGTCGAGGCTCATCGCGCGACCGCCCGTGGCAGGCCGAGCACCCGGTCGGCCACGATGTCACGCTGGACCTCTCCGGCACCACCGTAGATCGACGCCGCCCGGGAGTAGAACCAGTCGGCACGCCATTCCGCCGCCGACGGATCGAACGCGAAGGACTGCGGCGAGAGGCGGCGCGCCGCGTCGTGCACGGCGCGCTCGGCGTCGGCAAGCAGGATCTTGTCCGCGCTCGCCTCAGGACCGACCCTCTCGTCGTCGTGCAACCGTGTCACGGTGCCGCGCGACCGAGCTCGAACCTCGCTCACAGCGAGCCGAGCCGAGCCGAGGACTTCTGCGGACGTCGTCTCGTCGACCCCCCACGACACCGTGGCGGCCGCGAGCTCCCGCAACCGGCGATGCAGTGCCGCCTGACGCATCCAGGCGTACATGCCACGCTCGTACTGCAACAGGTCCATCGCGACCGCCCAGCCCGCGTCCTGCTCACCGATGAGGCGGTTCGCGGGCACCACGACCTCGCTGAAGAAGACCTCCGCGACCTCGTCCCGACCGCTCGAGAACTTGATCGGCCGGACGTCCACCCCCGGGGTGTCGAGGTCGACGAGCAGCATCGTGAGTCCGCGGTGACGGCTCTCGCTGTTTCCGGTGCGGGCGAGCAGGACCATCCGATCGGCGTCGACCCCGAGCGTCGTCCAGGTCTTCTGCCCCGTGACGACCCAGCCACCCGTCGGCTGCGGTACCGCTCGGCACGTGAGCCCCGCGAGGTCGCTGCCTGCGCCGGGCTCACTGAAGCCCTGGCACCAGACCTCCTCGCCGCGCAGCACGGGCGGGAGGTACTCGGCGGCGAGTTCGGGCGCGGCACGGCAGAGAGCCGGTCCGACGACCTCGAGGATGACGTTCGGTTCGGGCGCCGGGATACCTGCGCGTTCGAGCTCGTCGTAGAGCGCCGCGCGGTGGAGCGCTCCTCCCCCGAGGCCGCCGACCGATGTCGGCCACCCGCGCCCGGCCCATCCCGCCGCGTACAGCGCAGCCTGCAACCGCCGCCCCCGCCTCGATCGCGCGGACGCACTCGTGCCTCCCGTGCCGCGATACTCGGCCCAGCCCGGTTCCTCCAGACCGTTCGCGATCAGGTGGACGAACGCGTCGACGTCGTCCGGACCGTTCGCGGTCGCGATCTCCGCTCCACCGGGAGCACCGAGCTGGGGTGAGCGAGTCACGGCGTCTCCTCCAGGATCAGCGGCCCGATCGGTCGGGCGCTGATGAGACTCACGCCTCATCCTAAAAAGGTCAACCCTTTTTAAGAAGCACCTTTTGTGCTTCCCTTGTCCGGTGACGACGTCGAGCGTGCGCGCGGAAGCGGACCGGAGGTCTCAGAGCAGTTCGAGGATGGTCGCGTTCGCCTGACCGCCGCCCTCGCACATGCCCTGCAGGCCGTACGGGATCCGGCTGTCACGAATGTGTTCCACCGGCGACCATCATGTCGTGCTGGCCGGCGATCAGGCCTACGACGGCGAAGTGAACAGCCTGCCGCGACGACCCGCACTGCCGGTCCATCGTCACGCCGGTCACCGACCGAGGGCGGTCCGCTGCCAGTGCCGCGGTGCACGCGATGTCGAGGGTCTGTTCTCCCGCCTGGCCACACAGCCCCGGATCACGTCCTCCAGTGAGTCACAGATCGAGGACGAGTCGGGGAGAGCGGCTGCGAGACACGCAGGGGAACATCACATCCGCCACCTCCTGCTCCTCGGGCGTGAGCAGCGAGTCACGGTGGTCCGGCAGACCTCCGAGAACCGCCGTCTCGCAGGTGCCGCAGACGCCCTCGCGGCAGGAGGTGGGGACGTCGATCCCAGCGGCGGCGAGAGCGTCCACCATGCTGGCCCCGGCGGGTACCTCGACCGTTCGACCGGAACGCGCGAGCTCGACCGTGAAGGAGGTGTCAGGGCCCTCGTCGGCCGGCTCTCTGGGAGCGAACCGCTCCAGCCGGAGCGCTCGTCCCGCGAGGGCGCATGCCTGCTCCGCCGCCACCAGCAGGGACTCGGGTCCACAGCAGTGCACGATGGCCTCAGGGGACTCCGCCAGCTCGGCGGGGAGGTCGATGAGGCCAACCTCGTCCTGCGGGTAGAGCCGCAGACCGGGGCCCGCCAGCTCGGTGAGCTCGTCGACGAATGCCATGGACGACCGAGAGCGACCGCCGTAGACGATTCGCCAGCGCCGGCCTTCCCCCGCGAGCCCGCGGGCCATGGCGAGCAAGGGAGTGACACCGATCCCGCCTGCGACGAGAAGCGTCTCCGGACCGGCTTCGAGCTCGAACTGGTTGCGGGGACCCGCGATGCGCAGCGTGTCCCCCTCGGCGACCTCGTCGTGCACCCAGGCCGACCCGCCGCGGCCGTCCGGTTCGCGCAGCACCGCGATGCGGTAGGTGCCCGCCTCCGCCGGGTCCCCGCAGAGCGAATACTGCCGGACTGAGCCGTCTCCGACCCGCACGTCGATGTGCGCGCCGGGCGCCCAGCCAGGCAGCTCCCCCGACTCGCCCGGGCCGAGGGTCAGCGCGACCACCCCGTCGGCCACCTGCACGCGCCGCAGAACGGTGACGTCCCTCCCCTCGGCGACGGCGGGGTCCTCCGCGGAGCGTTCGGGGCGGGTGCCGGCCGTCACGAACCCAGGTCCCGCGCCAGCTGCAGGTGCAGGTGCTGGGTGTTGAGCTCGCTGCGGCCGTAGAGGTACTCACCGTCGGGCACCGCCGCCGAGTTCCGCTGGATGGACTCCTCCATCGGGAAGTCCTCATTGAGCGCCGCGTCCTCGAGGATCTCCGCGCTCTTGGCCAATCTGGCGGCCATGGCGTCGTCGACCCGGTCGGGGTCGATCAGGAAGCGGATGTGCGCCGTGCACTTCCCAGGATCCGACGGGTGGGGCCACACGGACCAGAACTCCACGTGGTCGGGCGCAGCGATGATCATGTTGTTGGGGTAGACGAAGATGTTCATGCCGACGTAGCGCCACAGCTGCTCGAGCGACACTCCTTCGCGCGCCTTGTCGGCGAGCTTCATCCGCGGGCTGAACAGCTGGCCGTGGCGCCCGAAGTCCCGCCAGATCGTGGTGTTGGTGGCGAGCAGCTTCCCGACCCCGGTGGGGTGCAGGAACTTGGGGTGCAGGGTGTCCAGTGCTCCGTCGACGACGATCTTCCAGTTGATCTCGAGGTCGAAGACTCGCTCCAGGTGGACGGTGGTCTTCTCCAGCCGGAAAGGCTCGAGCTGCTCGATCACGTCCGGGCCGAGGTACTCGCTCACGGGGCCGGCGGGCTGACCCTCGAGCGTCGCCCAGACGAAGCCGTGGGCCTCCTCCACCGCGACGGTCCGGAGGCTGTGACAGGCACGATCGATCGATTCGAAGGACTCCTCGTAAGGAACGCCGCGCAGGGTGCCGCCGTCCCGCGCGTACGTCCAACCGTGGTAGCGGCAGGTGAAGAATCGCCGGTTGCCGGCGGGCTCCTTCTCGACCGTCCCTCCGCGGTGTCGGCACACGTTGACATAGGCGGCGACGGTGCCGTCCGTCTGTCGAGCGATGATCAGCGGAGTGCCGAGCACGGTCCGCGTGACGAACTGGCCGGGCCTGCCCACCTCGGATGTGTGCGCGACGATCAACGGCAGGGTGCGCATCAGGGCGAGCTCGGCGCGAAGCCGCTCAGGATCGACATAGTGCGCCACGGGGACCCGCAGGTCGTGCTCGGCGAGATCGGTCGTCCCCTGCTCGATGTACTCGATCAGGCGTTCGGCGACATCGGCGTTCCGGGTGCTCGCCGTCATGGCGTGGTCCTTCCTCTCGTGACCTGACGGGCTCGTTCGAGCTCGTTCGCCTGCCGTGGCTCGGGGGCTGACCCGAGCGGCTCCGCCCATGGGACGAGTGCTCGGCTGCGCTCGGCGAGCTCCGGTTTCTGAATCTTGCCGTGGCTGTTCCGTGGCAGCGGTTGCCCGAGTTCGAGCAGGTAACGGGGATGCTTGTAGCGCGCCAGGTTCTGCTCACACACGGTTCGCAGCTCCTCGCGGTCAACTCCGTGGACCGAGGGGACGACCAGCATGGGCACCTCACCCCACGTCGCGTCCGGCACGCCGACCACGGCTCCCTCGTCGATGCCGGCGCGCCCGACCAGGTGCAGCTCGATCTCCGCCGGATAGACGTTCATCCCCCCCGAGATGATCACGTCTCGAGCGCGGCCGGTGACGGTCAAGTAGCCCTCGTCGTCCACGAGGCCGATGTCTCCAGTGCGCAGCCAACCGTCCGTCAGCGCTGCGGCGCTCTCCTCCGGCCGCTCGTGGTACCGCGTCATCACCGCCGGGCCGCGAACGTGGATCTCACCGATCTCGCCGACCGGGAGCGGCTGGTCGTCCGCACCCACGATCCGAATCTCGTGATGCATGATCGGTCGCCCCGAGGTACCGAGTTTTCGTTCGGCCTCGTCCGGATAGAGGATCGTGACGCACGCTCCCGCCGTCTCGGTCTGCCCGTAGCCCAGCAGCATCCGCACTCCGAGCGCCTGCCATGCCTTGATCGTCTCCAGTCCGACGGGTGCCCCTCCGACCTGGACGCAGCGCAGGCTGGACAGGTCGGTGGAGGCCAGTCGGGGACTCGCCAGCATGCGCTCGAACACCACGGGGACGGCCCCGAAATTGGTGATCCGCTCCCGTTCCACGACCTCCAGCAACCGGGCTCCGTCCACCGCACGCTCCAGCACGGTGGTGGAGCCGGACACGATCCCCTCGCGCAGCAGGTAGCTGACCGGGCCCGCCAGCGCCAGTGGCGTAGTGATCAGCTGAACGTCGTCGGAGCAGATCGCGTCGGGCAGGATCCGGGCATACGCCGCAGCGATGATCGCCGCGTGGGTCAGCAGCGCACCCTTCGGGGTGCCGGTGGTGCCCGAGGTGTAGCTGAGCAGGGCGGTCGTGGTGGGGTCGATGTCGACAGCCCGAAGGCACGCGTCCCGGCCGAAGTCAGTCCACTCCTCGCGGTCCACCCGGACGGTCTCGACGTCCACCGGTACGGCCGCGGTGGAGGTGAACACCGGATTCGCGCGGCTGTCGTGGAGCTGGAAACCGATCTCCTCCGCCGTGAGCCGGGGGTTCAGCAACGCGGCCGCGGCGCCGGTGCGCAGGATCCCGAGCAGCGCGATGACGAACTCGGGCCGGTTGTCCAGGAGGATTCCGACAGTGCCGCCCGGCCCGGTGCCTCTCGCCTGCAGCCCCGCCGCCACACGGTCGGCGGCTCGGTCCAGCTCGCACCAGGTCAGCCGGCCGGTCTCGGCCCGAACGGCGTCCCGGTCCGGAATCCGCCCGGCCCAGAATCGCAGGAAGCCGGCGAGATCGCCGCTCATCGCCGGTCCTCGTGCAAGGCTCTCATCAGTGCTCCTCGTGGCATCAACGACCCCGGCGTCAGTCGACGGCCGAGTTGCGCGGATTGGAGCCCGCGAACTTCACGGTGTAGCCCCCGTCGACGACGAGGGTCTCGCCGTTGACGTACGACGCGTCCGGCCCCGCGAGGAACGCCACTGCCGTGGCGATCTCGCTCGGTTCCCCCTTGCGACGCAGCGGCACCTGGCCGACCACGAAGGCCGTCCTGTCGCTGTCGGGGTTCATCGGGGTGGTGATCGTGCCGGGGGCCACGCAGTTCGCGCGGATTCCGGCCGGGCCGTACTCAGCGGCGACCCCTTGGGTCAAGGTCATCACCGCCGCCTTGGCGGCGGCGTACGGGACGGTGAACGGAACGACGGACCGCACACCGGCCATCGAGCCGACCGAGACGATGCTTCCCGAGCGACGCTCCACCATGTGCGGCAGCACGGCGCGGATGCCGAGGAAGACCGCTCGGGCGTTGACGTCGAACACGCTGTCCCACTCGGCAACCGGGTACTCGCCGACCGCTGCCTGCGGCCCGTGGACGCCGGCCACGTTGCAGAGGACGTCGATCTCGCCGTCTTCCGCGCGGGCCGTCTCGACGGCGTCCGCCCACTGGTCCGCCGACGTCACGTCCAACCGCATCGGCGACCCGCCGATCAGGCTCGCGGTCTCCTCCTGTGCTCCCGTGCGGTCCGCGCAGCGCACCCGCGCGCCGCGGCGCGCCAGCTCGACCGCGATGGCACGGCCGAGCCCCGAGCCGGCGCCGGTGACGAGCGCGATCCGCCCGTCGAGAGGTAGCGCCATCTTGCTCACGGCTTCGGCGCAAATCGCTGGGCACCGTCGAGACGGATGACCTCGCCGTTGAGGTAGTCGTTCGCGACGATCGACGACACCAGGGCGGCGTACTCGGCGGGCCTGCCCATCCGGCGCGGGTTCGGAACGGCCGAGCCCCAACGCTCCTGCGCCTCGTGCTCGGGCATCGGGAACGCGGGTGTGTAGAACGTGCCGGGGGCGATGGTCATCACCCGCACGCCGACGGCGGAGAGATCCCGCGCGGCGACCAGGCCGAGCCCCACGACACCGCCCTTGGCCGCGGAGTAGTCCGACTGACCGATCTGCCCCTCGAACGCCGCGATGCTCGCCGTCGTGACGATCACGCCGCGTTGACCGGACTCCAGCGGCTCCGTGTCGGCCATCGCGGCCGCGGCAGCGCGCAACACCCGGAACGTTCCGGTCAGGTACACGTCGATCGTGCGGGTGAAGAGGCCCATGTCGTACGGCTGGTTCGCCCGGTCCAGGATGCGGGAGAGGGCCACCGGACCTCCGTGGGCGCACACCGCGGCGCGCACGGGACCGAGCTCTGCGGCGGCTGCGACGGCGGCCGCCACCGAGTCCTCGTCCGTCACGTCCGTCCGCACGAAGTGGGCGGATCCCCCGAGATCGGCGACGACCTTCTCGCCTCGTTCGTCGACGTCCGCCACGACGACCCGCATCCCGTCGGCCACCAGCCGCTCCACGGTCGCCCTGCCGAGGCCACCGGCCCCGCCGGTGACGAGCGCGACCGCTCCGTGCACATCCATGACAGCGCCTCCGTATCTGTTTGGCTACCGACGTATACAGGATTGCTCCTGGCCGAGCCACTGCCGATGGGAGTCAGCTCCCTATGACGTTCTCCCGCTCGAGCGCTTCGATCTCGGACTCGGCAAGGCCCAGGCCGCGGAGCACGTCAACCGTGTCCTGGCCGCGGCGCGGAGCCGTTCGCGGCGCGAACTCCTGGCCCACGACGCGCAGGGGTGCGGTGGTGAGCGTGAGCGCCCCGGCCCCCTCCAGCTCGGTCGTGTAGGTACTCGCACGGGCTCGGAAGTGCGGATCCGCGGGGAGCGACTCCACGGTGTTGATCGGACCCGTCGGCACGTCGTGTGCGACGAAGAGGTCCATCCACTCGTCGTACGTGCGGGTGCGGAACAGATCCCGCAACCGGCGCCACAGGTCGTCGGCCGTCGCCGCGTCGCCGCCGATGTCCAGCGGATGCCCGGCCAGATCGGGCCGATCCACGGCCGCGCAGAAGGCGACCCAGAACCGCTCCTCGTACGGCTGGAAGAACAGCACCCGGTCGTCCTTGGTGCCGTAGTAGGTCAGGCGAGGCCAGAGTGTGAGCCTGCCGTCGGGGAGGTAGGTCCCGTTCCTGCGGACCACATCACGGTTCAGTTCCGCGTCGACCTTGTCCGGGAGCCACGAGGCGCTGACGTCGGCCGCTGCGATCTCCAGCACCGTGCCCCGCCCGGACGCACGCGCCTTGACCAGCGCCGCGCACACGCCCATCGCCGCGTAGAGGCCGACCCCGTGCATGCCCACCGGGGTCCAGGAGCCGGGCTGCGGGTCCCCGCCGGCGTCGCGCACCGGGGGCAGAAGGCCGCCGAACGCGTCGAAGGCCGGACCGTGCGAGCCCAACCCTCCGTACGGTCCCTGCGCGCCGTAGCCGGAGACCGAGACGTACACCAGGCCCGGGTTGCGCTCGAGCACCGTGGCCGCGTCGAGACCCATCCGTCCCGCCGCCCCCGCCCGGAAGCCGTCGACGAACACGTCCGACCCGTCGACGAGTCCCGACACGATCTCGCGGCCGCGCGGGGTGCGTAGGTCGATCGCGAGGCTCCGCTTCCCCCGGTTCCATCGGAGGTGCAGCATGCCCACCGCGTCGGGCCCGACGACGTCGCCGCCCGCGTGTCGCGTGACATCTCCCGCCAGCGGCTCGACGTGGACGACGTCCGCGCCCAGATCGGCCAGGTGTCCGCCGACGCCCGCAGGGGCGAGCTGCGCCAGTTCGACGACACGGACCCCGCGGAGCAGGTCGTATCCGGTCATCGGCCGCGCCCCCCGCTCCCGCCGGGGTTCACACCACGGCTCACTCTGCGGCGAACTCCTCGGCCATCAGCCGCAGCCGGATGTCCGCCGCCTCCTGCATATGCGCCCGCGCCAGCTGCTCCGCCGTGTCCCCGTCCTGCCCGCGGACCGCGTCGACGATGGCCTCGTGCTCCGCGCAGGCACGCGCCCAACGACCCGGGTAGCTCAAGGTCGTTGATGGCAGCCGCAGGACCTGTCTGGTCAACCGCCCCTGGATGTCCTCCAGGGTGGGATTGCGGGCGGCCACCATGAGTGCGCTGTGGAACTCCCGGTTGACCTGCTGGAGCTGAAACGGATCCGTCGGGTCCGCGCCCACGCAGCGGGCAACCGCCGCTTCGAGCCGGAGCAGATCGGTGGTGACCCGCCGGGCGGCGGCCGACCGGGCGATGCTTCCTTCGATCAGAACTCGGGCCGCATAGATGTCCAACACCTCGTCCGGGCTGCGCTGTCGAACCGACGCGGTCGTCCCCTGCCTGGTCACCAGTCCGTCCTGCTCGAGCCGAACGAGAGCCTCCCGGACCGGGGTGCGACTGACCTCGAACCGCTTGACGAGATCCACCTCGAGCAACCGTTCTCCGGGTTCCCAGGCGCCCTCGGCGATCTGCTCGCGGAGCTGCTCGTAGACCAGGGTTGTCTTGGGCACGAATCGCCTGCGGCCCAGGTCCTGGGTGTCTGTATCGGGCACGGCGTGGCCTCCCCGCTGACGCGACAGCTCGCTCTGATGCTCCGGTGTTCACGTGTATTCAACCACCACTCTGCCCGGGCCCCTGTGCCCGAGCTGATCGAGCTCCACCCCGACCTGCTCGACGGCACAGCGATGGGCGACCAGCGCATCGAGCGCCAGCCGGTTCTCGCCGAACCATTCCAGGATGCGGGGTACGTCCCGCCGGACGTCTGTATCGCCGTACCAGCTGCCCGCCACCCGGCGGCCCGCCGCCACGATGCCGGTGAGGACGGGCACGTCCAACCGCACGTCGACGGGCGGGACGCCGACCAGGACGACCTCTCCTCCCCGCCTACTCATGCGCACGGCGGCACCGATCGTGTCGGCGCGTCCCGCGACCTCCAGCACCACATCCGCACCCCGGCCGCCGGTGAGCGCCCGGACGGCCTTGATCGCGTCCTTGCCCTCCGCCTCGACGGTCTCGCCCGCACCGAGGCGGCGGGCGAGAGCCAGCGCGTCCTCCCGGACGTCCACGGCCACGACCAGCCCCGCCCCCGCGATCAGCGCGCCCTGCACCGCGTTCAGTCCGACACCGCCGCATCCGACCACGGCCACGACGTCGTCCGGCCGGATGTGTGCCGTCGTGACCGCTGCCCCGACGCCGGTCAGGACACCGCAGCCGACCAGCGCGGCCGCCGTGAGGTCGACGTCCGCGGGGATCGGCACGACCGCGCTCGCGGGCAGCACTGTGTACTCGGCGAAGGTTCCCGCGCCGCACATCTGCCGTACCGGGATCCCGTCGATCGCGCTGCGGGTCCCGCCGTCGAGGAGAGTGCCCGCCGTGCTCGAGGCGCCGCCCACCTCACAGAGGTGGGGCTCGTCCCGCATGCAGAAGTAACAGCGCCCGCAGCGCGGCACCCAGGAGATCACGACATGGTCGCCCACGACCACGTCCACAACGCCCGGCCCGACGGCCTCGACCACTCCCGCGCCCTCGTGCCCCAGCACGGCCGGCAGCTCGCCCACCGGCACCAGACCGCGGAGCGCGGTGAGGTCGGTGTGGCAGATCCCGGAGGCGACCATCCGGACCAGGACCTCGCCCGCGTGCGGCGCCTCCACCGACAGACCGGTCACGACCTCGAGCGGCGCGCCCACCTCCCGCAGCACCGCCGCTCTCGCCCCGTCCACCGCGGTCACCATGCGGCCACGAACTTCTGCTGCCGGAACGCCGCGACGCCCTCGACGCCGCCTTCGACGCCGTGCCCACTCGCCCCGCGGCCACCGAACGGGGTGTCCGCGGCGGAGACTCGCCAGCCGTTCACCGCGAGCGCGCCACAGTTCAGCCCGTCGACCAGCCGGGAGACCTCCCGGTGATCGGTGGCGAAGGCGTACGCCGCCAGCGCGGCCGGCAGCTGGTTGGCCAGCGTGATCGCGTGGTCGACGTCGTCGACGGCCGTGACCGTGGCCAGCGGCCCGAACGGCTCCTCGGTCGAGGCCAGGGCCGATGCCGCCGGATCCAGGATCACCGTCGGCGCGTGGAACAGACCCGGGCCCGCCAACCGGTGCCCACCGACCGGGATCTCCAGTCCGCGCTCACGGGCGTCCGCGACCAGCTGCTGGGCCCACGCGATCCGGCCGGGATGCGCCAGCGGCCCGACGTCGACCGCGGCGAACCCGTCGCCCACGCGCAGTCCCGCGGTCTCCGCGTTGAAGCAGCCGACGAACTCGTCGTGCAGGGAGTGGTGCACCAGGAACCGCGAGGGGGACGTGCAGACCTGACCGGCGTTGCGGAACGCGGCCGTCGCAGCGCTGCGGGCCAGGTCGGACACATCGACGCCGGGCAGGACCACGACCGGGGCGTGTCCGCCCAGTTCGAGCACCAGCCGCAGATGCCGCCCCGCGGCCTCGGCTGCCAGCCCGCTGCCGATGGCCGTGGACCCGGTGAAGGTCACCGCGCGCAGCGCGGGATGGGCCAGGATGGTCCTGCTCACCGTCTCCGGCCTGCCGAAGACGACGGCCACGGCGTCACCGGGGACGCCGGCGTCGTGCAGCACGGTGAGGAGCGCCAGCGCTGTGGCCGGGGTCTGCTCGGCGGGCTTGGCCACGACGGTGCATCCGGCCGCCAGGGCGGAGGTCGTCTTGCGGGCGAGAGTCTGCAACGGGGCGTTCCAGGAGGCGAGGGCCAGCACGGGACCGACCGGCTCCATCTGGACCCAGCGACGGGCGGCGTCCTCCGGGGGCAGGGTGCGCCCGTAGCCGCGGGTGGCCTCTTCGGCGTTCCACGCGACGATTGCCGCCGCCTGTCGGACTTCGGCCTCGGCCTGCGGCACCGGCTTGCCGAGCTCCAGAGTGATCGTCTCGGCGATGGCCACGGCACGTGCCCGCAACAGGTCCGCCGCACGCAGGAGGGTCGCGGCACGCTCCGAGGCAGGCGTCCGGGCCCATCCGGGAAAAGCCTCGGCCACCACGTCGACCGCGCGGGTGATCTCGGCGGGCGGAAGCAGCGGCAGAGCACCGAGCTCGCGGCCGGTCGCGGGGTCGAGCACCGGCAGAACGTCCTCGGCAACGGTGACCGGGCAGCCGTCCACGACCGAGGCGAGGCCGCCGTACCGGCCCTCGGCCTTCGCGCGCCGCTCGGCGGCCGCCCCGTCCGACCGCGCCGGCACCGGGCTGTCCACCGCGGTCATCGGACGCTTGCCGTCCGGTCCTCACGCAGCCGCGCGAGAACCGGTAGCAGGTACTCGCGAAACCGGCCGTAGTCCTCGGACATGGGGAAGTGCCCGAGCCCGTCCATGACCTCGAGAGTCGCTCCGGGCACGGCGGCGACGACCGCCCGCGAGTCCTCCGGGGTGCAGGAATAGTCGTACTCCCCGGTGAGAAGGTGCACCGGACAGCGGGTGACGTCGATGGCCGCGATGCGGTCCCGGATGTCTCCGTCGACCTTGTAGAAGTGCAGGTCGCCCTTGAACACGCCCGGCCCGCTCATGGCGTAGTGCCAGAGCGTCTCCCAACGGTCCGTCTCCGGCGCGTCCGGGCCGATGAGACCGGAGACCACCGCCGAGCAGACCTCACCGCCGTGCACGTCCGGGCGGTGCAGCCAGCTCAGGTCGTAGTAGGGCTCGACGTGCGCACCGGACTGCAGCCCGATGACCCCGCCCAGAGCGTCCGCGTGCTCCAGCGCGAGGTGCAGCACGACCCGGCCGCCGATGGAGCAGCCCATCACGACCGGCTGGGCCAGCTCCAGCGCCTCGATCACGGCCATCACGAGCGCGACGTAGCGCGCGCTGGTGAGCTGATAGTCCTCGTCCTGCCAGCCGGCGGGTGGCGACGACTTGCCGTGGAAGGGGAGATCGAAGGAGATCACACGGAACCGATCGGTGACATCCGGGTCGTTCATCAGCCCTCGGTACTGGCGGGTGTCTGCGCCCGCCGTGTGGAGGCAGACCAGCGGAATGCCCGATCCAGCCTCCTCGACGTAGACGCGCAGGGCGTCGCCGTCGAGGTTCAGCAGCAGATAGCGACCGGTGACGGCGTCGAACAAGGCGCTCATGGGCGACCTCCCCGGGGCAGGGCGAGCAGTTCCTTGAAGTAGCGGAGGTGGGACATGAACGGATGCAGGTCGCCCTCGGCGCGCAGGGCCCGGCGCTTGATCATGGCGAACAGGTCGTGATGGCCCGGGGCGGGTCGCGAAGACCAGAAGGCGTCCCATTCGTCGGGGGCGGCGGACAACGCGAAGGTCCAGGCGGGCATGACGAAAGGTCCCGGCGCAGCGCGGTCGACCACCCCGTGCCGGACCTCGACCAGGGCCTCGTCCGACCCGGAGCGCAGCAGGAAGGTCACGTCGAGCCGCGGGGCCAGCCGAGTGAGGCCGGGCGCGTGGCGCCCCAGGGCGTCGAGCCTGGCCGAGAGTGGGATCATCGCAGGCTTCCGTTCGAGGAGGGGGCGGTTCCGAGGCGATCTTCCTCGGCGCGGGGAAGGCGCGGCACGGTCACGAGGGCCTCCGCATCGTCACGAGCGCGTCCACCGCCACGACTCCCTCGCCCTCGGGGCACACCAACAACGGGTTGATCTCGGCGTCCACGACGGCGACCTCCGGATCCAGCGCCAGTCGGGACAGCGCGACCATGACCTCGACCAGGGCGTCGAGGTCACCGCACGGCCGACCACGGAAGCCGCGGAACTGCCTGAGGCTGGCGACCTCGTCCACCATCTCCCGTGCCGTCTCCGTGTCGACCGGCGCCATCCGGATGCTGCGATCGCGGTGAATCTCGGCGAGCTCGCCGCCCGCCGCCACCATGACGATCGGACCGACGTCCGGATCGGTGTGGTAACCCACCAGCACCTCACCCAGTGCGGAGAGCTGCGGCTGGACCAGAACGTGGTCGACCGGAACGGTGGGCAGGTTGGCCGACACGGACTCGGCGATACGCACCACCGCCGCCCGCACCCCGGCGTGTCCGTGCACGTCGAGCACCACGCCGCCGACCTCGGACTTGTGGGGGATGTCCGCGGACACCACCTTCACCACGTACGGCCCGCCGCCCTCCGGCACTGGGCCGACGTCGACAGCGCCTGGGTCGGCGGGCACCTCCAGCACGGTGGACGTCGCCCGGCGGATACCGAGCCTGTCGAGCACGGCGTAGGCGGACGCCTCGTCGAGGGTGCGGCTGCGTGCGGCAGGCAGGCCCACGGCCCGCGGCACCGAGGGGACCGGTGGTCGGCGTCCGAACAACGCGGAGACCGCGTCCGCGCACGCCTCGGGGGTCCGGAAGGTGGGGACCGCGGCGCCCCCCAGCAGCGGGAGCGCACCGGGTGCGTCCGGGACGAGGAAGCACGCCAGTGGCACACGGTGCGTACCGCTGTCGACGACGGCCTGCAGCGCCAGCTCGGGCTCGGCGCGCGCCGAGGACCCGACGACGGCGAGGACCAGGTCGAACTCCCCGCTGTCCAGCACGATGTCGAGCGTGGCCTTCATCAGCGGGTACCGGGTGCCGGCGAGGGTGACATCCACGATCCGGCCGGGCGACGCGGCCACCCCCGCCGCCGCGAGGTCCTCGAACACCGCGCCGCTCGGCGGAGCCACGTCGACGCCGCGAATAGCCAGTTGGTCGACGACCATGGCCGCACCGCCGCCGGTCGTGGTGACCACGCCGATCCTCGGCGCGCTGGCAGCGCGGGAACGGATGGCCAGCCGCGGCGCGAGCGTCATGCCCTCCAGAAGCCCGTCGAGCGTGTCGACCCGGGCGATGCCGTGCGCGGCGAAGAACTCCTCGGCGATGTCGTCTGCGCCCGCCAGCGCACCGGTGTGCGACGCGGCCAGCTCGGCGGCGGCGTCAGACCGCCCCAGCTTGTAGACCACCACGGGCTTCCCGCGCTCCGCGGCGGCCCGGCCGAAGTCCGCGAGATGGCGCGCGCCCTTGAGGTTCTCCAGGAACAACAGGTAGGAGGCGATCCCGGGGTCGTCCAAGGTGGCCGCGCAGAGCTCCCCGATCGTGACGTCGCTCTCACTCCCGGTCGACACCAACCCGGCGAAGCCGAGGCCCAGCGACTTGCCGCGCGAGACCAGCGACCCGATCATCGACCCGGACTGGGAGGCGACCAGCACTGAACCGGTGGGCAGCCCGGGCTCGCGGAAGACCGCGTTGGCCGTGAGAAGCAGACCGTTGCGGGTGTTGACCACCCCGATGCTGCTCGGCCCGATGACCCGTATCCCATGGCGTACCGCGAGGCGCAGGAGCTCGCGCTCCCGCCGCACGCCCCCGTCACCCGACTCGGCGAACCCGCCCGCCAGGACCGTGGCCACCGGGACACCGAGCCGGCCGCACTCGTCGATGACACCGGCGACCCCGTCCGTCCCGATCATCACGAACACGTGGTCGGGCACTTCGGGCAGCGCCGACACCGAGGGCCAGCACCGCTCGCCCTGGACGGTGTCGCGGCGCGGGTTGACCGGGTACACGGAGCCGCCGAACGATGCTGCCCGCAGGAAGGCCAGCGGACGTCCGGTGGTGCGCGCGCCGTCGTCGGACACGCCGACCAGGGCGACACTGCGCGGCGCCAGCACGGCCTCGGCCAAGCTCGGAGCGGTCGGCACCCGACCCGTCGGCACGGCCACGCTCCTCACCCGCTCCGCTGGTCGAAACGGCGACCGAAGACCGACTCGGCGACCCGGTTCTGCAGGATCTCGATCGATCCGCCCGCGATCATCCAGCCACGGGTGCGCCGGAAGCAGTACTCCACGATGGACTCGCGGCTGTACCCGGTGCCGCCCATCGCCTGGACGGCGAGGTCCGCGGCGCGGAAGCCCGCCCGGTTCGCGGCGAGCTTGGCCGCGGCGGTGTTGTAGGCCGTGGGCAGACCGTCCGCGTCCAGCTCCCTCACCGCCCGGTCGAGCAGCAGATCCGCCGCGTCGAGCTCGACGGCGCAGTCGGCGAAGCGCCATTGCAGTCCCTGGAACTCCGCCAGCGGACGGCCGAACTGCTCGCGGGTCGACACATGGTCGCGCGCGATCCGGAAGGCCAGCCGACCGACGGCGAGTGCCCGCGTGGCGTTGCCCAGCCGCTCGACGTTGAAGCCCGAGATCTGGCGCTTGAAACCACCCTCACCGAGCAGCACGTCCTCCGCCGGGACCGGGACGTCGTCGAAGTAGAGCTGGCACCACTCCTCGCCGCTCATGAACTCGCTGGGCTCGCCGAAGGTCAGCCCGGGGGCATCTCGCGGGACGAGCACGGATCCGATCCCGCCAGTGCCGGGACCGAACCGCGCGTAGACCAGGAAAACGTCCGCGTCGACGCTGTGGGTGCCGAAGACCTTCGTGCCGTTGAGCCGGAACCCACCGCCGTCCGGGGTGGCCGACGTGGTCAGCGACGTGACCGCCGAGCCGGCCTCGGGCTCCGACATGCCCAGTCCCATGACGAGGTCGCCGGAGAACAGGCCGGGCAGCCAACGTTCCCGCTGAGCGGGCGACGCGTACTGGACGAACGTCCGGCTCGCGCCGAAGTTGCCCGCCTGCACCAGGTCCGCGCTCTTCGGGCAGCGTAAGGCGATCTCGTAGAGCGCGATCACGGCGCTCAGCAGGTCGCCGCCCTGACCACCCGCCTCCTCGGGAGAGGCGAGGCCGAACAGGCCCTGGGCGGCGAGGGCGCGATTGAGATCACGGTCGAGCCCGGCGGCACGTGCCCGGGCGGTCGCGCCGTCGGCGAGCTTGCGGTCGGCGTAGTCGCCGACCGAGCGGGCGAACTCTCGATGGTCGTCATCGAGATGGGGGATCATGGTGCTCCTTGCCGTCCACCGGCGCATGCGGTGAATACATCGGTATTCGGAAGATGCGGCATGAGCGCGCGCGCCCAGCCCGCCGACCGTCAGGGGACGGACTTCTCCGCGAAGGGGATCCGTGGCGACGCGCGCCAGTCGTCGAGGCCGTAGTCGGCGGTGCCGATGTACACCTCGCCGCCGGACACCTCGCTCCAGTGCGCATGGTTGAGCTGATGGATGCTGAAGCACGAGTTCAGCGCGGCGGTGAACCCCATCGCCTCCTGCGACTGGTTCACCGAGTCCTTGATCAGTAGGGCGGCCATGGACGGCACCCGGGCGACGCGTCGCGCGAACGCCAGCGTCTTGTCCTCCAGCTCTCCGCGCGGGAACACCTTGCTCACCATGCCGAGCCGGTGGGCCTCATCCGCATCGAGCGCGTCCCCGGTCAACAGGAGTTCCTTGGCCTTGCGGGCGCCGAATTCCCACGGGTGTCCGAAGTACTCGACCCCGCACATCCCCAGCCGAGTCCCGACGACGTCCGCGAACAGCACGTCGTCGGCGGCTACGATCAGGTCACAGGCCCAGGCCAGCATCAGGCCGGCCGACAGCACCTTGCCCTGGCACTGCGCAATAGTGATCTTGCGCAGATTGCGCCAGCGGACGGTGTTGGCGAAGTAGTAGTGCCACTCCTGGCGGGTGCGGTTCTCGGCGCCGCCGAGGGTGCCACCGTGGCAGGCGTAGGTCGGGTGCTGCCCGGGGCCGTCGCCCTTCTCCGCCAGGTCCTCGGCGGTGCCGAGGTCATGGCCCGCGGAGAAGGTGTCGCCGTCAGCGGCAAGGATGATCACGCGGACGTCGTCGTCGGCCTCGGCACGGGCGAACGCCGCGTCGAGCTCGACGATGATGCCCCGGTTCTGCGCATTGCGCTGCCGAGGCCGGGCGAGGGTCACACGGACGATCGCGCCGTCGTCGAGCACCTCGTAGCGCAGGAACTGGTAGTCGACGTCGGTGGTGGCCGGTGCGGACATGAGCGGACTCCTCGAAGGGCGTACGGGGTGGGGCGATCAGACGACGTTGACGGCATCGCAGAAGCGCTGCCCCACCTCCTCGTCGCCCTCGAGACCGACCGCCCGGTCCCGCCACGGCCTGCGCCGCGTGCCCCAGACCACGAAGTCGGCGGTGCTCGAACGCACCTCGCACGCGACGTCCACCGGCTCCTCGACGGGCACCCCGCCCGCGAAGGTCCAGCGACCGGCACCCGGGCCCTCGAGCACGAGGGTCACCGGCTCGCGCACCCCGGCGAGCGCGGCGGCACACATCTGCGGCAGCCCGCGGACCATCCAGACGATGGTGGGCGGCAGGACCAGGTCGTCCGCGGACGCGGCCACTGCGTCGAGCGGCCCGGTCGGCCCCAGCAGGTCCACGCGGAGGTGGGCGTAGTGGTCGAAGGCGGTGGCGTCCGCGAGATCCCGCAGGGCGTAAGAGCCCAGGTTCTGCAGCGTGACCGCCGAGTCCCCGACCGCACCCTCGCGGAACTTCCGCATCCGGCGCAGACCGAGCTCGCTGCTCTTCGCGTAGCAGGCCGCGACGGCTGCGGCAGGACGTTCCCGCTCGTCTGCCACCCACGCGTGCAAGGTGGCCTCGATGTCGTCCGGAAACGCGGGGACCAGCAGCGCGGGGTTGAGGATCTGCTCGAAGCCCAGCCACAGGTGGGCATAGACGTCCTTGACCGACCAGCCCGCACAGTCGCTCGGCGCCGCCCAGTCCTCGGCTCCGAGCTCCCGAGCGATCCGCACGAGCTCGTCCCGCTCGTGAGCGATGGCTGCGAGCGGATCACGAGGGCCGGGCTCGATGAGCCCGCCCGTGGCGAAGTCACCCACGCCGGCCTCCGTTCTCTCGTCTGAACACAACTGTATACGAACCGATACGGCCGCGGGAAGTCCCGCATTGCCCGTCTGGATGCAGCCGTATACCGTCGCCCACCACCGGGCGTCGAGGACCCGGGCCCTGCGACCCGAGGTGGCCGATGCCAGTTCACCGCGACGAAGCCGTCGATTTCGAGCGTCGCGTCGACGCCCCCTTCTGGAGTGCGCTCGGCGAGCGCAGGCTCGAGATCCAGCGTTGCCCCCGCTGCGGACGGTGGTTCGTGCCCGCGGATTTCCGCTGCTGGAACTGCGGTTCGTTCGAGCTCGGTTGGGAGCGCGTCGAGCCGACGGGCGTCGTGCACAGCTGGATCCGCAATCACCTGAGCTTCGTGCCTGCGTACGACGACCTGGTGCCCTACGTCAACGTCCTGGTCCGGCTCCCGCACGCCGGGGACGTGCGGCTGCTCGGGCTGCTCGTCGGGCCCGACGCGGACGTCCGGATCGGGGCCGAGGTCCACGGGGTCTTCGAGGCACCGTCCGACCGGACCCAGGGCCTGCCCGCCCTGCGCTGGCGCCTGGCCTGACCCCCCCGACCCCATCCCGACGAAGGAGACACCCGTGGCCGGAGAGGGCCTCCGTGGCAAGGTTGCCGTGGTCGGCATCGGTGAGACGCCCATCTACAAGCGAGGCCGCTCGCCCGATCCTGAACGACTCCTGCTGCTGAAGGCGATCGTCGCGGCCTGCGAGGACGCCGGGGTGGACGTGCGGGACGTCGACGGCTTCGCGTCCTACGGCGCGGACGTCAACGAGGGCCCCAGGCTCATCGGACCGCTCGGCACCCGGAACATGCGCTGGTCCAGCATGGTCTTCGGAGGAGGCGGCGGCGGTACCGGCGGCGCGATCGCGATGGCGGCCAGCGCCATCGTGGCCGGGCAGGCGGACTACGTCGTCGTCTATCGAGCGAGCAGTGAGTCGCAGAGCGGCCGGTTGTTGCGAGCAGTCAGCGCCGGCTACTTCGGGCCGAACTACACCGTGCACGGCATGGACTCCCCCGTCCAGTGTCTGGGCATCCGCTCCCAGCGTCTGCTCGAGCACGACGGGGTGCCGCGCTCAGCACTGCGCGCACTGGCCATCGCCTCCTATCGGCACGCGGCCAACAACCCGCGGGCGATCGGTCGCGACGTCGGCCTCGACGAGCAGACCTACGACGAGTCACGGTGGATCGCCGAGCCGTTCCACCTCTACGACTCCAGCCGCGAGAACGACGCCGCGGCCGCGCTCCTGCTGACCTCGGCCGAGCGGGGCCGCGACCTGCGTCAGGAGCCCGCCTACCTCCTGGCCGCCGAAATGGGCGCTCCGGCACGCTGGGGCGAGCTGGACGAGAACCACGAGCCCTACACCTCGGCGGGCCAGCTCGAGATCGCCCGCAGGCTGTGGGCCTCCTCCGGCGTGGGACCCGCGGACGTCGACGTGGCCCAGGTCTACCTCAACTTCACCGGCCCCGGCGCGATGTCGCTGATCGACCACGGCTTCTGCACGGCCGAGACGGCGGGCGAGTTCATGACCGTCGAGAACCTGACCGCGCCGGGCGGGGCCTTGCCGGTCAACACCAGCGGCGGCGACCTCGCCGAAGGGTTCGTCCACGGTATGGCGCTGGGCCTCGAGGCCGTGCGGCAGCTCCGCGGCCAGTCGTGCAACCAGGTGCCGGACGCGACCGTGTCGCTACTCACCGGCGGCCCGTCGTCGGAGATGACGTCCTCGGCCCTCTTCGGCTCCGCGGAGGCCCTGTGACCTCCTCCTCGCCGGACGTTCTCCGGGGGCTCGACGTCCCCGCGGTCTCGGGATGGCTGACGGCGCACGGCGTGGGGCGCGGACCGTACTCGTTCACCGTCCTCTCCGGCGGCCGGTCGAACCTCACCTACCGGGTGACGGATGCAGACGGGTGCGACCGCGTGCTCCGCCGCCCGCCGACCGGGATGGTCACGACCTCCGCCCACGACATGCGTCGCGAGTGGGACTGGCTCGTGCGTCTCCGAGACACCGCGATCCCGGTGCCGGCCCCGGTCGCCTACTGCGCGGACGCCAGCGTGACCGGCGCCGGCTTCTACGTCATGGACATGGTGGACGGCGTCGTCCTGGACAGCCCGGACGCCGTCTCGGCGCTGCCCGCAGATGTCCGCGGGCGCGCCGGCGAGCAGGTGATCGACGTGATGGTCGCGCTGCACACCCTCGACCCGACGGCGCTCGGGCTGCCCGAGAAGCCCGACAGACCTGGCTACGTTGCCCGCCAGCTGCGGCTGTGGGGGGAGCGCTTGCGCGCCGACGGCGGGCCGGAGGCGACCACCCTCCTGCGTGTGCACGATGCGCTGGCCGAGGCCGTGCCCGACGAGAGCCGCGCGATCCTGCACGGCGACCTGCGCCCGGGGAACCTCGCGTTCTCGCCGGCGGGCGACGTGATCGCCGTCTTCGACTGGGAGCTGGCGACGACAGGACCCGCTCTGGCCGATCTCGGCTGGCTGCTCGCCACATGGCGGGAGCCCGGTGAGTCGTTCAGCCCGCTGTACCCGCCGCCGAGTCTCGTCCCCGGCTTCCCGGACCGGGCTGCGCTCACCGCCCGCTACGTATCCCGCACCGGGACGGATCCGGTCAGCATCGGCTACTACACCGCGTTCGCGATCTGGCGGCTGGCCTGCATCCAGCTAGGGGTGACCGCCCGCTACCGCGCGGGGGTCATGGCCGACGACGGCTACCGCGACCGCCTGACGTTGTTGGACGCCTCCGGCTACAGCGAGACCGAGCGCGCGGTCGAGGCCGTCGCGCGGCTGCGCTAGCCCTCACCGACCCGAAAGGGATCCCCCGATGGCCTGGGACTTCTCCACCGACCCCGAGTTCGAGAAGCAGCTCGTGTGGATGCGCGACTTCATCGACACCGAGGTGATCCCGCTGGAGCCGCTGCGGCTCGACGCGGTGCGACTGCGGCGTGCCACCGAGCCGCTGCGTGCGGAGGTCAAGGAGCACGGCCTGTGGGCCGCTCATCTGCCCCCGGCACTGGGAGGCAGCGGCTTCGGCCAGGTCCGGCTCGGGCTGATGAACGAGATCATCGGCCGCACCCAGCTCGCGCCCGCCGTCTTCGGCTGCTCCGCACCGGACTCCGGCAACGCGGAGCTCATTGCTCTCGCGGGCACGGAGGAGCAGAAGCGACGCTGGATGTTCCCGCTGCTCGAGGGTGCCCAACGCAGCGCCTTCTCGATGACCGAGCCGAACGCGGGATCCGACCCCACGATGCTCACCACGACGGCGGTTCGCGACGGCGACGAGTTCGTGATCAATGGGCACAAATGGTTCACCTCGTCGGCCACCGGCTCGGACTTCCTCATCGTGATGGCGGTGACCGACCCCGAGGCCGCCCCGCGCGACCGCGCCTCGATGATCGTCGTGCCGACCGACGCCCCGGGCGTCACGATCGTGCGGGACATCCCCACCATGGACGAGCCCGACGACCGCGCCGGCCGGGCCGACGGCCAGGCCGAGATCCTCTACGAGGACGTCCGGGTACCGGAGGAGAACGTCCTCGGCGAGGTCGGCGGTGGCTTCCGCCTGGCACAGCGACGGCTCGGGCCGGGCCGGATCCACCACAGCATGCGCTGGCTGGGCCAGTCCGCCCGGGCGTTCGACATGCTCTGCGAACGCGCGGTGAGCCGACACACGTTCGGCACCCCGCTCGCCGAGAAGCAGATGGTCCAGGACTGGGTCGCCACGTCCGCGGCGGAGATGACAGCCGCCCGGCTGATGACCCTCCACGCCGCCTGGAAGATGGACACCTACGGCGTGAAGTCGGCCCTCAACGACATCGCAATGATCAAATTCTGGGGCGCGCAGGTGCTCTACAACGTCATCGACCGGGCCATCCAGGTGCACGGCTCGCTGGGCTTCACCACGGACCTGCCGCTCGAGTACATGTACCGCTTCGCCAGGTCGTCGCGCATCTACGACGGTCCGGACGAGGTGCACAAGGTCAGCGTGGCTCGCCGGATCCTCCGCGAGTACACCCCGCGGGACGTGCCCAGCGAGCACGTTCCCACCCGGCGGGCGAGCGCGGTGGAGAAGTTCGCCGAGCTGCTCGACGAGCGCACGGCCGGCCTGTGAGCCTCACAGTCGCGGTCGTCGGGGCCGGCCCGGCGGGAATCTTCGCCACGCACGGTCTGCTCTCCGGACATCCCACACTGCGGGTGGACGTCCTGGACCGGCTGCCCGTGCCGTTCGGGCTGATCCGCTACGGGGTCGCGCCCGACCATCCGCGGATCCGGAACGTCGTCACGTCGCTGTCGGACATGATGTCCGATCCCCGTGTCCGGTTCCTCGGTCACGTCGAGCTGGGTCGGGACGTCGAGGTCGCGGACCTGGCCCTGCATTACCCGTCCTGGGTCATCGCCACCGGCGCCGAGCTCGACAGGCCCAGCGGCCTGGGTCCGGCCGCTGCCGGCCTGCACGGAGCAGCAGACTTCGTGGCCTGGTACAACGCGCACCCGGACGCGCCGGAGACCTGGCCGTTGAAGGACGAGCAGGTGGCCGTCGTCGGTGTGGGCAACGTGGCGCTGGACGTGGCCCGGATCCTGGCCCGCCCCGCGGAGCAGCTCGCCACCACGGACATCCCCGCCCATGTCGAAGCCGGTCTGCGCGCCAACCGGGCACGTGTCGTGCACGTGTTCGGCAGGCGCGGGGTCGCCCACTGCAAGTTCAGCCCGGGCGAACTGCGGGAGCTGACCTCGCTGCCCGGTGTCCGAGTACACGTCGACGAGACCGACGTCGTCCTCGACGAGGGCTCGGAGGCGCTCCTGGCGGCAAACCGGGTCCAGGCCATGGTGGTGACCAGGCTCCAGGCCTGCGCAGCGCCGGCCGCACCCGTCCCCGAGCCCGGCGAGACCCTCGTCCACCTCCACTTTCTCGAGGATCCTCTGGAGGTCGCCGTCACCGAGGGGGCGGTCACGGGCTTGCGGACCCGCCGTGGTGAGCTCCGGGGCGACGGCACGGTCGCCCCTGCCTCTGCCGTGCGGGAGTGGCCGGTCACTGCGGTGTATCGGGCCACCGGGTACGCCTCCGGACCGGTCCCGGGCCTGCCGTACGACCCGGACACCGCCACCGTGCCCAACACCGAGGGCCGTGTCCTCTCTCCCGACGGCATGGTGGTGCCCGGCGCGTACGTCACCGGCTGGATCAAGAGGGGGCCGGTCGGCCTGATCGGGCACACCAAGGGGGACGCCCAGGAGACGATCAACCACGTGCTCGCGGATCTTGGCGAAGCCCCCGACGGCGCCCGTCCCGACCTCCTCGACACCCTGCGTACGCGCGGGATCGAGCCGGTGACCTGGAACGGCTGGCTGCGGATCGACGGACACGAGCGTCGAGCCGGACAGCCCGGTCGCGAGAGAGTCAAGGTCTGGAGCCGAGATCGAATGCTCGCCATCGCCAGGGCGTGACCCCACGCGGACGACGGAGGGCCGGCCCGATCCGGACCGGCCCTCCGTCGTGACTCCTCGGCTCACTCGACCACTGTGATCACCGAGTTCGGGCACGCCTCCGCCGCCGCGGTGGCATCCGCCTCCCTCCCGGAGTCGACCTCGGGGGTCCCCGCCACGACCAATCCCCACTCGTCGAGCGAGAAGAGATCGGGACTCACCAATTCGCAGGCACCGCTGCCCATGCACAGTGACCGGTCCAGCTCGATCCTCATCCGCGGTTCTCCAGCAGCTCGGTCGCGCTCACGCCCACCCGTAGGTCTTGATGTTCGCGAAGGGGTCCAGGCCTGACCGGCCGAGCTCCCGACCGACACCTGACTTCTTGGTGCCGCCGAACGGCAGCTCGATCCGGGCACCGAGGAAGCCGTTGATGCCGACACCACCGGTGTCGAGCCCGCGGGCGATCGTGTCCGCCTCGTCGGGGTCCTGGGCGAACACCGTCCCGCCCAGGCCGTACGGCGTGGTGTTGGCCAACTCGATCGCAGCGGCCGCGTCCGGCACTCGGTAGATCATGGCCAGCGGCCCGAACGCCTCCTCCGTGTAGACCCGCATTCCGGGGGAGATATCGGTGATCACGGCCGGCTCGAAGAAGGCGCCGGGCCCGTCGACGCGGCCTCCCGCCCTCAGGACGGTCGCCCCCTTGGAGACCGCGTCCTGGTACTGCTCCTGCAGCAGGTCAGCTGCCGCGCCCGACGACATCGGCCCCACCGTGGTCGCCGGGTCGAACGGGTCGCCGAGCACCTGGCCGTCGAGCTGCGCGAGGAAGCCCGCGAGGAAACGGTCGGCGACCGCCTCGGTGAGGATGATCCGCTTGGGCGAGATGCACGCCTGCCCGGTGATCAACAGTCGGCAGGCGACCGCCGTGGCCACCGCGGCGTCGACGTCCGCGGAATCCGCGACGATGAACGCGTCCGACCCTCCGAGCTCCAACACGACCGGCTTGACGTGCCGGCCCGCCTGTTGGCCGACGGCCGCTCCGGCCCGGTCCGACCCGGTCAGGGTCACGGCACGCACACGCGGGTCCGCGATGTAGTCCGAGACCTGGTCGATCGACAACAGGGCCGTCTGGAATGCGCCGTCCGGAAAGCCTGCCTCGCGGAACAGTGCGTCGAACATCAACGTGGAGGCCGCACTGATCTCCGACGGCTTGAGCACCACCGTGTTCCCGAGGATCAGGTTGGGCACGGTGGCCCGCATGGCCTGGTACAGCGGCCCGTTCCAGGGCTCGATGCCCAGCACGACGCCGATGGGCTCGCGGCGGATCACAGCGTGGGACAGGCCGGGAACCTGCACCTCCTCGTCGGCGAGGAGCTCCTCTGCCCGGCCGGCGTAGAAGCGGAACATCTCGGGGACCATCCCGGACTCGGCGACCGCCTGCCCCAGGGGCTTACCCATCTCGATGCTGACCTGGCGGGCGAACTCATCTGCCTTCGACTCGTACAGGTCGGCGAAGCGGCGGTAGCAGGCCACGCGCTCGGCGATCGGCGTGGACCGCCACCGCGCGTACGCGGTGTGCGCCCGGTCGAGCAGTTCAGCTGCTTCGCCACGGTCGAGACCGGGGTGCTCGGTGACGACCTCTCCGGTAGCGGGATTGACGGTCCGGTAAGCGCGCACGGCGATGTCGGCGCTCTCCACAGTGGTCATGGCGTTCCTCGTCTCGGGTAGTGGCCCGACGTCTACTTGATCGACGCTCCGCCGTCGACCGGGAGGCAGACACCGGTGACGTAGCGGGCCTCGGAGGACACGAGCCAGGCGATCGCGGCGCTCACGTCGCCGGGCTCGATCCACGGGATGGTCAGTGCCTGCATGCCGGAGAAGCCGTCCACGCAGTCGTCCATGGTGGGCTTCGTGAGGTCCGGGCGGAACAGGTCGTAGGTCGCCTGGTTGGCAACCATGTCCGTGTTCACAGTGGTCGGGGCCACCGCGTTGACCCGGATGTTCTTGGGGCCGAGCTCGATCGCCAGCGACTTGGTGATCCCGAGGAGCGCGGACTTGGCAGCCACGTAGGGCAGGGCATTGGCCCCAGGCTTGACCCCGACCATCGAGCTGGTGATCACGATGTTGCCGCCGCCCCCAGCGATCAGGGCCGGAAGCGCGGCCCTGATGGCGTACCAGACACCGTTCAGATTGGTGTCGATCGTGTCCTTCCACTGGGAGGACGTGGTCTCCCACGCCGGGCCGTAGGACAGGATGCCTGCGTTGGCACAGACTATGTCGATCGTGCCGAAGGCCTCCAGCCCCTGCATGACGGCCTTCTCGACCTGGCCCTCGTCCCGCACGTCGGCCTGCACGGCCACGGCGCGGCGATCCAGCGCCTCGACACCCTTCACCGTCTCGGCGAGGTCCTCCGTGGTGCCCATCGGATAGGGAACGCTGGCGATATCGCCCGGGACGTCGATCGCAATGATGTCCGCGCCCTCGCGGGCCAGGCGCAGGGCGTGTGACCGGCCCTGCCCGCGCGCGGCCCCGGTGATCAGCGCGACTTGGCCGGTGAGACTCGGTGTGGTCATGGTTCTCCTTGTGAGAGTCCGCCGACGAGGTCAGGCGCCAGCGAGCGTGGTGTCGAGTGAACTGACCCGGCCGGAGTGTTCGCCCGGGGTGAATGTGGCGGGCAGGCTGACGTAGCCCCACGTCACGCCGGCAGACTGCGCGGTTTCGACCGCATTCTCGTCCACGGTGTAGTCCGGGATCCGGCGCAGCACCTCGCTCACCATGATGTCGAAGTCGGCTCGAGCGTGGTGCGTGCCGATGCATTTGTGCACCCCGAAGCCGAGCGCGGCGTGCCGGTTCGGAAAACGGTCGATCTTGATCTTCTCCGGCTCGTCGAAGACCGTGGCGTCCATGTTCGCGGCCGCCCAGGACAGCAGCACCCGGTCTCCCTCGCGGATGAGCTGTCCCTCGACCTCGATGTCCTTCGTGGCGGTGCGGGCGAGGATCTGGACCGGGCTGTAGAAGCGAAGGAACTCCTCGCATGCGCTCGCCAGCAGGGACGGATCGTCGATCAGCCGCTGCCGGTCCTCCGGATGGGAGCCGAGATGGTGCAACGTGCTGGACACGAGAGAAGTCGTGGTGTCGGCGCCGCCGCCGACGAAGGTGAGGCAGATCGAGAGGATCTCCTCGTCCGTCGGGCGACGGCCGTCGATCTCCAGGGTGACCATGTTGGACAGGAAGTCGTCCGTGGGGTTCTGCCGGCGGTCATGGGCCACCGGGATCACCGACTGGACGATCTCGGTGAAAGTGGCCAGCGCCCGATCTTTCTCCGGGGATCCGCCAGGCAGCGCCGCCTGGGCATGGGTGGCCTTGGCGAACTCCTTCCACCGCGCCATCGGGATGCCCAACAGCTCCATCGTCAGCAGCGCGGGCACCGGATTCGCGTAGTCGGTGACGAAGTCCAGACTGCCGCACTCGATGACCTGGTCCAGGCACCAGGTGGCGTACTCCTGCATCTTCGGCTTCCACATCTCGATGGCCGGCGGCCCGAAGTGCCTACCCATCGGTCGCCGCCAAACGTTGAACTGGGGTGGGTCCAGCTCGAGCGGGATGAGGCGGAACGGGGCCGGCGGGTGATTGATGCCACCGTTGGGCGACGTGCCGTTGGGCAGGTCGTGCGTAGAGGTGAACGTGTCGTCGTCCCGGGCGATCCGGCGGACCGTCTCGTATCCGAGGGCCACCCAGAAGCCGCCGTGATGGTGGCTGTAGGCCAACGGACCCGCGGACTCCAGCATTCGCCGGTTCATGCCCTGGGGATCCTTGGCGTACTCAGCGGAATAGTGGTCGAAGTCGACCTCGATGCGTGAGGTGCTCATGAGCTCTCCGTCTTCGTCATGATCTGGACGCAGATGTATACACAGAGAAGGCCGGGCCGAGAGGTGGCGAACTCGGGCAGGCCGGGCCCGTCAGCTCGGTGCTGCCCCGAGCTCTCTCGCCGGCACATGGGCGGTCTCGCGACTCACCAGCGCGGCGCCGGCGGCCACCAGTGAGCAGACAGCGCTGTATACCGCCACGGGCACCCAGCCCAGCTCACCGGTCCCGACGATCGCGGCTCCGATCACCGGCGCCAGCCCCACCATCACGAACCCGAACTGCGTGCCGATGGCCATGCCGGAGAATCGGTAGCGCGAATCGAACTGCTCCGGGTAGAAGGACGGGGCCACCCCGTTCGCCGCCGCGAACGCCAGTCCCATCAAGACGACGGTCGCCGCGACGATGAGCAACGGGCTCCCCGTCGTCACGACCAGGAAGTAGCCGAACACCAGCACCGCACACCCCAGCGTGCCGCCGACGAACACCGGCTTGCGACCCACCCGGTCCGAGAGCAGCGCGAACGCGGGCTGGGTGACGATCGACAGCGCGTAGGCGACCAGTACCGACCAGATCATCGTCTGCCGGTCGACGCCGCTCGCGGTGCCGAAGCTCAGCCCGAACACCGACACCACGCTGCTGACCGTGGCCATGATCGCGCAGCCGGCGACCCGCAGGACGTCGCGCCACTGCCGGCGGACCAACACGGCCACCGGATTGGGCACGATGGTCTCACCGAGCCGGTTCCGCTCGAACTCCGGAGTCTCCGGAGTGAACCGCCGGACCCACAGCGCGGTGGCGAAGACCAGCGCGCTGGCCCAGAACGGTACTCGCCAACCCCACGACAGGAGCTGCTCGTCCGGCAGCGCCGCAACCGGGAGGAAGGCGAGCATGGCCAGCACCTGCCCGCCGTTGGCGCCGCTGAGGGTCCAGCTCGCGAAGTAGCCGCGGCGGCCGTCCGGGGCGTGCTCGAGCGCCATCGACGCCCCGCCCGCCTGCTCCCCCGCCGCCGATATGCCCTGCAGAATCCGGCAGAACACCAACAGCAGCGGCGCCGCGATCCCGATGGTGTCGTACCCGGGCAGCAGCCCGATCGCCAGCGTCGAGAGGCCCATCAACGCCAGCGTGGCGACCAGGAGCCGCTTGCGCCCGAACCGGTCGCCAAGGTGCCCGAGCCAGATCGACGCCAGCGGCCGCACGAGGTACGCGACGGCGAAAGTGGACAGGGACAACAGCGTGCCCGCCGCCGCGCTCGTCTCTGGAAAGAACACCGGCCCGAAGACGAGAGCCGCGGCCGTCCCGTAGATGATGAAGTCGTAGTACTCGGCCGCCGTCCCCAGGAAGGCTGACAGCGCCGCCCTGACCGGCGTCTTCGGCGGGATGTCCGCGGTCGCCGCGACGGCACGCTCCGCCGGGTGGTCTTCCACGCTCACGCCACTCGCCTCCCTGCGACAACGACACGAACACACGGCCTTCGTGCGCGACAGAGCGAACGTCGCTAGCCGAACACCGGAGGACGCCACCGTATACAGAGACATACGAAGTCCACAACGCTTCGCATCTTCGCCCTGCCACCCAGGCAGTTCGCGTCGACCCATGTCATGCCCACCCGCGTCGTGTTCGACCGTCCAGGCCGAGTCCGACCGGGCCGAGGGCGCTCTCGACCTCCCTCCCTCTCGCGGAGGTGCCGACCTCGGTGACGGAAGGCGACGCGTGAACCCCTCAGGGCGCGGGAGACAGACGAGGGCGGCCGGGCGGCCGCGACGCGAGGGCCCGTCGAAGCGCAGCGAGTTCCGCGCGGTAGCCGGCGAGCGCCCGGGCGTCCTCGTCCTCGCGCACGACCCGCCGCGCGGTCGCGACGCCGGCGGGGTCGAGCGCCGCGATGCGCCCGGCATGGCAGAGTGCCGCGACATGCAGGTCCTGTGTGGTTTGGACCACCTCGGCGAGCGCTCCGAGCTCGAGGAGCCGATCGGCGTCGGGCTGTTCGCCGAGCAGGAGCATGCGCAGCGCCACGGGCCGGGGCACGAGCCGCTTCAGATGGCTGGCGGCGCCCGGGAAACCCAGCTGCAGCTCCGGCACCCCGATCCTGGCGGCGCGCACGGCGATCAGGACGTCGCAGTCCGCCGCGATCATGGCGCCGCCGCCGACGGCGGGACCGTTGAGCGCTCCGACCAGTGGTGTGTCGAGACCGGCCAGGGTCTCGAAGAAGGCCAGGGAGGCGGCGGTCAGCTCCTCGAGGAGGTCGGGCCGCCGGAGGTCGGCGAGATCGGTCCCGGCGGTGAACGCCCGCTCCCCCGCGCCGGTCAGGACGATCGCACGGACGTCGGGGGCGCCGTCGCTCTCGGCCAGCGTTCGGGTCAGGTCCCGGTAGGCGCGGAGGTCGAACGCGTTGACCGGTGGCCGGTCGAAGGTCACCACGAGGACCCCGTCGAGGTGCTCGAGGCGGTAGGCGCCTCCCGGCGACTCAGAGCTCATCGTCGGACGGCGTCGTCGCGTAGTCGTCGAGATCGGCGTGGCGTGTCATGTGCCAGTAGTCGACCACCCGCCAGGGCATGTTCGTCACGACGCGCCCCCGGGCGTTGCGGTAATAGGTGTCCATCCCGGGGTGGGTCCAGATCATCGCGGCGTGCGCGGTGTCGACGTCGTGGTTGTAGCGCTCGTAGGGCTCGGGCCGGCATTCGACGGACGCGAGGTTCTTCTCCCTCATGACAGTGAGCAGGTCGAGGATGTAGTGGACCTGGGCCTCGAGGATGAAGATCGTGCTGCCACCACCGGGGTTGGTGTTGGGCCCGTAGGTGAAGAACAGGTTCGGGAAGCGCGGCGCGGTGATCCCGAGATAGGCGCGTGCGTCGTCGTCGTCCCAGAAGTCCCGCAGGTTCGTTCCGTCACGTCCGACGATGTCCATCGGGTGCAGGAACCGCTGCTGCTGGAAGCCCGTCGACCAGATCAGGACGTCGGCATCGTGGATCGCGCCGTCCGCACCCCGGACACCCGTCGGGAGGACCTCGGTGACCGGCTCGGCCACCAGGGTGACGTTCTCGCGGCGCAGGGCGGCGAACCAGCCGTTGTCGAGCAGGATCCGTTTCCCGAACGGCGGATACGAAGGCAGGCACTTCCGGACGAGGTCGGGCCGCCCCTCGAGCTCGTCCCGCAGATAGGACGTGAAGAACCGGCGGTGACGGTCGTTGGCGGCGTTGAGCGATCGCTCGGGATGCGGCCATGCGGGGTCCTTCTGGTACGCCGCGTGGTTCTTGTCGTTGAAGCTCCACGCCAGCCGGAACCGGTACCAGGAGTGGTAATAGGGGACGTGGCTCATCAGCCAGTGCACGTCGTCGCCGACCGGCGCGAAGTAGTTGGCGTTGGGCGCGACCCACTGCGGTGACCGCTGGAACACGGTCACGTGAGCGACGCGGTCGGCCACCGCCGGCACGACCTGCATCGCGCTGGCCCCGGTGCCGATGACCGCGACGCGACGGCCGGTGAGGTCGAGAGCGTCGGGCCAGCGCGCGGTGTGGAACGAGGGACCCATGAACGTGCTCTTTCCCGGCACGTCCGGGACCTTCGGGCGGTTGTGCAGCCCGACCGCGGTGATCACCGCGTTGGTCGTCACGGTGTCGACGACGCCGTCGCCGTCGACGTAGGTCAGCGTCCATCGCCGGTGGGCCTCGTCGAACCGCGCCGAGGTCACCTCGCATCCGAAGCGGATCACCTCGCGCAGCCCGAAGTGAACGGCCATGTCGTGGACGTAGGACCAGACCTCGTCACGCTTACCGAAGTGCGTCGACCAGTTCCGCCGAAAGAAGGAGAACGAATACAGGTAACTGGGGGTGTCCACCCCCGCGCCCGGGTAGCGGTTCTCCAGCCAGGTCCCGCCGACGTCGTCGTTCTTCTCGAGGAGGACGACCGGGATGCCTGCGGCACGGAGCCGGGCGCCGGCGATCAGCCCGGCCATCCCGGCCCCGATGACGGCGACCGTGAACGGCGACCCGCCCGCCGCCTCGCCCGTGGGCCACGGCGCGGTCGGGGTCTCGTCACCAACGAAGCCCATCTCGACGAGCATCATGGTGGCGTACTCGGCCGGCACGGGCTCGCCCATGCAGGTGCTCATCATCTCCTGGAGCTGTTCGGCCGTCGGCGTCGGCAGCGCCGCCTCCCGGCCGCGGTGCCAGGCGAGGACCGCCTCGACCACGGCGTCGCGAACCTCCGACTGCACGGCGGGCGCGAGCCCCGCGTCGTCGTTGTCGTCGAGGCCCCGGGCGCGGGTCGGGCGGTACGGCTCCTCGAGCCAGCGCCGGTCCCCCGTCAGCTGGTGGAGGACCATCAGGAGCGCCGGGAGGTTTCCTCCGGCCACGGCGTCCGCGAGCCGGGCCCGGTCGAGACGGGGATCCGGAGCGGGATCTTCGAGCACGACGCCTCCCTGGCGGTGTCCGTCGACGCCGGTCACCGGCGGCACGCCCACGGTAGCCAGACCGACCGGTATGGACAACTGAAGCGGCGCTCTTGCTCGGTGTGTCGACCGGTGCTAGGACTTCTTAGGAGCAGTGTGGCACGGACCACGAAATCTCATACCGTCCGGTACGGCAGCGGACGAGTCGACGAGGAGGGTTGCGGATGAACCGGTCCACCGAGCTGGGATTGATCGAGGAGATCGGGGGGTTGCTGGCCGGGGGCACGACCGCGATGGCCCCCGGGGTCGCCCGCGTGCAGGCGTCGGACCTCGTGGGCCCCCGGACCGCCCTGGAGTCGGAGATCCTCTTCGGCCGCTACCCGCTGGTGGTCGGGCCGGCCGCGGCGGTCCCGGAGCCGGGCGACTTCGTCACCGACGACATCGCCGGGATGTCGCTGCTGGTGGTCCGCGGCGACGACGGTGTCGCCCGCGTGTTCCTCAACGCCTGCCGTCATCGCGGCAACCGGGTATGCGAGCAGGCCGCGGGGAACCGCCGGATCTTCTCCTGCCCGTACCACGCCTGGGCCTACGACCGCTCCGGGAACCTCCGGACGTTCGTCGACCGCGACGGGTTCTCGGGCCTGGAGCGTTCGGACTTCGGTCTGCGCGAGTTCCCGAGCGAGGAGCGCCACGGCCTGATCTGGTTCGTCCCGCGCCGCGACGCGGTCATCGACGTCGCGGACTACCTGGGCGGCGAGCTCGACGCCGAGCTCGCCGGGTTCACCTCCCACGCCGCGCACGTGTTCCGCGGCGAGACGAACCCGTTCCCGTTCAACTGGAAGTTCGGGGTCAACACCTTCCAGGAACTGTTCCACCTCGGGTTCCTGCACAAGGTGTCGCTGGGCAAGGCGTTCATCAGCAACGTCTCGGCGTTCCGTTCCTACGCGCCTCACCAGCGGCTCACGGTCGTGCGCAGCACCTTCCCCGAGATGCTCACCCGCCCGGAGGACGAGCGGTCCCTGTTCCCCCACTGCACGTTGGTCTACGTCCTCTTCCCGAACACGGTGTTCGTCTGGCAGCTCGATCACCTCGAGCTGTGGCGGTTCACGCCGCGTCCCGGCGACGACACCGCCTGCGACGCGGCGCTGTGGCTGCTCACCGACGCCGAGCCCACCACCGCCGGCGCGAAGCGGCACTGGCAGCGCAACTGGGACAAGACGCTCGAGACCGTGTACGGCGAGGACTTCGCCACCATGGCGAACATCCAGCGCAACCTGGCCGCCGGGGTCCTCGACGAGATCGTCTACGGCCGCAACGAGATCGGGCTGCAGGACTTCCACCACCAGATCACCGCGGCGACCGTCCGCGCGTCGACGCCCTCCCCCGTCATGCAGGAGACGATGTGACCGCACACGGACGGACCGCCCTGGTCACCGGCGGCGCGAGCGGGATCGGCCGGGCGACCGTCGAGCGCCTGCTCCGCGACGGCTGGAACGTGCTCGTCGCCGACCTCAACCAGGCCAACGGGGAGTCCCTGCTGCGCGAGCTCGACGACCACGCCGACCGACTGGAGCTCGTCCGCACCGACGTCGCCGAGGAGGAGCACGTCGAGGCCGCGGTGGCGCGGGCCGTCGCACGGTTCGGAGCGCTCGACGCCATGGTCAACAACGCCGGCGTCGGTGGCGCCTTCGGCCCGATCACCGAGCTCGAGGTGGAGGACTGGGACTACACCTTCGCGGTGATCGGCCGGGGTAGCTTCCTCGGGATCAAGCACGCCGCCCGGGCCATGAAGACGAACCCGGCGGGCGGGGCGATCGTCAACCTCGGCTCGCTCGCCGCGATCAGCGGCGGCGCCGGACCGCAGGCCTACTCCGCCGCGAAGGCCGCCGTCGTCGGCCTCACGCGGGCCGTGGCCGTCGAGCTGGCCCCGCACCGCATCCGGGTCAACAGCGTCTGCCCCGGCTTCATCAGAACACCGATCCTGGGACGCGGCGGGCAGCACATGGACCGGCTCCTCGGCGAAGTCCAGCCCTGGCCCGAGATCGGGGAGCCGACCGACGTCGCCTCGGTGATCGCGTTCCTGGCCGGGCCCGACTCCGGGTTCGTCACCGGCGAGTCGATCAACGTCGACGGTGGGGTCACCGCCGCCGGCCCGTGGGTCGGCGACACCATCGGCGGCGACCCCGCCGCGCGCGGGCTCGTCGGCGTCGCGCGCGGCTCGACCGGCCAGGAGTCCGTCGTCCGGCGACGCGGCACCACGGCGGACGCGCGATGACGGCCCGCGGGCGCCCGGGCGAGGCCCGGGAGCGGATCGTGACCTCCGCGGTGGAGCTCTTCGACAAGCAGGGCTACGAGGCGACCTCGGTCCAGCAGATCGTCGAGGCTACCGGGGTCACCAAGGGATCCTTCTACCACCACTTCGACAGCAAGGAAGACGTCCTGCTGGTCATTCACGACATCTTCATCGACCATCAGCTCGAGGTCCTGGACTCGATCAACACCGGGGACCGGCCCGTCCGCGAGAGCCTCGCCGAGCTGATCGAGGAGATCGTCGTCGGGGTCGAGACGTACCAGCCCCACCAGCGCATCTTCTACGAGCAGCACCGCTTCCTGACCGACGAGAGGTTCGAGTCGGTCAAGGCCAAGCGCAACGAGTTCGAGCGCCGGGTCGTCCGGATGATCGAGCGGGGCGTCGCGCGCGGCGAGTTCCGCGCCGTGCCCTCGGCGAAGGTGATGACGTTCGGGCTCATCGGCATGAGCGCCTGGACGTACCACTGGTACCACCCCGGCGCGATGACAGCCCGCGAGATCGGCCGGTTCTACGCCCGCGTCGTGCTGGACGGGATCGCCGATGACCCGAACTGACCCCGCCCCGACGGCCCATCGACCAGCTGTCGAGTTCTGGCTCGACGAGCTCGAGCACCGCGCCGACCATCCCGATCCCGTGCGCGTCGCCGCGTTGGTCCTGAGCTCACCCGACCGCGAGGCGACAGGCCATGACGACGACCGTGTCCATCGCCTGTGCGGGCTCGACCCGTGGCGCGCCCGGCCCCTTCTCGACGACGACCCCGACGGGGCGGTCCTCGTCGACATCCTGCTCACGCCGCTCGGGCGTCCCCCGCAGGACTACGCCGGCGTCGCGGCGCGCGACGTGCTCGAGCGGCTCCTGCACGGCGACTCCGTCTACGCGACTCCGGAGTGCCGTGTGCGCCTCGAAGGGCGCGCCCGCTACAACCTCGCGTTCGATCTCGCCCGACTTGACGTTTCCAGCGATTCCCCAGCGATGACACGGAGGTCGACGCGACCATGGACGGACTGACGCTGGCCTCGGTGGTTCGCCGGGCCGCCACCAACCACCCTCGCCGCACGGCGATCATCTACGAGGGACGGCGCTGGACCTACGCGGAGTACGACGACCGGGTCAACCAGGCCGCGAACCTGATGCTCGGGCTCGGCGTCGGGTTCGGCGAGCACGTCGCCGTCCTGGGCCGGAACTCCGTCGAGTACCTCGAGCTCTGCCACGGGGCGGGCCGGATCGGTGCTGTGTTCGGCACCATCAACTGGCGCCTGGCGCCCAAGGAGATCTCGTTCATCGTCACCGACGGCGACGCGAAGGTGCTGTTCGTCGAAGCCGGTTACCAGGACGTCGTCACGGCCGTCCGCGACGAGCTCGCGGGCATCACCCTCGTCGTCTACGACGGGCCCGCCACCATCCCCGACGCGCTGGACTACGAGGAGCTGCGCAGGGGCGCGTCCACCGAGGATCCCGGTATCGAGGTCGGCAGTGACGACGAAGCCCTGATCATGTACACGTCCGGCACGACCGGACTCCCCAAGGGCGCCGTCCTCACCCACGGCGCCATCTGCTGGGACGCGGTCTGCTACCTGACGTACGCTCCGCCCCAGCACGGCGACTGCACCCTGCTCAGCATGCCGACCAACCACGTCAGCGGCCTGCACATGATCGTCAACGCCTACTTCGTCCGCGCCTTGCCGATCGTGGTCATGCGCCAGTGGGAACCAGGCGAGGCCTGCCGCCTCATCGAGACCCACCGGGTCACCCAGGCCTGCATACTGGTCGCCCCGATGCAGCAGCTGCTCGACTACCGGCAGCTGTCGCAGCACGACCTCAGCTCGCTGCGCTCCGTGCTGACCGCCGCAGCCAAGTACACCCGGGAGTTCCCCGCAACGGTGATGAACCGGCTGTCGCTACAGCACCTGTGGTTCGCGTACGGGCTGACCGAGGCCGCACCGATGGTCAGCGTCACCGAGTACGTCGGCGAGATGGCCGACCGCGAGAACACTCTCGGGCGTCCCGCGTGGTACCTGGACGTGCGGATCGTCGACGACGAGGACAACCCGGTACCGGCCGGCGAGGTCGGCGAGATCGTGATCCAGGGCCCCAACGTCTTCCGCGGGTACTACAAGCGCGACGACGTCAACGCCGACGTGCTCCGGAACGGCTGGCTGCACACCGGGGACCTCGCCTACCGCGACGAGGAGGGCTATCTGTTCTTCGTCGACCGCAAGAAGGACATGATCAAGTCCGGCGGCGAGAACATCTACTCCCTCGAGGTCGAGCTCGCCCTGCTCGCCGCGAACCCGGAGCTCGCCGAGGTCGCCGTGCTCGGCGTGCCCGACCCGACCTGGGGCGAGGCCGTGCACGCCTTCGTCACCTTCCGCAGCGGGCAGAAGGCCGAGACCAGCGACATCATCGCCCGCACCCGCCACCACCTGGCCGGCTACAAGCTCCCCAAGGCCGTCCACGTGTGCGAGGAGCTCCCCAAGAACGTATCCGGGAAGGTCCTCAAGCGCGTCCTCCGGGACGAGGTGCCCGGCATCTCCGAGGAGGCTCTGGGCTGACCGATCCCCGATCACCCGCTTCATCAACCCGTCCGGCTCGCACATCGTGCCGAGGACCCAGGGTCCCGCGCTGGGCAAACCGTGTCGGCTCGGCCCCATCGGCAGCAGCCAGGACGGGCGTTCTCGTCCCCCGGGCCAGGGGCGCAGCTCTACCGTTCGGGCACGGAGACCCCGACACTGCTGGTCATGGCCGTGACCACACACGACTGGACCCTCGTCGACGAGGGCTGGGGGCGCCGGGCGGCCGACTTCGCGACGCTCTGCGAGCCCAGCAACTGCCGCGAGTACGTCGCGATGCACCACCACCTCGGCGTCGACGCCGGTGACCGGCTCCTCGACATCGCCTGCGGCTCGGGTCTCGCGCTCGAGCTCGCTGCGCTGCGCGGCGCGACGTGCGCCGGCATCGACGCCTCCGCCCGGCTCGTCGCCGTCGCCCGCGACCGCAATCCCGACGCCGACGTCCGGATCGGCGACATGCACGCCCTGCCCTGGGCCGACGGCAGCCAGGACGTCGTCACCAGCTTCCGCGGCATCTGGGGCACCACGCCCGAGGCGCTCGCCGAGGTCCACCGCGTGCTCGCACCCGGCGGGCGCGTCGGGCTGACGGTGTGGGGCCACCTGAAGATCTCGCCCGGGGCGTGGATGCTCGCGCCCTTCCGCCTGGCCGACGAACCCGCCGTCGCCAACCAGGCGGCCATGGTGGCGCTGGGGCGACCGGGCGCCGGCGAGGAGCTGCTCGCCTCCCACGGGTTCGCCGACGTCCGCCGCGTCGACGTTCGCTTCTCCTGGGAGGCCCCCGACCCCCAGGGCTACGCGCGGGCGCTCGCCTCCACCGGTCCCGCCTACGAGGCGATCCGCGCGGTCGGCGAGCAGGCGTTCCACGACGCCGCCGTGACCGTCGCCGAGCAGCACGTCCGCGACGGGCTGCCGCTGCGCGCCGAGCTCCCCGTGGTCGGCTACCTCGCCCGCAGGCCCGCCTGAGTCACGCGAACTCCCTCTCGCTCACCGACTCGTGCCACGGGATGACCAGACGCTTCGCCACGTTGACCGCGAAGAACAGCACGGAACCGACCGCGGCGAGCAGCACGATGACGGCGAACAACGCCGGCGCGTCGAGGGCGTTGAGGCTCGAGACGACGAGGAAGCCGAGGCCCTCGTTGCCGCCGAGGTACTCCCCCACGATCGCGCCGATCACCGAGAAGACGATCGCGCGGCGCGTGCTGGGGCGAGTCGAAGTCCCAGTGCGGGTAGTCCGACGCGAACAGGATGCGGTCGTCCATGTCGAGGTGGCGCAGCGCGAGCTCGAGGTGGGTCGGGTCCTCGGGCTCCTCGATCGGCTGCGTGGTGAACCAGACGTGCTCGCGCACGATCTCCGACGGTGGCCGGCGCAGGTGCGGAACGTCCTCGCGCAGCCTCGCCCACGCCTGGTCGAGCGCCCAGAGCAGCGGCCCGGCCCAGGCGATGCCGCCCTCGACGAGCACGAGCTGCAGCGAGGGGAACTCCGGGGCCCGGCTCCCTGGTCGGCTCCCTGGCCGTCTCCCTGGCCGTCTCCCTGGCCCCGACCGAGACCCCGTAGGTGCGGACCGGCGGCTCCCCCGGCCCCAGGAACGACTGCCCGGTGGCGAGGTCGTACTCCCAGCCGTGCCACGGGCACGCGACGAGGGCGTCGTCGCCGTCCACCCGATAGTCGCCGGGCGTGCTCGAGCTGACCCGCGGCACGGTGCGCCCGAGGCAGAGCGGCCCACCCTGGTGGGGGCAGTGGTTGTTCACGGCGTAGAAGCGGTCACCGACCCGGAACACGCCGATCGAGCGCCGGCCCGCCTCGACGATGCGACGCTCCCCCGGGGGGAACTCGTCGAGCCGTGACACCGCGATCCGCACGAAGCCGATCGTAGAAATGGCGTCGGCAGGCGGAGAAACAGCGATCGGGAATGCCGGGCATCAATTCCGCTGATGCTCGGGCGCGTCCTGGGTCCGGGCCGAACCCTCCCTCAGGCCGAACACCGCGACGAGCGTCAGCAGCGAGAGCGCCGCGACGTAGAGCGCGATCGGGGTGGACGAGCCGGTGGCGCCGAACAGCGCGGTGGCCACGATGGGGGTGACGGCGCCGCCGACCATCCCGCCGATCTGGTAGGCGATGGAGATCCCGCTGTAGCGCACGCGCACCGGGAAGATCTCGCTGAACAGCCCGCCCTGGGCGCCGGCCATGATGCCCTGGACGACGGCGGCGACCGCGAAAGCGAGCCCCGCGAGGGCGGCCGAGCCCGTGTTGACCAGCGCGAACATCGGCAGCGGCCAGATCACGGCGGTGAGCGCCCCGATCACGTACACCGGCCGCGAGCCGTAGCGATCGCTCAGCACGGCCGCCGCGACGATCGTCGCGACCCAGACGACGGTCGGCAGCATGATCAGCGTGAGCAGGGTGGTGCGCTCGTAGTCGAGCGCCGTCGTGCCGTAGCTCAGCATGTAGACGATCACGGTGTAGCCGATCGCCGGCGGCGCGATCGAGGCGAGGCTCGCGAGCACGAGGGTCTTCGGGTGCCGGCGGACGAGCTCGGCGACGGGCACCGTGCTCGTCTCGCGCCTGGCCTTGACCGCCTCGAACTCCGGCGCGTCCTGCAGGCGGCTGCGCACGACGAAGCCGACCACGACGAGGACGACCGACAGCAGGAACGGGATCCGCCAGCCCCAGGAGCGGAACGCCTCGTCGGGCAGGCCGGCCACGGCGAGGAAGGCGAGGTTGGAGGTCAGCACGCCGATGGGCACGCCGAACTGCGCGAAGCTGCCGTAGACCGCGCGGCGCCTGCTCGTGGCGTGCTCGGTGGCGATGAGCACGGCGCCGCCCCACTCCCCACCGACACCGAAGCCCTGCAGGAGGCGCAGCAGCACGAGCAGCAGCGGGGCGCCGATCCCGATCGCGGCGTAGGTCGGCAGCAGGCCGATGAGGGCCGTCGCCACGCCGGTGAGCAGCAGCGTGAGCACGAGCATGGCCTTGCGACCGAGACGGTCGCCGAAGTGGCCGATCACCGCCGCGCCCAGCGGGCGGGCGATGAAGCCGACCGCGAAGGTGCCGAACGCGGCGAGCGTGCCCGCCACCGAGGAGAACTGGGGGAAGAACAGGCTCCCGAACACCAGCGCCGCGGCGGTGCCGAAGATGTAGTAGTCGTACCACTCGATCGACGTGCCGACGAAGCTCGCGGTGAAGATGCTCCGACGCGAGGGACCGGCCATGGGGTGCGAGGGAAGCGCACCTCCGAGCCGAGGACAAGCGGCAGGCGTCAGGTCTTCCGGAACTCGGAAAGGACCGCGTCGGTGTGCTCGCCGACGTCGGGGATCGCACCCATCCGCAGGGGGCGTGCGGGCAGGCCGATCGGCGGGACGAGCGCGGGCACCTCGCCGGCCGGCGAGCCGACGGTGCGCCAGCGGTCGCGGGCGAGGTGCTGCGGGTGGGTGAGCACGCCGTCGTCGCCGACGAGGTCGCGGCGGCGGGCGTGCGCGATGCCGGCACCGACGAGGCGGGCGACGACCTGCTCACCGTCCAGCCCGCCGAGCACCGCGTCGACCGTCGCGTGCAGGTCGTCGCGGTGCTCGAGGCGCGCGGATCCGGTGGCGAAGCGCTCGTCGGTCGCGATCGCCTCGTCGCCGAGGACCTCGGCGCAGAAGCGCGCCCACTCGCGCTCGTTCTGGATCGCGAGCACGACCTCGGTGCCGTCGCCCGCGGTGAACGTGCCGTAGGGCGCGATGGCGGGGTGGGACGTGCCCGCGCGCTGCGGGGCGCGCCCGGCCCCGGCGGCGTACGTGAGCGGAAAGCCCATCCACTCGCTCAGCGCGTCGAAGAGGCTGACCTCGAGCGCGCTCCCCTCGCCCGTGCGCTCCCGCTCGTAGAGCGCGGCGAGGATCCCGGAGAACGCGTACATCCCGGCGCCGATGTCGGCCGCGGGGATGCCCGCCTTCGCGGGGTGCTCCGGCGTCCCCGTCATCGTCACCAGGCCCGCCTCGGCCTGGATCAGCAGGTCGTAGGCCTTGGCGTCGCGGTACGGGCCGGCGGACCCGTAGCCCGAGATGCTGCAGTGGACGAGCCGCGGGTGGTCGCGGCGCAGCTCCTCGGCGCCGAGCCCGAGGCGCTCGGCCGCGCCGGGTGCGAAGTTCTGCACGAAGACGTCGGCGCGGGCGAGGATGCGCCGCAGGTCGGCGATCGCGTCCGGGTCCTTGAGGTCGAGCGTCACGCTCTCCTTGCCGCGGTTGAGCCAGACGAAGTGGCTCGAGAGACCGTCGACGACCGTGTCGTAGTCGCGCGCGAAGTCGCCCCGGCCCGGGCGCTCGATCTTGATGACGCGGGCGCCGAGGTCGGCGAGATGGCGCGTCGCGAGCGGGGCCGCCACGGCCTGCTCGCAGGCCACCACGAGGACGCCGTCGAGCGGGAGAGGCCGCGGGTCGGGCATGCGCTGATCGTGCCCTCCCCGTCACATCCTCGCGCGGTGCCCCTGTGGCGCGCTGCGCCTCGTCACCGGCGGCAGGCCGTTCGCCCCCGCAGACCCGCTCGTACGTCGACGACGTCGTCGTCCTCGCCCCACCGCGCTGACACACTCCGGAGCATGCGCAGCAACCTGTTCGCCCCGGAGAACCAGGAGCAGGAGTCCACGCAGCCGGGCCTGCGCCTGCAGAACTCGAAGATGCTCAAGATCGAGCTCGACGGCGAGTGCCTGGCCCGCCAGGGATCGATGGTCGCCTTCCAGGGCGACGTGCGGTTCGAGGCCCGAGGCTCGGGCGGCATCGGCCAGTTCATCAAGCAGCAGCTCACCGGCGAGGGCGTGCCGCTGATGAAGGTCGCGGGCCGGGGTGACGTCTTCCTCGCCGACGCGGCCTCGGACGTGCACCTCATCGACCTCGAGGGCCCGCAGGACGCGCTGTCGATCAACGGCAAGAACGTCCTCGCCTTCGAGCCGACGCTGTCCTACGACATCCAGATGGTGAACGGCGCGGCCTCGATGTCGGGCGCGGGCCTGTTCAACTGCGTCTTCTCGGGACGCGGCCGGCTGGCGATCACCTGCCGGGGCACGCCGGTCGTCCTCACCGTCGACCAGCCCACCTACGCCGACCCCCAGGCCGCGGTCGCCTGGTCGGCGGGCCTCCAGACCGGGGTGCACCGCGCCGACAGGCTCGGCCTCGGCACGCTCATCGGCCGCACCACCGGCGAGGCGTTCACGATGGGCTTCTCCGGCCACGGCTTCGTCATCGTCCAGCCGTCCGAGGAGGTGCCGCTGAACAGCGGTGTGGGCGGCGTCGGGGGCCAGGGCGGCGGCGGCCAGGCCGGCCAGAACGGCGTCGGCGGCGTGCTGGGTAGCTTCCTGCGGTGACCGCCCGGCGCCGCGCCGGGCCTCCCGGGAGCGAGGGACTCCTTTGCTGCGTGGGACGCAGCCAGGGCGTCCCTCGCACCTCGGCGGGGCGCCGGGAGCTCTCGAGCGAGGGCGTCCCTGGCTGCGTGGGGCGCAGTCAGGGCGTCCCTCGCTCCGCGACCTCAGCCGCCGAGGAGGCGGCGCACACGCTCCGGGCCGGCCGCGAGGAGCAGCGTGGGCAGGCGCGGGCCGGTGTCGGCGCCGACCAGCAGCTGGTAGACGACGACGAAGAAGCGGCGCTGGGCGGCCTTGAGCTCGTCGGTCGGCTTGACGTCGAGCGGCAGGCCGGCCTGCTTCTTGGGCACGCCGTAGACCAGGGACGTCAGGCCCTCGAGGGACCAGTCGTCGGTGAGGTGGTCGCGCAGCATCGCCACGGCCTCGCGGTCCTGCTCCTCGAGCGACGCCAGCAGCGCGGTGTCGGGCTCGTCGCGCAGGCGGGTGTGGGCGTCGTCGGGCAGGTAGTTCTCGACCCACCGGGTGGCGCGGTCGAGGCGCGGGCGGGCGCCGTCGAGCGTGGCGCCGAGCCCGGCGAGGATGCGCTCGAGCTGGGCCGGGTCGCCCGCGGTGACGTCGACGACCGACGCGAGCGTCCGGTACGCGACCGGCTCCGGGGTCCGGGGCAGCTCGCGCTCGGCGGTGGTGGCCGCGCGGACGTGGCCGGTGGTCTCGATACCGCCCGCCGTGCCCGCGGCGACCTTGTGCTCGAGGGCGTCCCACTCGTCGTAGAGGCGGTGGATCTCCTGGTCGAAGGCGACCTTGATGGCCTGGTTCGGCCGCCGGCGCGCGAACTGCCAGCGCAGCACCGGCACCTCGAGGATCTCCAGGGCGTCACCGGGCGTCGGGACCGAGCCGCGCGAGCTCGACATCTTCGCCTGGCCGCTGATCCCGACGAACGCGTACATCGGCCCGATCGGCTGCTCGCCGCCGAAGACCTCGTCCACGATCAGCCCGCCGACCTGGAACGACGATCCGGGCGAGGAGTGGTCGACGCCGGAGGGCTCGAAGTGCACGCCCTCGTAGGCCCAGCGCATCGGCCAGTCGACCTTCCACACGAGCTTGCCGCGGGTGAACTCGCGCAGCAGCACCGTCTCGCTGGCCCCGCACGCGCACGTGTAGGTCATCTCGGTGGTGTCGTCGTCGTACGCGGTGATCGTCGTGTCGTCGCGCCCGCAGTCGCCGCAGTAGGGCTTGAAGGGGAAGTACTCGGCGCCGGTGACGACGTCGTCACCGTCGTCGGAGTCGTCGCCCGCTGCGTCCTTCTTCCTGGTGCGGAAGCGGCCGAGGATGGCGTCGATCCGCGCGCGCTCGCGCATGGCGAGCAGCACCTGATCGCGGTAGGCGCCGGCGGTGTACATCTCGGTCTGGCTGATCCCGCGATACGGGACGCCGAGCTCCTCGAGCGCGGCGATCATCGGCGCCTCGAAGTGGTCGGCCCAGTTGTCGTAGGGACTGCCGAACGGGGCCGGCACGGCCGAGAGCGGCTTGCCGACGTGCTCCTGCCACGCCGGGTCGACGCCCGCGGGCACGCGGCGGAAGCGGTCGTAGTCGTCCCACGAGATCAGGTGCTCGCAGTCGTGCCCGCGGCGGCGGATCTCGTCGGCGACGAGGTGCGGGGTCATGACCTCGCGCAGGTTGCCGAGGTGGATCGGGCCGGACGGGGACAGTCCCGAGGCGCACACGATCTTTCCGCCGGGGTTGCGTCGTGCGGCGGCCTCGATCACCTCGTCGGCCATCTTCGACACCCAGTCCGGCTCCGGTGTCCCGGCCGTCTCCACCACCTGCACGTGCCCCTTCTCGAACGGATCGATCCGGCCCAGGATACGAGCCGCTAGCGCGCCTGGACCGGGTTGGTGAGCGTGCCGACGCCCTCGATGGTGACGCTGACCTGCTGGCCCGCGCTCATCGGCCCGACGCCCGCCGGGGTGCCGGTGAGGATCACGTCGCCGGGCAGCAGCGTCATCACCCGCGAGATGTAGGCGATGAGCTCGTCGATCGGGTGCAGCAGCAGGTGCGTGCGGGAGTCCTGGCGGACCTCACCGTCGAGCTCGGTGCGGATCGCGAGGTCGCTCGGGTCGACCGACGTCTCGATCCACGGTCCGAGCGGGCAGAACGAGTCGTAGCCCTTGGCGCGCGTCCACTGACCGTCGGCCTGCTGCAGGTCGCGGGCGGTGACGTCGTTGGCGACCGTGTAGCCGAGCACGACGTCCCGGGCGCGGGCCTCGGGGACGTCACGGCACGGCATCCCGATCACGATGGCGAGCTCGCCCTCGAAGTCGACGCGCTGGGAGTCCGGCGGGAGCTGGATCGGCAGGCCGGGCCCGATGACGCTGGTCGAGGGCTTCATGAAGATCAGCGGAGCGGGCGGGGCCTCGCCGCCCATCTCGTCGACATGCGCGGCGTAGTTCTTGCCGATGCACACGACCTTGGTGGGCAGGATCGGGGCGAGCACCCGCACGTCGGCGAGCGGCCAGGTCCGTCCCGTGAAGGTCGGATCACCGAAGGGGTGCTCGGCGATCTCGGCGCAGACGTCTCCGCCTTCGGGGTCACCGCCGGCCGTGGTCGGCGACTGCAGCGCGGCGAACGAGACTCCGTCGGCGTGGGCGATCCGGGCGAGGCGCACGGCCGCCGACCCTATCCCTCGGGATCAGGCCGGGGTGCGGGTGCCGGCGGCCGAGGAGACCAGGGCCGCGAGGCGATCGCCGACGGCGTGGGTGCCGCCCGGATTGGCGTGGTCGCGGGTGGCGAGGTCGAAGGCCACGGCCGCCTCGACGCGGCGGGCGAGCTCGGGTTCACCCAGGTGGTCGAGCAGCAGGGCCACCGACAGGATCGCCGCGGTCGGGTCGGCGATGCCCTTGCCGGCGATGTCCGGCGCGGAACCGTGCACCGGCTCGAACATGCTGGGGTTGGCCCGCGAGACGTCGAGGTTGCCCGAGGCCGCGAGCCCGATGCCGCCGGTGACCGCCGCCGCCAGGTCGGTGAGGATGTCGCCGAACAGGTTGTCGGTGACGATCACGTCGTACCGCGACGGGTCGGTGATCAGGTGGATCGTCGTCGCGTCGACGTGCTGGTAGTCCACCGAGACGTCCGGGTGCTCGAGGGAGACCTCCTCGACCACGCGCGACCACAGCGACCCGGCGTGGGTCAGCACGTTGGTCTTGTGCACCAGCGTCAGCTTGCGACGGGGGCGCGCCGCGGCGCGGGCGAACGCGTCGCGCACGACCCGCTCGACGCCGAACGCCGTGTTGACGCTGACCTCGGTCGCGATCTCCTGCGGGGTGTCCTTGCGCAGCAGGCCACCGGTGCCCGCGTACGGCCCCTCGGTGCCCTCGCGGACGACGACCAGGTCGATCTCGGCGTTGCCGGCCAGCGGTCCGCGCACCCCCGGGTAGAGCCGGGCGGGGCGCAGGTTGACGTGGTGGTCGAGCTCGAAGCGCAGGCGCAGCAGCAGCCCGCGCTCGAGGATGCCGCTGGGCACCGACGGGTCGCCGACCGCGCCGAGCAGGATCGCGTCGTGCTCGCGCAGCTCCGAGAGCACCGATTCGGGCAGCAGCTCACCCGTCGAGTGCCACCGCGCGGCGCCGAGGTCGTACTGGGTGGTCTCCACCGACGGGGCGACCTCGTCCAGCACCTTGAGCGCCTCGCCGACGACCTCGGGACCGATGCCGTCGCCGGGCACCACCGCGAGTCGCATCCCTACCAACCTCCACGAGCGGGTCGCCCCGCGACGGGGTGACCGGGGCCGACCCGGGGAGACTACTAGGCGTATCGGGCGATCACGGAACCGGATCGCCGGATCGTAGGAACGCGACGTCCGACGGGGTTGCTGCGCCCGGCGGGGTTTGACATCGGGGACGGCCGCCCCGCCGGAGCCAGAATATCAGCAGCTCGGCCGAACGATGATCAGCAGCTCGGCCGAACCCCCGTCCGCCGAACCCCCGTCCGGCGAGGACGCACGGGCGCGGAGCGACCGCGGGTCCTCGCTTCGGACGGTTCAGCCGAAGCTGATGAGCCGCGTCGTCCGCGCGCCGAGTGCCTTGCCGATCGGCTCGAGCACCTCGGTGGCCACGGGCTGGTCGACACGCAGCAGCATGATCGACGACGACTTGTCGCGCTGCTGCGAGAGCTGGGCGGCCTCGATGTTGACGCTCGACTCGCCGAGCATCGTGCCGACGGTGCCCATGGCGCCGGGGCGGTCGGAGTACTCGAAGAGCAGCACGTGGCCCTCGGCGCGCAGGTCGAAGCTGCGGCCGTTGATCTCGACGAGCTTCTCGACCTCGTCCTCACCGGTCAGCGTGCCGGACACCGTGACCGCATCGGCACCGTCGCGCACCGCGCGCAGGGTGACGAGGCTGCGGTGGTTCGGGCTCTCGGTCACCGTCTCGACGGTGGCGGTGACCCCGCGCTCCTCGGCCAGCGCCGGGGCGTTGACGAAGGTGACCGGCTCGTCGACGACCTCGCCGAACACCCCGCGCAGCGCCGCCAGCGAGAGCACCGAGACGTCCTCGTGGGACAGCTCGCCGCGCACCTGCACCTGCAGCTCGCTCGGCGCCCCGACCAGGTCGGAGAGCAGGATGCCCAGCTTCTGGGTGATGCCCAGCCAGGGACGGACCTCCTCGCCGACCGCGCCACCGGAGACGTTCACGGCGTCCGGGACGAAGTCGCCGCGCAGGCCGGCGAGCACGGAGTGGGCGACGTCGGTGCCGGCGCGGTCCTGCGCCTCGGCGGTCGACGCGCCCAGGTGCGGCGTGACCGTCACCTGCGGCAGCTCGAACAACGGGCTCGAGGTGGTGGGCTCGGTGACGTAGACGTCGATGCCGGCGCCGGCGACGTGCCCGGAGCGCACGGCCTCCGCGAGCGCCTCCTCGTCGACCAGGCCGCCGCGCGCGGCGTTGACGATGATGACACCGGGCTTGGTCTTCGCCAGCGCCTCCTTGCCGATGAGGCCCTGGGTCTCCGGGGTCTTCGGCAGATGGATCGTCATCATGTCGGCGCGCGCGAGCAGCTCGTCGAGGTCGACCAGTTCGATGCCGATCTGCGTGGCGCGGCTCTGCGGCAGGTACGGGTCGTACGCGATGACGTGCGTGCCGAACGACGCGATCCGCGCCGCGAACAGCTGGCCGATCTTGCCGAGGCCGATGACGCCGACGGTCTTGCCCTGGATCTCGACACCGGAGAGCTTGCTGCGCTCCCACCGGCCGTCGCGCAGGCTCGCGTCGGCCTGCGGGATGTGGCGCGCGGTGGCCAGCAGCAGCGCGAGCGCGTGCTCGGCTGCGGAGACGATGTTCGAGGTCGGCGCGTTGACGACCATGACGCCGTGGGCGGTGGCGGCAGGGACCTCGACGTTGTCCAGCCCGACACCCGCGCGGCCCACGACCTTGAGCTGCTTGGCGGCGCCGAAGACCTCGGCGTCGACCTGCGTCGCGGAGCGCACGAGCAGTGCGTCCGCGCCTGCGACGGCCTCGAGCAGCGCCGCCCGGTCGGTGCCGTCGACGGTGCGGATCTCGACCTCGTCGCCGAAGACCTCGACTGCCGATGGTGCGAGCTTCTCGGCCATCAGGACGACGGGCTTGCTGGCGGCGGTGGTCACGTGTGATCGCTCCCGGGGGGTCGACGGTCGGTCGGTCTCGATGCCGCCGACGCCCCTGCACCTGCTGATGTCAAACACGCCGACGTGCTCGCAGGACACTGTCCCGCACTGACGCGGAGCCTACCGACCGGTCGTGAACCGATTCACATGGCCGCGCCCCCGGGCGAACGGGGACTTCGCGCGCATAGAAGCGGCGAGATACCCGTTCGCCCCGGGATCGGGCGAACTACGTGGTCGGGCGCGCCATCCACGGCATGAGGCCGCGGAGCTTGGCCCCGACCTGCTCGATCTGGTGGGCCTTGCCCTCCTCCTCGAGCTTGGTGAAGTTGGGGCGGCCGTTGTCGTCCTCGGCGACCCACTCGCGGGCGAAGGTGCCGTCCTGGATCTCGGACAGCACGCGGCCCATCTCCTCCTTGACCGCGGAGTTGATGATGCGCGGGCCGCGGGTGAGGTCGCCGTACTCGGCGGTGTCCGAGCAGCTCCAGCGCTGGCCGTAGATGCCCTTCTCGTACATGAGGTCCACGATCAGCTTGAGCTCGTGGAGGCACTCGAAGTAGGCGATCTCGGGCTGGTAGCCGGCCTCGACGAGGGTCTCGAACCCGGCCTGGACCAGCGCCGACGTGCCGCCGCAGAGCACGGCCTGCTCGCCGAAGAGGTCGGTCTCGGTCTCCTCGGTGAAGGTCGTCTTGATGACGCCGGCCCGCGCGCCGCCGATGGCCGCGGCGTAGGACAGCGCGAGCGCCTGGGCGCCGCCGGACGCGTCCTGCTCGACGGCGATGAGGCACGGCACGCCCTTGCCGTCGACGAACTGGCGGCGGACCAGGTGGCCCGGGCCCTTCGGCGCGACCATGGCCACGTCGACGTCCGAGGGCGGCGCGATCAGGTCGTAGCGGATGTTGAAGCCGTGGCCGAAGAACAGCGCGTTGCCCGACTGCAGGTTCGGCGCGATGTCCTCGGCGTAGATCGTGCGCTGCTTGGTGTCCGGCGCCAGGATCATGATCACGTCGGCCTCGGCGGACGCCTCGGCCGGCGTGACGACGCGCAGGCCCTCCTCCTGGGCGTCGGCGCGGCTCTTCGACGTCTCCGGCAGGCCGACCCGCACGTCGACGCCCGAGTCGCGCAGCGACAGCGCGTGGGCGTGGCCCTGGCTGCCGTAGCCGATGACGGCGACCTTGCGCCCCTGGATGATCGAGAGGTCGGCGTCGCTGTCGTAGAAGACCTCCGCCGATCCTGTGGACACAGCGCCGGTGGTCTGGGCACTCATGAGCGGGACTACTTCCTTCCGGATACGGCTGGCAGATATCTCGTAGCTGGGAGAACGAATCTAGCGGTGGTGCGCGGCGATGGAGCGCGGCCCACGGGCCAGCGCCACCATCCCCGACTGCACGATCTCGCGGAGCCCGTAGGGCTCGAGCATGCGGCGCAGCGCGTTGAGCTTGTCCTCGGTGCCGGTGGCCTCGACGGTGACCGCCTCGGGCGAGACGTCGACGACCTTGGCCCGGAACATCTGCGTCACCTCGAGGACCTGTGAGCGCACGCTCGCGTCGGCCCGGATCTTCATCATGACGAGCTCGCGCTGGACCGACGTCGACGGCTCCAGCTCCACGATCTTGATGACGTGGACGAGCTTGTTGAGCTGCTTGGTGACCTGCTCGAGGGGGAAGTCGTCGACCGTCACGCAGATGGTCATGCGCGAGATCCCCTCCTCCTCGGTGGGGCCCACGGCCAGTGACTGGATGTTGTAGCCGCGCCGGGAGAACAGCCCCGCGATGCGCGCGAGCACACCGGGCTTGTCCTCGACGAGAACGGACAACGTGTGGGTCGTGGTCACGCTGAGCCCCGCTCCTCGTTGGCGACCTCGTCCGCTCCGCCCGCTTCCGGGTCGTCGAACAGCGGACGGATGTCGCGCGCTGCCATGATCTGGTCGTTGCCGGTGCCGGCGGCGACCATCGGCCAGACCTGCGCGTCGGCGCCGACCGTGAAGTCGATGACGACGGGGCGGTCGTCGATCGCCATGGCCTGCGCGATGACGCGGTCGACGTCGTCGCGCGACTCGCAGCGCAACCCCTCGCAGCCCAGCGCCTGCGCGAGCATCACGAAGTCGGGCACGCGGTGCTTGTGCGTGCCGAGCTCGGTGTTGGAGTAGCGCTCCTCGTAGAACAGGGTCTGCCACTGGCGGACCATGCCGAGGTTGCCGTTGTTGATGACCGCGACCTTGATCGGGATGCCCTCGATCGCGCAGGTGGCGAGCTCCTGGTTGGTCATCTGGAAGCAGCCGTCGCCGTCGATGCACCACACGGTCGCGTCGGGCACGCCGACCTTGGCGCCCATCGCGGCGGGCACGCCGTAGCCCATCGTCCCGGCGCCGCCCGAGTTGAGCCACGTGCGCGGCTTCTCGTAGCGGATGAACTGCGCCGCCCACATCTGGTGCTGACCCACGCCCGCCGTGTAGACCGCGTCCGGGCCGGCGATCGCCCCGATCCGCTCGATGACGTACTCGGGCGAGAGCGTGCCGTCGGGGGGGTCGTCGTACCCCAGCGGGAACGTCTGACGCCACTTCTCGAGCTGGTCCCACCAGGGCAGGAGGCGCTCGGCGCGGGCGTCGCGGCCACCGTCGTCGGCGCCGCGCAGCGCCGCCGTCAGCTCGATGATGACCTCGCGGGCGTCGCCCACGATCGGCACGTCCGCGACGCGGTTCTTGCCGATCTCGGCGGGGTCGACGTCGGCGTGCACGACCTTCGCCTCGGGGGCGAACGTCGACAGGTCGCCCGTGACGCGGTCGTCGAACCGCGTACCGAGGGCGATCAGCAGGTCGGCCTTCTGCATCGCGGCGACGGCGGCGACCGTCCCGTGCATGCCCGGCATCCCCAGGTTCTGGCGGTGGCCGTCGGGGAAGGCGCCGCGGGCCATGAGGGTGGTGACCACGGGCGCGCCGGTCTCGTCGGCGAGGTCGAGGAGCTCGGTGGAGGCCTCGGCCTTGATCACACCGCCGCCGACGTAGAGGACGGGACGACGCGCCTCGCCGAACAGGCGGGCGGCCTCCCGGATCTGCTTGCTGTGCGGCCGGGTGGTCGGCCGGTAGCCGGGCAGCTGCGTCTCGACCGGCCAGCTGAAGGTGGTCTGCGCCTGCAGGACGTCCTTGGGCAGGTCGACCAGGACCGGGCCCGGACGCCCGCTCATCGCGATGTGGAACGCCTCGGCGATCGCGCGCGGGATGTCCGCCGGGTCGGTCACCAGCATGTTGTGCTTGGTGATCGGCATCGTGATGCCGCAGATGTCGGCTTCCTGGAACGCGTCGGTCCCGATCAGCTTGCGGCCGACCTGACCGGTGATCGCGACGATCGGCACCGAGTCGAGCATCGCGTCGGCGAGCGGGGTGACGAGGTTCGTCGCCCCGGGCCCCGAGGTCGCGATGCAGACCCCGACGCGGCCCGTGGCCTGCGCGTAGCCGGTGGCCGCGTGCCCGGCGCCCTGCTCGTGGCGCACGAGGACGTGGCGCACGAGTCGGGAGTCGAACAGCGGGTCGTACGCCGGGAGGATCGCCCCGCCGGGGATCCCGAAGACGACGTCACAACCGACGGCCTCGAGCGAGCGCACCAGCGACTGGGCGCCGGTGGCCGGCGAGGGGTCGACGTGCGTGGGGCGGGTCGCGCCCTCCTGCACGGGAGCCTGCAGGGCGGTGTCCTGCTGCTCGGTGGGCGCGCCGGTCCGCGGGGTGGGGCGCCGGGTCTCGGCGCCGTTCGCGGCCGGACCCGTGGTGCCGGGGGGCGCCGGTCTGGCTGTGGTCATCGGGTGGTCCACCTCGGTGGGTCGATCCGGATACGGAGACTGGGGCCGAACATGAAAAAGCCCCCACCGCCTCGAGGCGGAGAGGGCAGGCGCGTCAGCAGGTTCTCGCGGCGGGCACAGAGAGCGAGACCTGTGGCCCGTCAGGCGCTGACGCGCCCCGGGATTACGAGAATTCGCCGCTGGATCACGACGATCAGGGTAGGTGGCCGATCTGGACGGCGTCAAACGGGGTGGCACCATCGGAGCGTGACGAGCGAACAGACCACCGACAGCCCGGTGACGGCAGCGTCCGGGCCGGCGACCTTCCGGCCCGTGCCGCTGGTGGCGCTGGTGGCCGTGGGGTTCGTGGTCATCGGCATCTCGCCGATCGCCTTCCAGGGCGGCGCCTGGTTCCTGCTGTTCCTGCTCCCGCTGGCGCCGGCCTGGTGGCTGCTGCGCACGCGCACGGTCGTCGACGGCACGTCGCTGCAGGTGCTGTCCGCGTTCGGGTCGCAGCGGGTGTCGTGGGACGACGTCGTGACGCTGCGGGTCGCCGAGCGGGGCTGGGTGCGGGCGGTGCGTGGGGCGGCACGCAGCGGAGCGGGAGCTGCCGCGCCGGAGGCGCACGACCGCGACGAGGTGGCGCTGGTCGGCGTGCGGCCGCGCGACCTGGGCCGTGTCGCCCACGCCAGCGAGGGGCGGATCGACATGCCGACCCCGGACGAGGTCGCCGAGGCCCGCGAGCACCAGCGCGAGCTCGAAGCCACCCGAATGCGGATCGCGCGGCTGCGCGAGCGGCAGGCCGAGGCGTCCGGGGCGTCCGGGGCGTCCGACGCCTCGAGTGAGGAGTCGACCACCGAGGTCGCCGACGACCGGGCGTAATGTCACCGGTGGTCCACCACTGATCACATCCCTGCGAGGTCTGCCGTGCCGCCGCTGCGCTCGCGCGTCACCACCCAGGGCCGCAACGCCGCCGGGGCTCGCGCCCTCTGGCGCGCCACCGGCCTCACCGACTCCGACTTCGGCAAGCCGCTCGTCGCGATCGCCAACTCCTACACGCAGTTCGTGCCCGGGCACGTGCACCTCAAGGAGCTGGGCGAGCTCGTCGCGGGCGCCGTGCGCGAGGCCGGCGGGATCGCGCGGGAGTTCCACACGATCGCCGTGGACGACGGCATCGCGATGGGCCACGGCGGGATGCTGCACTCGCTGCCGTCGCGCGAGGTGATCGCCGACGCGGTCGAGCACATGGTGCAGGGCCACGCCGTCGACGCGCTGGTGTGCATCTCGAACTGCGACAAGATCACCCCCGGCATGCTCAACGCCGCGATGCGGCTGAACATCCCGACGGTGTTCGTGTCCGGCGGGCCGATGGAGGCCGGCAAGGCGGTGGTCGTCGACGGTGTCGCCCAGGCGCCGACCGACCTCATCACCGCGATCTCCGCGTCGGCGTCGTCGCAGGTCACCGACGACGGACTGACCGAGGTCGAGCGCTCCGCCTGCCCGACCTGCGGGTCGTGCTCGGGGATGTTCACCGCCAACTCGATGAACTGCCTGACCGAGGCGCTGGGTCTCTCGCTGCCCGGCAACGGGTCGACGCTCGCGACGCACGCCGCGCGCAAACAGCTCTTCCTCGACGCCGGGCGCACGGTCGTCGACCTCGCCCGGCGGTACTACGCCGAGGACGACGACTCGGTGCTGCCCCGCAACGTCGCGAGCAAGCACGCGTTCGAGAACGCGATGGCCCTGGACGTCGCCATGGGCGGTTCGACCAACACCGTCCTGCACATCCTCGCCGCCGGCCACGAGGCGGAGCTCGACTTCGCGCTCGGCGACATCGACGCGGTCAGCCGGCGGGTCCCGTGCCTCTCGAAGGTCGCGCCGAACTCGTCGCACCACATGGAGGACGTCCACCGCGCCGGCGGCATCCCCGCGATCCTCGGCGAGCTCGACCGCGCCGGCCTGCTGCACCGCGACGTGCACGCGGTCCACGCGCCGTCGCTCGAGCAGTGGCTGGGCACCTGGGACATCCGCGGCGGCTCCCCGTCCGACGAGGCCGTCGAGCTGTTCCACGCGGCGCCGGGCGGTGTCCGCACGGTGGAGCCGTTCTCGACGACCAACCGCTGGTCCTCGCTCGACACCGACGCCGCCGACGGCGTGATCCACGACGTCGCGCACGCCTTCTCCGCCGACGGCGGGCTCGCGGTGCTGACCGGCAACCTGTCCCCCGACGGCGCCGTCATCAAGAGCGCGGGCCTGCCCGAGGACGGGCGCCGCTTCCGCGGCCCGGCCCGGGTGGTCGACAGCCAGGAGGAGGCCGTCTCGGTCATCCTCGGCAAGCAGGTGCAGCCCGGCGACGTGCTCGTCGTGCGCTACGAGGGCCCGTCGGGCGGGCCGGGGATGCAGGAGATGCTGCATCCGACCGCGTTCCTCAAGGGCGCGGGCCTCGGTGCGGTGTGCGCGCTGGTCACCGACGGCCGGTTCTCGGGCGGTTCGAGCGGCATCTCGGTCGGTCACGTGTCCCCCGAGGCGGCCGCCGGCGGCACGATCGGGCTGGTGCAGGACGGTGACGAGATCCTCCTCGACGTCGACACCCGCCGCATCGAGGTGCTCGTCGACGACGAGGTGCTCGCCGAGCGCCGCGCCAAGATGAACGCCTCGGAGCGCCCGTGGCAGCCCGCCGCCGAGCGGAACCGCCACCTCACGAGCGCCCTGCGCGCCTACGCGAAGCTCGTCACCTCGGGCGCGACGGGCGCGGTGCGCTCGGTCTAGCTCCGCCTCGACCGACGCAGTGCCCGGACGCCGCGAACGGTCACGTCACCCGCCCCATCGCGGCGGGTGACGCAGTGCCGCGGCGCGTAGCGCGTCGGCGACCCGGCGGCACTCGTCGCGCGTCAGGACCGCGCTGTGACGGCCCAGTGCCAGCACCGCGTACGGGTCGCCGTCCTCGACGTGCACGGACATGATCTCCTCGCCCGTCCCCACGTTCACGCTCGTCCACGCCGTCATGGCGCACCTCGATCCGGAGATGTCGTCCACGTCGGGATGCGTGGGCGTATCCCACCGTTCTACATACTTGCGTGTCAACTGGCAAGTACCTCAGTATCCGTTGCGGACGAGGTTCGGCGGGTCCTCCCCGCGCGCGACGGCCGCCAGCTGGTCGTGGACCACGCGGTAGGCCCGGTCGAGGTGACCGGGGACGCTGCCGCCGACGTGCGGGGTGATCAGCAGGTTGGGCGCCGACCACAACGGGTGGTCCGCGGGCAGCGGCTCGGGGTCGACGACGTCGACGGCCGCGCGCAGGCGCTCGGAGCGCAGCTCGGCGAGCAGGGCGTCGGTGTCCACCACCGGTCCGCGCGCGGCGTTGACCAGCAGCGCGCCGTCGGGCATCGCGGCGAGGAACGCGGCGTCGACCAGCCCGCGCGTCTCCTCGGTGAGCGGGACGAGCAGGACGACGACGTCGTGGTCGGGCAGGAGGTCGGGCAGCTCGGAGGTCGCGTGCACGCCGTCGCGGGCTCGCCGCCCGACGCGCGTGATCGCGGCGACGTCGAAGGTCTCGAGCCGCCGGGCGGTCTGCTCGGCGAGATCGCCCGCGCCGACGAGCAGCACCCGCTTGCCGGTGAGGGTGTCGGTGATGTGCTGGTCCCAGCGGCCCTCGTCCTGGGCCCGCACGAACGGGGGGATCTCGCGCAGCACCGCGAGGGTCGCGGCGAGCACCCACTCCGCGGTCACGCCGCCGTGCGCGCCCTGGCAGTCCGAGAGCTGAACGCCCTCGGGCAGCCGCCCCACCCACAGCTCCGCGCCCGCCGAGAGCAGCTGCACCAGGCGCACCTGCGGGCAGCGTTCCACCAGCTTCAGCGCCTCGCCGGTGGCCAGGAAGCCGGGGATGAGCACGGCGGCGCGCTGCGCGGCGTCAGGTAGCTCGTCGGCCTGTTCGTCGTAGCGGACGAGCTCGAGCCCGTCGATGTCGGCGAGGGCGGTCTCGCCCTCGGCGTGCGGGACGAGGACGGTCACGGGTTCCGGAGCCACGGTCGGCGGAGGGTAGTGCACCGGGAGCGACCCCGTCTCACGGCCGGCACAGCCGGGCACGCCTAGTGTGTCCCACCGTGATCGGTCCGGCGCGCGGCGTCCCCCGGCGGGTGGCGCTGCTGCTCGTCGTGCTCGCCGCGCTGCTGGCCGGATGCGCCCAGTTCCCGGACGCGGGCCAGCAGCCGTGGCGGGAGCGCCCCGACCTCGGCGCCGAACGTGCCCCGCAGCCCCAGCTGCCCGAGACCGGTGAGCCCACGCCCGCGCCGAACTCCGGCCCGCCGTCGACGCCCCCGCCGTGCGTCGACCCGGACCCGCAGGTCGTCGCCACCTGCCTCGAGCCGCTCTCGGCGATCGTCACGCTGCCGGGCGGCGCGGCGGCGCTGGTCGCGGAGCGCACCACCGGCCGCATCCTGCGCGTGGCGCCCGACGAGGAGCCGGAGACCGTGGCGACGGTCCCCGTGAACGCGACCGGCGACGGCGGGCTCACCAGCATCGCGCTCTCCCCCAGCTATGCCGAGGACCAGCTCGTCTACGTCTACGCCACCACCGGCGACGGCAACGCCGTCATGCGTGTCGCGCCCGGCGACGTCCCGAAGACCGTGCTCGGCGGCATCCCGAGCGGGCCGTCGGGCAACAGCGGCGCGATCGGCGTCGAGTCCGACGGCACCCTGCTGGTCGCCACCGGCGACGGCGGGGACCGCGCGGCGGCGGCATCGGCGACCTCGCTCGCCGGCAAGCTCCTGCGCATCGACCCGTTCGGCAGGCCCGCCCGCGGAACGCCGAACCCGACGTCACCGGTCGTCGGCGGCGGCCTGCACGCCCCGGGCGACGTGTGCGCCGACCCGACCACCGGCGTCAGCTGGATCACCGACCAGGCGGGGCCGCGCGACGTCCTGCTCGCCGTGCGGCCCGGCGAGGCGCCGGGCGCGGCCGCCGCGACCTCGCCGGCGTGGACCTGGCCCGACCGGCCCGGCGTCGCCGGGTGCGCCGCGCTGCCGGGCACGCTCGTCGTCGGCCTGGAGGGCTCGAGCGCGATGTTCGTGCTGCGCCCGACGCCGCAGGGGTCGTTCGTCGGCAACCCGCAGTCCGTCCTCGCGGGCACCTACGGGCGCATCACGGGCACGGACGTGGCCTCCGACGGGCTCATCTGGTTCACGACGGCCAACAAGGGCGGCGGCGGCCCCGTGACCCCGACCGACGACCGCGTCGTGCGCATCCGCCCGCCGTCGGGCGGGGCGAGCGGGGCCGATTAGCCCCGATTAGCCCGGTCAGCTAGTGCCGCGTCAGGCAACGTTGGGTAGGTAACAGGGTCTGCGGATCTTGGAGTTGGCGGCGAAGCGGCGTTTCGGGGTGGCGTGGCGGTTGTGCCAGCGCACGTAGCCCGCGATCGCGGCTTGCTGGGCGGTGTGGCTGGGGTAGTCGCTGCCGTCGAGGGTGAAGTAGCGCAGCGCGGTGAACTCGGCCTCGATCCAGTTCAGCCAGGAGGCGTGGGTCGGGGTGAAGACCAGCTCGACGTCGTGGGCGGCGCACCAGGCCGTGACCCGGTGGTGGCGGTGCGGGGAGAAGTTGTCGCACACCACGAACAGCCGCCCGGTCGGGAACCGAGTCCGGAGCTGGCGCAGGAACCCGAGGAACTCCTGGCTGCGTTTGCGGTCGCGGAACCGGTAGAACAGCTGCCCGCTGGCGAGGTCGAGCGCGGCGTACATGTGCCGCACCCCGCCGGTGCGGGTGTAGGTCGCGCGCAGCCGCGCTGCCCGCCGGCGGGGGAACCAACCGTGGCCGGGGCGGGGCTGCAGGTTCAACGGCCCGAACTCGTCGACGCACACCACCCGCCCGCCGACGGGCAGCTGCCCGGCGGCGGCCTGGTCGTAGAGCTCGAGGACGCGGTCCTTCTTCGTGCTGAACTCGGGGTCGCGGCTGCCCTTCCAGGTCTTGGTGGCCTGCCAGCTGATCCCCGCGGCACGCAGCACCTGGCGCACGGTCTCGGTACTCACCGCGATCCGGTGGGCCACGGCGAGATGCTCGACGAGCTTGGTCAGGCTCCAGGTGGTGAAGGGCAGCCCGAGCTGGGCCGGGGCGGTCTTGGCGAGCTGGGCGATCGTCTCGCGGGACCGGGGGCCGAACCTACGAGGTCGGCCCCCGCTCCATTTTGGGTCCAAGGCTGCGAACCCCTGGTCGTTGAACGCGTGGATCACCTCCCGCGCGTACGCCGCGGTCGCGGCGAACATCGCCGCCGCGTCGGTGGCGCTACGCCCCTGGGTCGAGGCCAGCACGATCCCCGCCCGCCGCAACCGCACCCGGTCCTTCGTCGTCCTGGTGATCTTGACCAGGCGCTCCGCCTCCGCCTCGGACAGCTCCCGAGCGAACACCTCTGCAGGCCGTGCCATCGCCCACCTCCCGGGCAACAGCCTCCAACCCCTCAAGATCCTGATCAAGTCTCGGTTACGGCCTCAACGTTTCCTGACGCAGCACTAGCCCGGTCAGCTCGACGACGACCGCACGCCGAACGGCCTGCGGGCTCGCGGTCGAGGTCTTCCGGGGTCGCCGGCGAGTCGATGCACCCCGACGTCCGCGATCGAGCGCGTGGCGTTACGGACACTGGGCGTCAGCGACGCCACGCCGCTGACACTTGCCCGGACGCACCAGCGGCCCCGCTCCTCCTCGGGGTGGGGAGGAACGGGGCCGCGGGCTCGCCTGACCTGGGGAGCGGGTCAGGCGTCCTCGTCGTCGCTGTCGGCGTGGCCGCCGAAGGAGAGCACGCTCGAGCCCTGCGAGGCGGCCTCGTCGAGCGTGAGGGCGCCGGCGCCGGTGGCGTCGTGGATCTTGCCGGAGGCCTGCGACACCGCGCCGGTGATCTCCTGCTCGCCGTCGGTGACCGAGCTGCCGAGGCCCGCGCCATGGGCGTTGGCGACGGTCTGCACGTCGGAGGTCACGGCCGAGGTGATCCGGCTGACGTCGTGCTGAGCGGCGGACACGTGACCGCCGACGAGCTCCTCGCCACCCTTGATCGTGGTCGGCACGTCGGTGTCGGGCAGCGCCGCGAGGCTCTCGACGTTGCTCGAGGCCACGTCCTGCAGCGTGCTCGCGGTGTTGTCGAAGTCCGCCGGGGCGTCGGCGAACGCGAACGAGGCGGTGCCGCCCGTCAGCGCGAGCGCAGCGGCAGCGGTGAGCGCGCCGCGACCGGCGACCTTGCCGACCGTGCTGGTCTGCCGGGCACTGTGTGCACCCATTCGGAACCCTCCAGTACTTCGTGTGGCGTCGGGGGATACGACCGAGCGATGGCACGCTGTGACGCCCGGTCAAGAAGCCGCTACACGCTGCTCCCTGAATCACCCAACGGAGGGATCTCATTCGGGTTACGGCCAGATCACAGGAAACATGATCCAGATCTTCGGACGACGCCCTACTGGCAGCGCTCGAGCACCAGCTCCTGCACACGGGCGGCGTCGGCCTGACCGCGAGTGGCCTTCATCACAGCCCCGACGATCGCGCCGGCAGCCTTCGTCTTGCCCGCGCGAATCTTCTCGGCGATGTCGGGCTGCGCGGCGAGCGCCTCGTCCACGGCCGCCGCGAGCGCGCTCTCGTCGCTGACCACCGCGAGACCCCGGCCGGCGACGACGTGGTCCGGTTCGCCCTCTCCCGCCAGCACGCCGTCGACGACCTGGCGCGCCAGCTTGTTGGTCAGCGTGCCGTCGGCGACCAGCGCCACCACGCGCGCCACCTGTGCCGGGGTGATCGCGAGTTCCGGGAGCGTCACCCCGGCCGTGTTGGCCTGCTGGGCGAGGTAGGACACCCACCAGGAGCGGGCCGACTCGGGCGGTGCGCCGGCCTCGACGGTGTCGGCGACGAGGTCGAGCGCGTCCGCGTTGACCAGGTCGCGCAGCTCCTCGTCGGACAGGCCCCACTCGGTCTGGATGCGCGCCCGACGCTCCCAGGGCCGCTCGGGCAGCCCCGCGCGCAGCGTCTCCACCCAGTCGCGCGACGGCTCCAGCGGTGGGAGGTCGGGCTCGGGGAAGAAGCGGTAGTCGGCGAAGGTCTCCTTCGGCCGGCCCGCCGACGTCGTCCCGGACTGCTCGTCGAAGTGCCGGGTCTCCTGGGTGACGGTGCCGCCGGAGAGCAGGACGCCGGCGTGGCGGCCCATCTCGTAGCGCACCGCGCGCTCCACCGAGCGCAGCGAGTTGACGTTCTTCGTCTCGGTGCGGGTGCCGAACGCCTCGGTGCCCGTCGGCTTGAGCGACACGTTGGCGTCGCAGCGCATCGAGCCCTGGTCCATGCGCACGTCGGAGACGCCGAGCCCGCGCAGGACGTCACGCAGCGCCGTCACGTAGGCGCGGGCGACCTCGGGCGCGCGCACGCCGGCCCCGATGATCGGCTTGGTGACGATCTCGATGAGCGGCACGCCGGCGCGGTTGTAGTCGAGCAGCGAGTGGTCCGCGCCGTGGATGCGCCCGGTGGCCCCGCCGATGTGCAGGGACTTGCCGGTGTCCTCCTCCATGTGCGCGCGCTCGATCTCCACGCGCCACGTGGAGCCGTCGTCCAGCGGCACGTCGAGGTGCCCGTCGAAGACGATCGGGTCCTCGTACTGGGAGATCTGGAAGTTCTTGGGCATGTCCGGGTAGAAGTAGTTCTTCCGGGCGAAGCCGGAGCGCTCCCGCACGTGGCAGTTGAGCGCCAGCCCGATCCTGACCGCCGACTCGACGGCGGTGCCGTTGAGGCGCGGCAGCGAGCCGGGCAGGCCGAGGCAGACCGGGCAGATGTTCGTGTTGGGCTCGGCACCGAAGGCGTTGGCGCAGCCGCAGAACATCTTGGTCGCGGTGTTGAGCTCCACGTGCACCTCGAGCCCCATGACGGGGTCGAAGCGCTCGCAGACCTCCTCGACGGTGTACGGGGCGGACTCCACGCCAGAGGTGGTCGACACAGCGGTCATCGCGAGGTCTCCAGGGCACGCAGTTCCGGGATGCGGGGTCCGGCGTCGCCGCGGGCGACCTCGTAGGCGGCGGCCACCCGGTAGGCACGGTCGTCGGCGAGGGCCGGGGCCATGATCTGCAGGCCGACGGGCAGGCCGTCGTCCGCGGACGGGCCGCACGGCACCGAGAGCGCGGCGTTGCCGGCCAGGTTCGACGGGATCGTGCAGAGGTCGGCGAGGTACATCGCCAGCGGGTCGTCCGCCCGCTCGCCGATGGGGAACGCCGTGGTGGGCGTGGTCGGCGAGATCAGCACGTCACAGGTCTCGAACGCCGCGGTGAAGTCGCGGACGATCAGCGTGCGCGCCTTCTGCGCCTTGCCGTAGAGCGCGTCGTACGACCCGGCCGACAGCGCGTGCGTCCCGATCATGATGCGGCGCTTGACCTCGGCGCCGAAGCCCGCCTCGCGCGTCAGCGACATGACCTCGTCGGCCGCGTGCTCGCCGTCGTCACCGACCCGCAGGCCGTAGCGCATGGCGTCGAAGCGGGCGAGGTTGCTCGACGCCTCGCTCGGCGCGATGAGGTAGTACGCCGGCAGGGCGTAGCCGAACGACGGGCACGAGACCTCGACGACCTCGGCGCCCAGCTCGCCGAGCACCCGCACGGCGTCGGTGAACGCCCCGAGCACGCCGGGCTGGTAGCCCTCGCCGGAGAACTCGGTGACCACCCCGACGCGCACGCCGGACAGGTCGCCCCGGGCGCCGGCCTGCGCGGCCTCGACGACGGGCGGCAGGGGTGCGCTGACCGAGGTCTGGTCGCGCGGGTCGGCACCGCCGATGGCCTCGTGCAGCAGGGCGGCGTCGAGCACCGAGCGGGCGCAGGGGCCGACCTGGTCCAGGGACGACGAGAACGCGATCAGGCCGTAGCGCGAGACCGTGCCGTAGGTCGGCTTGACGCCCACGGTGCCGGTGACCGCGCCCGGCTGGCGGATCGAGCCGCCGGTGTCCGAGCCGAGCGCGAGCGGCGACTCCCCCGCGGCGACCGCCGACGAGGACCCGCCACCGGAGCCACCGGGGATCCGCGAGAGGTCCCAGGGGTTGCGGCTGGGCCCGAACGCCGAGTTCTCGGTGGAGCTGCCCATGGCGAACTCGTCGAGGTTCGTCTTGCCCAGCGGCACCAGGCCGGCGGCGCGCAGCCGGGACACCACCGTCGCGTCGTACGGCGGCCGCCAACCCTCGAGGATGCGCGAGGCGCACGTCGTGGGCATGTCGGTGGTGGTCAGGTTGTCCTTGACCGCGACCGGCACCCCGGCCAACGGGGACGCGGGCGCGCCGTCGGCGATCGCCCGGTCGGCGGCCTCGGCCGCGGCCAGCGCGCCCTCGGCGTCGAGGTGCAGGAACGCGTGCACGCCGTCGGGCCCGCCGTCACCGTCGACGGCCTCGATGCGCTCGAGGTGCGCGCGGGTGACGTCCACCGACGACACCTCGCGGGCGTGGATGCGGCGCGCGAGCTCCGCGGCGTCGAGGGAGATCAGCTCGCCTCCCGCTGCTCCCGCTCCCCTCCCGGCGCTCACAGCTCTTCCCCCAGGATGCGCGGGACGCGGAAGCGGCCTTCCTCGGCGGCCGGGGCCTCGGCGAGCGCGACGTCACGGGGCAGCGACGGCTCCACCGCGTCCGGGCGCAGCACGTTCGTCTGCGGCACGACCTGCGCGGTCGGGGGGACGTCGTCGGGGATCTCGCCGACCCGGGAGACGGTGTCGACGATGGCGTCGATCTGTCCCGAGAACACGTCCAGCTCGACGTCGGAGACGGCGAGCCGGGCCAGGCGGGCGAGGTGGGCGACGTCGTCGCGGGTGATGTCGGACATGTCCCTCCGGGGTCGTGCACTGTCGAGCGCGTCGAGGACCTCTGTCGTGCCCTCATCTCCGTCGAGCTCCGCTTCGCTGCGTCTCCCGGCCACACGGGTCGAGCTCCGCTTCGCTGCGTCTCCCGGCCACACGGGTCGAGCTCCGCTTCGCTGCGTCTCCCGGCGCGAACGTCCAGTCTAGGACCGGCCCCGAGGAGGTTTCCGGCGGTCACGTCTGATCATCCCTCGCCTGGACGGGGGTCGGACTGCGAGGATGCGCCGGTCCCGTCGGTGGGGCCCTCGGTGGGCACCCGGGGGCGCGGCGCCGCCGAGCGGCGAGCGGGTCGAGCCACGTGCCCACGCCGCGAGAGCACGCCGGAGCCGTCGGGAGTCCCGGGAGTCGAGGAGGGCCGTGACCTACCTGCTGCGCGTGGTGCTGCCGGACCGTCCGGGCACCCTCGGGGCGCTCGCGTCCGCACTCGGGGCCGAGGGAGCGGACATCCTCTCCGTCGACGTCGTCGAGCGCGGGGGCGGCTCGGCGGTGGACGACCTCGTCGTCGAGATGCCCAGCTCCCGGCTGCCGGACGTGCTCATCACCGCCGCGGAGGCCGTCGACGGCGTGGTGGTCGAGTCGGTCCGGCCGTTCGCGGGTGGGCTGGACACCACCCGCGAGCTGGAGCTGGTCGAGGCCATCACCGCCCGGCCCGAGGAGGGCCTGGCGCTGCTGGCCGAGGGAGTGCCCCGCCTGTTCCGGTCGGCCTGGGCGCTGATCGCCGAGAGGACCGGCGACGGCACCCGCGTCCGCCGCGTCGCCTCGAGCGCGGCGGCCCCGGAGACCGACGCCGCGGAGCTCCCCTGGTTGCCGCTGGACAAGGCGACGGTGCTCGACCCGGCCGGCGGGCACACGGTCCCCGAGGCCTGGACCGACCTCGACACCGAGCTCGCCGCGGCGCCGCTGGGGCACCCGGAACGCGCCGTCGTCGTCGGACGCCCCGGAGGGCCGGCCTTCCGGCCCTCGGAGCTCGCCCGGCTCTCCCACCTCGCCGGGATCGTCGCGACGATCACCGGGTAGGCGTGGTCAGGCCGCCGGCGAGATGTCGGGGTTGCGGTGGAACAGGTTCTCCGGGTCGTAGACGGCCTTGATCCTTGGAGTCGGCCGAACGTCGCGCCGTAGGAGCCCCGTACCCAGTGGACCACCACGGCACGGCGACGCGGCGTATCAGGCGCCGCCCTGAACGAGTCGCACGGCGGAGCGGTTCAGAAAGTGAAGCGCCATTTGGTCACGCCGCGTGAGATATCGGACGCGAACGGGAGTTCAGCGGCGGTGGTCGGCCCGCGACCCCGGCCAGAACCCCGACCCCCGCAGGCCGCCGCGACCGCCGTTGCGGCGGCGCTCGTAGCGTCCGCCGACGTCGTGGCCCAGCGCGTAGCGCACGAGCTCCTCGTTGCCCGTCGCCAGCCAGGTGCCGTCGGGCCCCTTGAGGGTGTCCTCGAAGCCGATGCGGGTGTCGAGGTTGTTGCGCTTCGCGTACTCGAGGACGGGCCAGGCGCCCGCCTCCTCGCCGTGCAGCAGGATCGGCGCGGGGACCGGGCCGAGGGCCTTGAGGATGCGGACGGCCTCGGCGACCGCGGTGTCCGGATCGGTGACGGTGACCTCGGCGAGGACCCGCACGGTGCCGCGCGGCAGGCCGGCCTGTTTGAGCTGCACGGCGTCGCCGGTGGTCCACACGCCCAGCTCGACGCCGATGCCGACCGCGTCGAGCGCCGCGCAGACGCGCTGCCAGCCGCGCTCGTGGACGTTGACCGAGGCGACGTCGGGGCGGGCGTGGCGCGGCAGGCGTCCCCACTGCCCGATGATCTCGGTGCGCTTCAGGGGATCCGGCTCGACCCAGCGGGCCGTGGTCACGCCGATCTCCATCTCCGGCGCCTCGGTGCGGATCGCGTCGACGACCGTGCCGATGACGCGCGGGTCGAGGCTCTCCTGGCCGTCCCGGTCGCGGGGGTGCACGTGCAGGCTCGTGACCCCGAGGGCCGTCACAGCACGGGCGTCACGGGCCAGGTGACGCGGGCTCATCGGGACCGCCGGGTACACGTCGGCGGGGCGGGCACCGTTGGGGCAGCACTGCAGCACCGCGGCGTCCTCCCCTCTCGCGACCCCGGACCGAGGTGTCCAGCTTCGACGCTGCCGACGGCGAGGGCAACGCCAAGCCGACGACGTCGGAAATCCCACATCGATGCCACCCGGACGGACGCAGGCGTGGTCACCCGACGGTGTGAGTGTGCCCGATGCCGCCGAAGGGACGCATACCGCCCGGTTCGTGACGCCTCCGTGGCCGGTCAGGCGTCCGCGTCGGCTTCGCCCGCACCCCCCGCCGAAGGGTCGACCGCGGCCGCCGTGGCCGCCTCCGGTCCGTCGGCGAGCAGCACCCGGAAGCCGTCCTCGTCGAGGATCGGGACACCGGCCGAGACCGCCTTGTCGTACTTCGACCCCGGCTCGTCGCCGACGACGAGGAACGCCGTCCTCTTCGACACCGAGCCCGCCGCGCGCCCGCCGCGGGCGAGGATCGCCTCCTTCGCCTCGTCGCGGGAGAACGTCGGCAGCGAGCCCGTCACGACGATCGAGAGGCCCTCCAGGGTGCGCGGCACCGAGTCGTCGGCCTCCTCGGCGAGCTCCACCCCCGCGGCGCGCCACTTCTCGACGACCTCGCGGTGCCAGTCGACCGAGAACCACTCCCGCACCGCACGCGCGATCGTCGGCCCGACGCCGTCGACGGCCGCCAGCTCCTCCTCGGTGGCGGCGTCGATGGCGTCGACCGACCGGAAGTGCCGCGCCAGCGCCTGCGCCGCCGTCGGACCCACGTGGCGGATCGAGAGGCCGACCAGAACCTTCCACAGCGGGCGGTGCTTCGCGGTGTCGAGGTTGGTGAGCAGCTTGCGCCCGTTGGCCGAGACGTTGCCCGCCTTGGTGCGGAACAGGTCGACCTGGATGAGGTCGTCCTCGGTGAGCCGGAAGACGTCGCCCTCGTCGGCCACCACCCCGGCGTCGAGCAGCGCGGTGGCCGCCTCGTAGCCGAGCACCTCGATGTCGAAGGCGCCCCGGCCCGCGACGTGGAACAGGCGCTCGCGCAGCTGTGCGGGACAGGAGCGGGCGTTGGGACAGCGCAGGTCCTTGTCGCCCTCGCGCATCTGGCGCAGCTCGGTGCCGCACTCGGGGCAGTGGGTCGGCATGACGAACGCGTGCTCGCTGCCGTCGCGCGCCTCGACGACCGGCCCGAGCACCTCGGGGATGACGTCGCCGGCCTTGCGGATGATCACGCGGTCGCCGATGAGGACGCCCTTGCGCTCGACCTCGCCCGCGTTGTGCAGCGTCGCGAGCGACACCGTCGACCCCGCGACGAGCACCGGGTCCATCTCGGCGAACGGTGTGACGCGCCCGGTGCGCCCGACGTTGACGCTGATGTTGCGCAGCGTCGTGGTGGCCTGCTCGGGCGGGTACTTGTAGGCGATCGCCCAGCGCGGCGCCCGGGACGTGGAGCCCAGCCGGCGCTGCAGCGCGACGTCGTCGACCTTGATCACGACACCGTCGATCTCGTGCTGGGCGTCGTGGCGGTGCTCGCCCCAGTAGGCGACGTGCTCGATCACCGCGTCGACACCGTGGATCACACGCGTGTGTGACGACACCGGCAGCCCCCACGCCGCCAGCGCGTCGTACGCCTGCGACTGGCGCTCCGGCGTGAAGCCGCGCCGCTTGCCCAGGCCGTGGCAGATCAGCCGCAGCGGCCGCGTGGCCGTCACCCGCGGGTCCTTCTGGCGCAGCGAGCCGGCCGCGGAGTTGCGGGGATTGGCGAACGGCTGCTTGCCGGCCGCGACGAGCCCGGCGTTGAGCTCCTCGAAGTCCGCGAGGCGGAAGAACACCTCGCCGCGGACCTCCATGAGCTCGGGGACCGAGAACTCGTCGGTGCCGGTGAGCTCGGTGGGGACGTCAGCGAGGGTGCGCATGTTGAGCGTGATGTCCTCGCCGGTGCGCCCGTCGCCGCGCGTGAGTGCCCGGGTGAGGTGGCCGTTCTCGTAGAGCAGGTTGACCGCCAGCCCGTCGATCTTGAGCTCGCAGAGGTAGAGCAGCTCCTCGGTGGGGAAGTCGAGCTCGCGCTGCACGCGCAGCACCCACTCGCGCAGCTCGTCGGCGGTGAACGCGTTGTCGAGCGAGAGCATGCGCTCGAGATGGTCGACCGCGACGAAGTCGGTGGAGAACCCGCCGCCCACCCGCTGCGTCGGCGACTCGGGCGTGACCAGCGACGGGTGGTCCTGCTCGAGCCGCTGCAGCTCGCCGAACAGCTCGTCGAACTCGCCGTCGGTGACGATCGGGGCGTCGAGCACGTAGTAGCGGAACTGGTGGTCGGCCACGACCTCGGACAGCTCGCGGTGGCGCTGAGCCAGATGAGTGGGCACCCCACCGCGTTCGGGGGCGTGTTCCGTGCTGGTCACGGGCCCGAGATTAACCGCGCACCCCGACAGTGAACCGTGACTCGACCGTGTCGGGGCCCGGCGGCGGCCCGGCGCGGTTCGGCGCGGTTCGGCGCGGTCCGGCGCGGTCCGGCGCGGTCCGGCGCGGTCCGGCGCGGTCCGGCGCGGTCCGGCGCGGTCCGGCGCGGTCCGGCGCGGTCCGGCGCGGTCCAGGATCGCCGTCGCCGTCCGGGCCCACCGCCGTCCGCGCGGGGCCCCGCGCCCGGCCGGGGCCCACCCGCCGTGCGCAGCCTCCCCGGCGAGCGCACGTGATCGCACCGTGGTCGCCTTCCCGATCACTCCCCGTGTCGTCCGAGGTGCCGTTCCACCGAGGCGACGAAGCCGGTGGCGATGCCGGCATAGGACGTCTCGGTGACGCCGCCGACGTGCGGGGTGACGACGACGTTCTCGGCGAGCAGCGGGTCGTCGGGGTCGATCGGCTCGACCCAGGTGACGTCGAGACCCGCGCCGGCGAGGCGGCCGTCGCGCAGGGCGGCGTGCAGGGCGTCCTTGTCGACGACGCCGCCGCGGGCGACGTTGACGAGATACCCGCCGGGGCGCAGGGCCTCGAGCGCGGCGGCGCCGACGATCCGGCGCGTCTGCGGGGTCAGCGGGCACGCCACGACGAGGTCGTCGCAGCGGGCGAGGGCGGGGAGCAGGTCGTCGACGAGGTGGTAGTGGGTGTCGTCGAGGAGGTCGGCCGCTCTCGGCGTGTCGGCCCGCCGGCGACGCCCGATCCCGACGGGCACGGCACCGAAGGCGCGCAGGCGCACGATCACCTCGGCGCCGATGTCGCCGACGCCGAGCACGCCGACGGTGCGCCCGGACAGGGTGCGGCCGGACGGCTCGCCGACGAGCTCCTTCGCCACTCCTGCCCGGGCCTCCTCGAAGCGGCGCAGCAGCGCGAGCAGGTGCAGGAGGGCGACCTCCGCGACGGCGACGGCGTTGCCGGACTCGGCGCCGGAGACGTTGTCGACCTCGAGCCCGCGCGCGGCAGCCGCGTCGAGGTCGACGCCGGAGAGCCCGACGCCGAACTGCTGGATCAGGCGCGGCGTCGTGGCGTCCATGAGCGCCCCGGAGACCGTGCTGCCCATGGGGCACAGGACGTCGACGTGCTCGACGCCGTCGTCCGGGACATCGACCGGGACGCCGACGATCTCGATGCCGGTCCAGCCGACCTCGTCGAACGCCGTCTCGAGGGCCCCGCGCAGGGCGGCGAACCCACCGCCCACCAGTCCGATCCGCACCTGATCTCCTATCTCCAGCCCTCGGGCGGGTCGACGAAGGCACGGGCGAGCTCGACGCCGATGCCGGTCGCCCGCCGCGCCCAGCCCGGGGTGGCGCCGGCGAGGCCGCAGGTCGGGGTGACGACGGTGCGGTCGGCGAGGTGGGCGCGGTCGAAACCGAGGCGGTCGGCGAGATCGAGGGCGGGGCGGGCGAGGTCGGAGAGCTCCGGGCTCGTCCCGGGGTCCGTGGCCGGCACGATGCCCAGCCACAGCTCCGTGCCCGCCTCCCAGATCTCGCCGAGGGCGTCGAGGACCTCCTTCGGAGCGTCCGGTCCGCCGAGGGCTCCGAGGTCGACGGCGACCGCGTCGGGTCGTGTCGCCCGGATCAGCGCGAGCGGCGGGGTGGGGTGGCAACAGTGGACGGCGACGGTGCTCGCGCCGGCGTCTCGTGCTGCCCGGACCGTCTGCTCGAGGAGTGCGCGGGCCTCGGCGCCCGGCACCGCGCCGACCGTCCCGTAGCCCGAGGGCGTCGGCAGCGACCCGGCGAGCACGGCAGGCAGGGTCGGCTCGTCGATCTGGACGACGACGGGGGCCTCGGTGCGTCTCGTCAGCTCGGCGACGTGCGTGCGCAGGCCTTCTCCGAGACTGGCGGCGAACTCCGCGAGCGCGCCGCGGTCGGTGAGCACGCGGTGCCCGGACCGCAGCTCGATGCCGGCGGCGAGCGTCCACGGCCCGGCGACCTGGCACTTCACCGCCGGCGGCCGCGCGCCCGCCTCCCCCAGCGCCTCGTCGAGCGCGTCGACGTCGCGCGCGAGCAGCTCCTCGGCGCGGCGGTGGTCGCCGCCGGGCCTGCGTGCGACCCGCCAGCCCGACGGCCACACCTCGACGGTGAGGTCGACGAGCAGCGCGGCGGTGCGCCCGATCATGTCGGCGCCGGCCCCGCGGGCGGGGAGCTCGGGCACGTACGGGAGCCCGGGCACCTCGCCGACGATCGTGCGCGCGGCCTCGCGCACGTCGGTACCGGGCCAGGATCCGAGCCCTGTGGCCCGGTCGCCGGGCTGGGGCTCGCGGGCTTCCGGTGCCACCGTCCCGCTCGTCTCGCTCACGGCACCAGGATCCACCTGCGCGCGCGGCGGGGCCGCCCCGGGGTGCCGACCGAAGGGCCCCTTCGGTCGCGTCGATGAGCGAGGGGCGCCCACGGCCGGAGCGCCGGGAGGAGGGTGCGGACGCGAGCGAGACGCTCCGCGCCGGACGCAGCGACGAGGCGCGCCGCGTCGTCGGGCGTGCGCCCCCGGATCAGCCGCGCCCGGGCCGCGAGGTCGGCCTCCACGTCGGCGGCACCGTCGGCCGGTTCCTGGGTGATCGCGCGCTCGGGCCCGCCGCGCACGAGGAGGTCGTCGGTGGGCGGCGAGCCCCCGGCCGAGCTCGACGGCCGAGCCCGGGCCCTGTCGACGTCTCCCCGGTCTCCGTGGATTCCGACGGGAGGGGCGCGACGGTGCAGTGTGCGCCGAACGGTCCAGCGGCCGGATCGAGCGCGTGGCGATACGGACACTCAACGTCTGCGGCGCCACGCCGCTGACATCGCGCGCTGGCAGCATGGGGCGCGTGGAGGTGCTGGCGAGCGGGGAGTGGCGCGCGCGGGCCGCGGCGCACGCCGAGCGCGCCGACGCGTTGACCGCCGGGCACCGGGCGCGGAAGGCGCGCGGCGAGGCGCACCCCGTCGAGGACTTCCTCTACACCTACTACCCCACGCGCCCCAGCCGATTGCGGCGATGGCACCCCGGCGCCGGGGTGGTGCTCGAGGACGCCGACGAGCGCGCGGACTGGCGCCACTACATCGCCGACGACCACGGTGTCCGCGTCGACCATGCCTCCCTCGAGAGCGAGCGCGCCACCACGCTCGCCTTCGTCGCGGGCCTGCTGCGCGCGACCGCGGAGCGCCCCGCCCAGCTGGGCTGCTTCGGGCTGCACGAGTGGGCCATGGTCTACCGCGACCCCGACACTCGACACCCCGTCCGCCTGCGCCTCGGCGCCGCCGGCACCGACGCCGTCGTCGAGTCCCACCGCATCCGCTGCTCGCACTTCGACGCCTACCGGTTCTTCACCGACGCCGCCGCGCCCCGCAACACCGTCACGCCGACCCGGGAGCGCCAGGTCGAGCTCGAGCAGCCCGGCTGCCTCCACGCCGGTATGGATCTCTACAAGTGGGCGGACAAGCTCGGGCCCCTCGTGCCCGGCGAGCTGCTCCTGGACACGTTCACGCTGGCCCACGACATCCGCGTCCTGGACATGCGCGCCTCGCCCTACGACCTCGCCGACCTCGGCTACGAACCCGTGCGCATCGAGACCGCCGAGGGCAAGGCCGCGTACGCCGCCGCTCAGCAGGGCTTCGCCGAGCGCAGCGCGGACCTGCGGGAACGCCTCCTCGACGCGATCGGCTCACGCGAGAGGGCGTGAGGTCCGCACCGCCCCGATGCTCGCCACGACCACCATCGCGATCGCGAGCGCCGACACGACCGTGACCTCCTGGCCCAGGACCACGAACCCGGCGGTCGCGGCGATCGCCGGCGCCAGGCTCATGAGCACCGAGAACGTCGAGGTCGGCATCCGGCGCAGCGCGAGCAGCTCCAGGCTGTAGGGCACGAGCGAGGACAGCAGCGCCACCGCCGCGCCCCACCCGAGCACCACGGGGTCGACCATCGCCGCTCCGCCCTGCACCACGCCGAACGGGACGGTCAGCACGGCGCCGACGGTCATCGCGAGCGCCAGCCCGTCGAGCCGCTCGAAGCGCCCGCCGGCGTGGCGGGACGCGAGGATGTACGCCGCCCACATCGTCGCCGCGCCCAGCGCGAACAGCGCCCCGGTGAACGTCAGCCCGGACAGTCCGGCGCGCCCGAGCAGCGCGACCCCGGCGAGCGCGAGCGCGGCCCACAACCAGCTCGACGCGCGCCGCGACGCGACGACGGAGAGCACGAGCGGACCGAGCACCTCGAGGGTCACCGCGGCCCCCAGCGGGATGCGGGCGATGGCCTCGTAGATCAGGGAGTTCATACCCGCGAGCGCGACGCCGAAGCCGACGACCGTCGCCCGGTCACGGCCGCTGAGCCGGCGGATCCGCGGCCGGCAGACCGCCAGCAGCACCAGCGCCGCGAAGGCCAGCCGCAACGACACCGCGCCCACGGGGCCGACCCGCGCGAACAGCCCGGTCGCCGCCGTCGCACCGAACTGCACCGAGAACTGGCCGACCAGGACCATCGCGACGGCGTCGGCCCGGGTGCGGGTAGCAGCGCGTGTCCCCCTCACCCCTCGACGCTGTCACGGAGTCAGCCGGCCCGCAGGTGATCCGGCGGCGGGTGCTCGACGCCGCCGGCGAGCCACGCGCACAGGTCGTCGACGTCGGCGTGCTCGTGCAGCGGCCCGGCCACGACCGCGGGCCCGGTGGGGCTCCGCGCGCGGTCGCAGGGCTGGACGAGCACGAGCGCGCCGGCCCCGTGGGGCGCCGTGCCCTGCCCGCACGCCGAGGTCGTCAGGCACGGCGCGCTGACCAGCACCCCGTGCGGGCACCGGCGGACCGCGCCGCGCAGCGCCTCGCTCACGTCCTCGCGCCCGAGCGCGGGGCGCTGGTGGTGCGGGCAGTCGGCGGCGCCGCAGTAGACCGCGGTGAACCCGACGGTGTCGGTCATCGCTCCCCCTCCGTGCCCTCGAACGCCTCGTCGACGACGCCGGGCAGCTCGGCGCACGGGTCGACGTGCCGGTGCTCGAACGGGTCGGGGAACCGGCGCCACGCCGCCTCCCCGCGCGCGAGCTCGTCGTCGGTGAGCAGCGCGGCGTCGAGGGCCTCGACGATCCCGGCCGGGTCGGCGTCGTGGACGAGCACCACGAGCTGCTGCTCGCGATCGCCGAACCGCTCGTCCCAGCGCAGGGCCGCGGCGGCGCGGCGCTCGTCGTCCACGTCGTCCCAGGTGTCGCCGGCCGCCAGCCACGTCCCCGCGAACCCGATCTGCAGCGCCCCACCCGCCGACTCGAGCCACAGCACGTGCTCGGGCTGCGAGGCGACCCAGACCCGCCCGCGCACCCGGATCGTGCCGTGCAGCAGGACGTCGATCGCGGCGTGCAGGCGCTCGGGGTGGAACGGGCGGCGGTGCCCGACGTGCAGCAGCGACACTCCCGCGTCGCGCGCCAGCGGCGGCTGGCCGCGCAGCAGCGGGGCGTGCGCGTCCTCCGGGCTGCCGCGCCGGGCGTCCGGGCCGAGCTCCGCGAGCCGGGTGACGACCTCCGCGCCCAGCTCGGCCGCGATCTCCGGCGCGCCGCCGGGCGGGTCGGCGACGGTGAGGCGTTCGGCGCGCGGGGCCAGACGGTCGAGGACGGCGTCGAGGCGCACGCGGTCCCAGGGCGTCGCGCAGCGCCCGGCGACCACGAGGACGTCGGCGAACTCCGCCTGCGCCACCACCATCTGCGCGACCGTGCGTTCGTCGTCGCCGGTGAGCCCGAGGCCGCGCTCCCCCAGCGCCTCGTCGCTCCCCGCGTCGTCGAGCCAGGTCTCCGCGTCGATCACGCCGACGACGCCGCGCAGGGCGAGCACGTCGGTGACCGGGCCGTCGGCACCCGCGGGCACGAGCGCGTGCAGGGCCTCGGCCGCCGCCTCGGGCTCCATGCCGGGGTCGAGCAGCAGCACGACGTGGCGCACCGCGGGGTCGCGGGCGAGGCGCAGCAGCAAGGGCAGGAGGTCCTCGCGCAGCGTGCAGGCCACGCAGCCGTGGGCGAGCTCGAGCACCGAGTCCCGTGCGCCGTCGTCGTCGACCACCCGCCGGTGCACGACGCCCTCGCCCAGTCCGCGCAGGTCGTGGGCGACGAGCACCCCGTGCCGGCCTCGCACCGATCCCGCCACCGCCGCGGCGGCGGCCCGGTCGGCGCCGCACACCAGCGTCAGTCCGGTCTCCGGACCCTCAGGCATAACGCTCCCTCCGTCGGCGTTATCGTGAACGATAATCATTGCCAACAAGGAGGGGAACAGTGGCCCGGAACGACATCCGTCCGATCGTGAAGCTGCGCTCGACCGCCGGCACCGGCACGACCTACGTCACCCGCAAGAACCGCCGCAACGACCCCGACCGGCTCGTGCTGCGCAAGTACGACGCCAGGGCCGGCCGCCACGTCGACTTCCGCGAGGAGCGGTGAGCCGGGCGCCGCGGCCGCCGAAGCGCCGCAAGCCCAACCCCCTGCGCGACGTCGCCGCGGTCGACTGGAAGGACGTGGCGATGCTGCGCCGGTTCGTCTCCGACCGCGGGAAGATCCGCTCGCGGCGGGTCACCGGGCTGACCGGACAGCAGCAGCGCCAGGTCGCCGCGGCGATCAAGACCGCGCGCGAGATGGCGCTACTGCCCTACTCCTCCGTTTCCGGGAAGGGATGACGATGGCGCGTCGCTGCCAGGTCACCGGACGCTCGCCCGGCACCGGGCGCAACGTCTCGCACTCGCACGTCCGCACCCCGCGCCGGTTCGGGGTCAACGTCCAGGACCGCCGCTACTGGGTCCCGAGCCTCGGCCGCACGGTCCGGCTGCGCCTGTCGGCCAAGGGGATCAAGACCGTCGACCGCGACGGCATCGACGCCGTCGTGGCCCGCCTGCGCGCCGCCGGGGAGAGGATCTGATGGCGAAGAAGTCGAAGATCGCCGCCGACGCCCGCCGCCGGGAGACCGTCGCGCGCTACGCCGACCGTCGCGCAGAGCTCACCGCGCTGATCCAGCACCCGGCGACGTCCGACGCCGCCCGAGCCGCGGCGCAGCGCGAGCTCCGCGCCCAGCCGCGGGACGCCAGCGCGACACGGGTGCGCAACCGCGACGCCGTCGACGGGCGCCCGCGCGGACACCTGCGCGCGTTCGGGCTCTCACGGGTGCGGCTGCGGGAGTACGCCCACGCCGGGTTCCTGCCGGGCGTCCCGAAATCCAGCTGGTGAAGGAGTCGAGATGAAGGTGCGTGCCTCCCTGAAGGCCCTCAAGCAGAAGCCGGGATCGAGCGTTGTGCGGCGGCACGGCAAGACCCTGGTGATCAACAAGCAGAACCCGAAGTGGAAGGCCCGCCAGGGCTGACGCCGGCGGGAACGAACGGCGCGTTCGCTGCGTCGGGGCGAATTCGCCCGGAAGCAGCGAACGCGCCGTTCGTTCGTCCTCAGGCCACGTCCTCAGGCCACGTCCTCAGGCCTGCTCCGGCGGCGTGTCGGTGACCCGCAGCAGCAGGGCGACGAACGCGTCCGCGTGCAGCCGCCCGCCGCTGCGGGGCACCTCGCCCCGGCGTTCGTCGTCGGCCGCGAGCTCCTCGGTGACCCGGCTCATCGCACGCAGGAGCGGGTCGGCGAGATCGGGCGGCACGTCGCCGAGCAACTCGAGCGAACCGTCCTCGCGCCGTTGCGTCGACAGGTGTGCGAGCGCCTTGCGCAGCACCCGGCGGGGCTCCCCGGCCACCAGGTCCGCGTCGTGCCCGTCCGGCGTCGTCATCCGGGCCTCCTCTCCGTGGACACGGCCTCGACCGTGGCCCGAGTGTGCCGGGCGGCGCTAGCGTCATCGTGGTGGCCGTCTGGGACATCTCGACGCTGCCGGCACGGGACCAGTTCTCGTACTGGCACGAGGTGATCTGCCAGGCCTTCGTCCCGCTCACACCCCACCGCACGACCGACGAGGACGGGTTCGCGGCGAAGGTCGAGACCCGCAGGCTCGCGGGCCTCAACCGCGCGCGGCTGCGCTCGCGCCCCCAGCGCACCGACCACGGCCCGCGCGAGGTGGCCCGCACCGACGGCGCGTACTACTTCGTCAACCTGCAGCTGGCCGGGCGCTGCATCACCACGGTCGGCGAGCGCACGAGCGTCGTCCGGGCCGGTGAGCTCGTCGTCGTCGACACCGCCGAGCCCTACTTCTTCGAGCTCGACCGGCCCTGGCAGATGCTGTCGTTCCGCGTTCCGCACCACGATCTCGACGCGAAGCTGCACGGTCGCCGCGCACGCCTCGGCGGGGCCGTCGCCCCGGCCGGCGCCGGAGCCGCGGTGGCCGCCCTGATGCCCGCGCTGTGGTCGGTCGACGCCGACGGTCCCGGGGGTGGCGAGCTCGCCGAGTCGTTCACGACGGCGGTCGCGGCGGCGATCGCGGAACGAGCCGAGCGTCCCGGGACGGGCGCCCGCGCCGGCGTCACCCGCACCGCGGTCCTCGCGTACGTCGAGCGCCACCTCGGCGACCGCGACCTCACCGTCGCCGGGGCGTGCCGGCGCTTCGCCATCTCTCCGCGCACGCTGCACAACCTGTTCGCCGATGCCGGCGAATCGTTCGCCGCGACCGTGCGACGCCTCCGTCTCGAGCGCTGCGCGGCCGCGCTCGCCGACCCCGCGACCACGGCCACCGTCACCGCCGTGGCCCGCGCGCACGGCTTCGACGACCCGACGGCGTTCGCCCGGGCGTTCCGCCGCCGCTTCGGGGTCTCGCCGCGGGAGATGCGCCCGTCGGAGCGGTGCACGTACGGCACGGGTCCGTGCCCGGAAAGCCGAGACGGGGCCGGGAGCGCAGGCCACGCTCGACGGGTATGACCGTGTCGTTCCTGCTGAGCCCCGCGCAAGAGCAGCTCAAGGCCGCCGCCCGCGCCTTCGCCGAGGACCACCTGCGCGACCTGGCCGCCGCCGTCCGCGCGGAGCCGGATCCGCTCACCCGCGCCCTGCTCGCCCGCCCGGTGTTCGAGAAGGCCGTCGGGCAGGGCTTCCTCAAGGGCCTCATCCCGGCGCCGGTCGGCGGCGCCGCCTCGAACGGCGTCGACGCCGCGATCTTCGTCGAGGAGTGGGCGGTCCACAGCCCCGACTTCACGATCTCCATGGCCGGCCCGCTCATCGCGCTCGCGCCCGTCTACGAGGCGGGCACCCCGGACCAGGTCGCGCGGTTCGTCGCGCCGTTCCTCGCCGACTCCGGGGCGCCGCTCGCGGCGATGGCCTACAGCGAGCCGGAGGGCAGCGCCAACTTCGACACCCCGACGGGGACGCGGACGACCGCGCAGCCCGACGGCGACCACTACGTCATCAACGGCCGCAAGGCGTGGGCGTCGCACCTGTCGGGGTGGGACGGCGACGGCCCGGACCTCATGACCATCGTCTGCCGCGCACCGGGCGGCATCTCGCTGATCGTCGCCGAGCGTGAGCACCTCGCCGGGCACGTCGAGGTCGAGGAGCATCTCGACCTGCCCGGCCTGCGCGGCTGCCTGACCTCGCGGGTGCGCCTGCACGACGTCCGCGTGCCGATGGCGAACCTGCTCGGCGCCGAGGGACAGGGCGCCGCGCTGACCCGTCACGCGTTCCTGCCCAGCGGCGCCTCGATCGGCGTCTTCGCCGTCGCCGCGATGCGGGGGGCGTTCGACATCGCCTGGCGCTTCGCGACCACCGAGACCCGTGGCGGCCCGACGCCGATCATCGACCACCAGGCGGTGGCCGACGTCCTCGCCGACGCGAAGGGCCGCATCGAGGCCACCCGGCTGCTCGCCTGGCGCGCGCTCGACGCCGTCCTGGCCCAGCACCCCTCGGCCGCCGAGCTGGCGCTGCACTCGAAGGTGTTCGGCTCCGAGACCGGCGTCGACGTGATCAACGACCTCGTGAAGCTGGTCGGCGTGACCGCGTACGACGCATGCTTCCCGATCATCGAGTACCTCGACGAGGCGCTCGCCTACCCCGTCATCGAGGGCAGCAACATCGGCGTGCGCCGCCGCCAGCTCCAGGAGCTGTTCCGCGCGTCGGGCTACGACCCGCTCGCGGCGTCCGGGATGGACTGAGCGCCGACCTCGTCCAGCAGCGCCGACCAGAACCGCAGGGCGGCGTGCTCCATCTCCAGACCGAGCCGCAGCGTGATCATGCGCTTGGCGACGGCGTCGAGGTCGGCGTACCGGTCCCGCATGTCCTCGTAGACCGCGATGCGCTCGCGGTGCGCGGCGATCTGCTCGCGCGCCAGCCGCTCGACGTCGCCGGGCTCGCCGACCTCGTTGAAGAAGAGCTTGAGCTCGGCGATGTCGCGCATCTGGAAGTGCTCGGGCGTCGGTTCGGCCAGCCATGCCTTGAGCTCGCCGAGCCCCTGGTCGGTGAGCCGGTAGGTCCGGCGACGCCGGCCCTCCTCCTCCGTCTCGGCCTCCAGCAGGCCGAGCTCGGCCAGGCGCTGCGGCTCCGAGTAGAGCTGCGCGTGCGGGAAGTGCCAGAAGTAGCCGATGGAACGTCCGACGGCCCGCTTGAGGTCGTACGACGTCGACGGGCCGCGCAGAGCGATCGTGCCGAGCACGACGTAGGAGGTCGGGGAGAGCCGGTCGGCCACGGCCGCGGAGCGTACCGACCCTTGCCGCTCCGCGATACGTCCCATACCGTCCGAAACAGATGGTATGCGTCGGAGCATGATCGGGAGGCGGGCCGTGGATCTCGCGACGGTCTGGGCGTGGGCGGTCGAGCGCTTCCCGACGCGGCGCGCCGTCGGCGGCCCGCGGCCGATGACCTTCGCCGAGTGGGACGCCCGCACGGCCCGCCTGGCGCACACCCTGCTCGCGCTCGGCGTCCGCCGCGGCGACCGCGTCGCCCTCGTCCTACGCGGCGGGGAGCCGGCGGCGGCGCTGCACCTCGCGGCCCAGCGGCTCGGCGCCGTCGCCACCCCGCTGTCCCCGCGCTTCGGCCCGTCCGAGCTCGCCCACTGCCTCGCCGACGCGGCCCCCGCGCTGGTGATCAGCGAGCCCGCCACCGAGCAGGCGGCGGCCGCGGCCCTGACCGACGAGCGCATCCGACCGGTCGCGCACCTCGACCTCGAGCAGGTCGAGCGCCAGGCCCTCGACCGGCCCGACACCGCGCCGTCCGACCCTCCGACCGCGGACGACCTCAGCGTCATGCTCTACACGTCGGGCACCACGGGCCGCCCGAAAGGCGTGCCGCGCACCCACCGCGCCGAGCACGCCGCGGCCGTCGCGCACCTCGTGCAGACCGGCGGGCGCCCCGGCGACGTCGTCCTCGGGGTGATGCCGCTGTTCCACACGATGGGCCTACGCACCCTGCTCGCCACGATCGTCGCGGGCGGGACGTGGGTGCCCCTGGCGCGGTTCGACGCCGCGGAGGCCGCCGACCTGATCGCGCGGGAGCGGGTCACGTCGCTCTACCTCGTGCCGACGATGTACTGGTCGCTGCTGCGCGACGCCGACCCCGCCGCGCTCGCCGGGGTGCGCCGGCTCGCCTACGCGGGCGCGCCGATGGCGCCCGCGCTCACCGAGCGGCTCGTCGACGCGGTGGCGCCCGAGGCCTTCGTCAACCACTTCGGCTCGACCGAGATCTACACGTTCACGATCGGCCCGGACGTCGCGGCGAAGCCCGGCTGCGCGGGGCGGGCCGGGATGTTCAGCCGCGTGCGCCTGGTCGACCCGTCGCCGGGTGCGTCCCCGGACGACGAGGTCGCGCCGGGCGAGCAGGGCCAGGTCGTCGTGTCGATGGCGAGCCCCGAGGCGTTCGCCGGCTACTGGCTGCGCCCGGACGCGACCGCGAAGGCCGTCCGCGGCGGCTGGTACTTCACCGGCGACCTCGCGGTGGCCGACGACGACGGCGACCTGTGGGTGGCGGGCCGCGTCGACGACATGATCAACACGGGCGGCGAGAACGTCCACCCCGACGAGACCGAGGCCGCGCTCGTGCGTTGCCCGGCGATCGCCGACGTCGTCGTGGTCGGGCTCCCCGACGAGCGGTGGGGCCAGGCGGTCACGGCGTTCGTGGTGCCGGCGCCCGGCGTCGCGCCCGCCGAGGCGGTGGCCGCGGCCGACGTGTGGGGTCGGGAGACGCTGCCCTCGCTGCGCCGCCCGAAGCGCGTCATCGCCGTCGACGCGGTGCCGCGCTCGGCGGTGGGCAAGACGCTGCGCCGCGTGCTCGTCGGCGGCGACTACACCGCGCTCGCCGACACCGCCGGTGTTCCGGCCGAAGGGCCCCTTCGGTCGGAGAGATCGACCGACGGGACCCTTCGGTCGGATCGGGGGACGCGGTGAGCTGGGTGCCCGCGCGGGACGAGGACGCCGCCCTCGTGGCGGGCGCGGGGCGGTTCGTCGACGACCTCGACCCGCTGCCCGGCACTCTCGTCGCCGCCGTCGTGCGCAGCCCGCACCCGCACGCGCGGATCCGGTCGGTCGAGCTCGAGCGGGCGCGGGCGCACCCCGGGGTCGCGGCCGTGATCGGGCCCGACGAGGTGCGCGCGGCCGTGCGGCCGTTCCCGCTCTCGACCGCGACCCCGATGCCCTACCTGCCCTCGGCGGTGGACGTCACGCGCTACGTCGGGGAGCCGGTGGCCGTGGTGGTCGCGAGCGACCGCTACGTCGCCGAGGACGCGTGCGAGCTGGTGACCGTCGACTACGAGCCGCTCGACGTCGTCGTCGACACCCGGTCGGCGCTGGAACCGGACGCGGTCCTGCTGCACCCCGAGGCGGGGACGAACGTCGCGACCGACCGGACGTTCGCGTTCGGCGACGTCTCCGGCGCGTTCACACGGGCCGCGCATGTGGTGAGCGGCGAGTACACGTTCCCGCGCTACTCGTCGGTGCCGATGGAGTGCTACGGGCTGGTCGCGCACTGGGGGGTCGAGGCCGTCGAGGTGTGGGCGAACTTCCACGGACCGTTCACGATGGTGCCGGTCGCGGCGGGCGCGCTGGGCGTCCCGGTCTCGCGGTTCCGGCTGCACGTGCCCGCCGACATCGGCGGCAGCTTCGGGATCAAGTCCGGCATCTATCCCTACGTGGTGCTGATGGCGCTCGCGTCGAAGCACGCCGGGCGTCCCGTGCGCTGGAACGAGGACCGCGTCGAGCACCTGCTGGCGAGCTCGTCGGGGGCGGGGCGGGTGATGGAGTTCTCGGCGGCGGTCTCGTCCGACGGCACGGTCGAGGCGCTGCGCGTCGACCTCGTCGACGACGTCGGCGCGTACCTGCGTCCGCCCGAACCGAGCACGCTCTACCGCTGCTTCGGCAACATCACCGGCGCCTACGACGTACCCGCGGTCGCGATCCGCGCCCGCGCCGTGGTCACCGACCGCGCCCCGACCGGCCTCAACCGGGGCTTCGGGGGCCAGCAGCTCTACTTCGGGCTCGAGCGGCTGATGGACGCCGTTGCCGCGCGCACCGGCCTCGACGTCGCCGAGGTGCGCCGCCGCAACCTCGTGCGCTCCTTCCCGCACCGCACCGCGACCGGCGGGCTCTACGACTCCGGCGACTACTCCGCGGCCCTGGACCTGCTGCTCGCCAAGGGGGGCTACGACGAGCTGCGCGCGCGCCAGGAGGCCGCGCGGGCCGAGGGCGCGTACTACGGGGTCGGGCTGGCGCTGGTGGTCGACCCGTCGGGCACCAACATCGGCTACGTGGGGCTGGCGACACCCGCGGCGGAGCGCAAGCCCGGGCGCGACAAGTCGGGGTCGACCGAGATCGTGCGCGCGTCGGTGGACCTGCAGGGCGTGGTGACGGTGCTGCTCGGCTCGGTGCCGCAGGGCCAGGGGCACGCGACGGTGGCGCGCCGGGTGGCGGCGGACCGGTTGGGGCTGCCCGTCGAGCAGGTGCGCGTGGTGGTCGACATGGACACCGCGTCGACGCCCTGGACGGTGACCTCGGGCAGCTACTCGTCGCGCTTCGCGCCGCTGGTCACGAGCGCGGTGGTCGCGGCGGTGGACCGGCTGGCGGAGACGGTGCGCGCGGGTGCCTCGGTGCTGCTCGGTGTCGACGCCGCCGGGCTGGAGCTGGCGGCCGGGAGCGTGCGGGACCCGGTCTCGGGGCGGGAGTGCCTCTTCCGGCACGCGGCCGGCGTCGTGCACTGGGATCCGGGCGCCCTGCCGGCGGGGGCGCCCGCGCGGCTGGCGACCGAGGGCGAGTTCGTGCCGCCCGAGGCCGTCGCGGCGAGCGCGGAGGACAAGATCAACTCCTCGCTCTGCTACGGCTTCGTGGCCGAGATGGTGGGCGTGCGCATCGACCCGGACACGCTCGTCGTGACGCTGGACCGTGTCGCCACCGTGCACGACGCGGGCACGGTGCTCGACCCGGTGCTCATCGAGGGCCAGGTGCTCGGGGCGCTCGTGCACGGGCTCGGCGGGGCGGCGTACGAGGAGTTCCGCTACTCCCCCGCCGGCCAGCCGACGTCGGCGACGTTCCTCGACTACCTGTGCCCGACCAGCGCCGAGACCGCGTTCGACCTGGTCTCCGACCACCTCTCCTCGCCCTCGCCACTGACCCCGCTCGGCGCGAAAGGCTGCGGCGAGGGCAGCTCGATGAGCCTGCCCGTCGCGTACGCCAACGCCGTCGCCGACGCCCTGGCCCCCGCCGGCGTCGCGATCGACTCCCTGCCCCTGCACGGCTCCGTGATCCACGACCTCCTCATGTGAGCACTTTCCGGGCCTATCGGCCCGGAAAGTGCTCACATACCCCGACGACGAGAGGCACACGACCCATGGCACTGACCGGTGGCGAGGTCCGGCTCGAGCGCTCGCACGACGGCCGCGTCGCGGATGTGACGCTGTCCCACGGGCCGTACACGGTGATCACGTGGGAGATGCGCAGGCTCATGGCCGAACGCTTCGCCGAGATCGACCGCGACCAGGGCGTGCAGGTCGTCGTCGTCCGCTCCGACGGCGAGCACTTCTCGTCGGGCGGGGACATCGCCGGGTTCATGGAGGTCGACCCCATCGACTTCACCGACCTCGGGCACAACGTCACCGCCCCGGCCCGCAGCCCGAAGCCGGTGATCGTCGCCGTGGACGGCTACGCCTTCGGCGTGGGCCTCGAGCTGGTCCTGTCCTGCGACATCCGGCTGGCCACCGAGCGCAGCCGCTTCGCCCTGCCCGAGATGAACCTCGGCATGATCCCGGGGTCCGGCGGCACGCAGCGGCTCGCGCGCCTGATCGGACTCTCGCGCGCCAAGCACCACATCATGACCGCGAAGCGCATCACCGGGCAGGAGGCCGCGGACTGGGGCGTCGTGGCCGAGCTGCACCCCGACCGCGCGGCGCTGGACGAGGCCACCGAGGCGCTCGTGACCAAGATGCTGGGCTTCTCGCCTCTCGCTCTGCGCGCCGCCAAGGAGGTGCTCGACCGCGGCGTCGACGCGCCCCTCTCCTCCGGGATCGAGCTGGAGCGAAAGGCCTACGCGATGCTGCGCTCGAGCCACGACTTCGCCGAGGGCGTCGCGGCGTTCGGGGAGAAGCGGGCGCCGGAGTTCACCGGGCGATGAAAGCCGCGCCGTTCGCCTACTGCCGCCCGGACACCGTCGACGAGGCGGTGGACGTGCTCGCCGGCGGCGACGCGAAAGTGCTCGCCGGCGGCCAGTCGCTGGTGCCCGTGCTCGCGATGCGCCTGGGGCGACCGGGGACGCTGGTGGACATCACGCGGTTGCCGGGCCTGGACGGCCTGGTGGTGGAGGACGGGCAGCTCCACGTCGGAGCCGCGGTGCGCCAGCGGGCGATCGAGCGGTCGGCCGAGGTCGCGGCGGTCCCGCTGATCGGGCGCGCGCTGCCCTTCGTCGGCCACCGAGAGCTCCGCAGCCGCGGGACGGTGTGCGGGAGCCTCGCGCACGCCGACCCGGCCGCCGAGCTGCCCGCGGTCGCCGCGTGCCTCGGGGCGTCGGTGCTGGTCCGGGGCCGGCGCGGGGAGCGGGTGGTGCCGGCCCGGGCGTTCGTCACCGGCGCCATGACGACGGCCGCGGGCCCCGACGAGCTCGTGACCGGCGTGCGCTTCCCGGTGGCGGACGACGGCGAGGGCTTCGGGTTCGCCGAGATCGCGCGCCGTCACGGGGACTTCGCGCTGGCCGGGGTGGCGGTGCGGGTGCGCGGCGACCAGGCGACGCTCGCGGCGTTCGGGGTGTCCGACCGGCCCGTGGTCCGCGAGCTGACGCTGGACGCCGACCCCACCGAGGCCGGACTGCGCGAGCGAACCGACGCGCTGGCGCACGAGGTCGTCGACACCGAGGGCGACGCCCACGGCTCGCGCGGCTACCGGGCGCGCCTGCTGGGTGTGCTCGCGGCCCGGGAGCTGGCACGCGCGCACCGGGAGGCCCACCGATGAGGATCGAGGCCGACGCAGGAGTCGACGTGACCCTGACCGTCAACGGGCGCACCGTGACGCTCGCCGTGTCGCCGCGTACGACCCTGTCCGACGTGCTCCGCGACCGCCTCGGGCTCACCGGCACCCACGTCGGCTGCGAGCACGGCGTGTGCGGGATGTGCACGGTGCTGCTCGACGGCGAGGCCGTGCGCGCGTGCCTGCTGTTCGCGGTGCAGTGCGAGGGCGCCTCGTTGACCACGGTCGAGGGGCTCGGCAGCGCCGACGACCAGCACCCGCTGCAGCAGGCGATCTCCCACCACCACGGCCTGCAGTGCGGTTTCTGCACGCCCGGCATGCTCATGAGCGCCTACGACCTGCTCGCGGGCGGCACCTACGCCGAGGAGTCGCTGCCCGAGGACATGTCCGGGGTGCTGTGCCGCTGCACCGGCTACCGCGGCATCCTCGCCGCCGTCGCCGACGTCGCCCGCGAGCACCCCGACGGCGTCCCCCCACCCCGCGCCGCCGTCCCCCCGGCGCTCACCGGGCGCCTCGGCGATGTCAGCGGCGTGGCGTCGCAGACATCCAACGTCCGTAACGCCACGCGCTCGATCGAAGAAGTCGCGGTTCCCTCGGGCCCTCCGACGGCGACGGTCGACGTGCGCCGAGAGCTCGCCGCGGGCGTCGACGACGTCTGGGCCGTGCTCGCGGACATGGAGCGCCTCGCCGCCTGCCTGCCCGGCGCGGAGATGACCGAGGACCTCGGCGACGACCGCTACCGCGGGCGTGCGGTCGTCGCCCTCGGACCGGTGTCGCTGCGCTTCGAGGGCCTCGCGCACGTCGTCGAGCACGATCCGGCGGCGCGCCGGATGCGCGTCCTCGCGCAGGGCGCCGACCGCGGCGGCTCGTCCACCCAGGCCGTCATCCGACTGGCCGCCGCCCCGAGCGACGGCGGCGGCACGACGCTGCGAGCCGACGCCGACGTGCACCTCACCGGCCGCGTCGCCCAGTTCGGCCGGGCGCTGGCCGGCGACGTGTCCCGGCGGCTGTTCGAGCAGTTCGCGGACGCCGTCGACGAGGCGGCCCGCACCGGCGAGGCACCGAGCCACCGTTCGAGTCCGCTACGCCTCGCCCTCGCCGCCCTGCTCGCCCGCCTCCGGCGTCTGTTTCAGCGGCCCTCGTAGCGCGAGGACGGCGTCACCGAGCGCCGCCTGGTGCTCGGGGTCGAGCGCGTCGCGGGCCTCGGGGCGGTCGATGGTGATGACGCGACGCGCGGGTCGGTGGCGTCGTCCTCGAGGCGGATCGGCACGACGTCAGCGCCGGGCGAGCCGCCGGGCGGCGCCGGGCGAGGACGCGGCGAGGCCGTAGTGCTCGAAGATCGCCGGCTCGTCCTCGGCGGCGAGCTCCCCGTCGGTGTCGATCGACGGGGCGTGCCTGGCGAGGTCCTTCGCGACGGTGACCCGCACGTGGTCGGGCGCCACCGTGGCCCCGGCCAGCGGGACGAAGGTCAGGCGCCGCCGCCCGACGATGCCCACCACGGCCGTGGCGAACGCCGGCTCGTCGGTGACGGTGTCGACGTAGACCGCCTCGAGCGTGCCGATCTTCCCGCCGGCGGGGTCGACGATCGCCTTGCCCTGCCAGTCGCGGATGTTCTCCGCCTCGAAGCCCATGGGCCGGGACACTAGCGGCGCGGGGACGACAGGACGCGGACCGCGAGGTTCTCGGTGATGTTCAGCCGCGGCGTGTTCTGCCGCGCCCGCTCGGCGATCTGCCGCGGCGAGAGGCCCATGTCCGCGTACAGGCGGACGACGTTCTCCTGGGCCGGGGTCCAGGCGGGCTCGGCCCGACGCGTCGGCCGACGGGTCACGGGACGTCGCGGCGCCGGCACCCGCGGGACATCGACGTGCTCCGTCCCGAGGCCGGTGTTCTTCCGGCCGAACTCACCGGCGGCGGCGCGCGCGGCGATGTCGTCGGCGGCGTCGTCGGATGCGGCGACCCGGTAGGCGTCGCCGCTCTTGTTGACCGCCACCGCGGTGACCGTCGGGCCCTGACGGAACCGCGCCTGGCAGGCCGGGGCCGTGCAGTAGGTGTATCCCAGCTCGGCGCGCTCCGCGGGGATCTCGCGGCCGCACCCGACGCAAACGGTGCTCATGTTCACGCCGATTCTACTCCTCACGCTATACGGAGGACGGCGCCGCGAGGGGCTCGAAGGTCTCCGGGGACCAGGACGCCACTGGTCCCCGGAGCACCCGGGCTCAGGGCGCGGTGGACGCGATCGTCGCGCTGCCCAGCACGACGTCGCCGCCGGACTCCGGCCGGTAGAACACCACCGCCTGGCCGGGCGCGACACCGCGCAGCGGCTCGTCGAGGGTCACCGCGACGCCGTCGTCGACCACCCGCACGGTCGCGCCCGCCAGCCCGCCGTGGGCGCGGACCTGGACCACGCAGACCAGGTCGCTCGCCGGCGGGTCGACGAGCCAGACCGGTGACGACGCGGACAGGCCGGTGACGTCGAGAGCCTCGGCCGGCCCGACGCGCACCGTCCGGCTCACCGGCTCGAGCCCGAGCACGTAGCGCGGGCGCCCGTCGGGGGCGGGGCGGCGGATGCCGAGGCCGTGGCGCTGGCCGACGGTGAAGTCGTGGACACCGCGGTGGTGGCCGACGACCTCGCCGGCCGGGTCGACCATCTCCCCCGGCGCCTCGCCGATCCGCTCCGCGAGGAAGCCCCGGGTGTCGCCGGAGGGGATGAAGCAGATGTCGTGGCTGTCGGGCTTCTCGGCCACCACGAGCCCGCGCTCGGCGGCCTCCGCGCGCACCTCGGTCTTCGGGCTGCCGCCGAGCGGGAAGAGCGCACCGGAGAGCTGGTCGGGGCGCAGGACACCGAGCACGTAGGACTGGTCCTTGTCGGGGTCGGCCGCCCGCCGCAACTCGCCGCCCGCCAGCCGCGCGTAGTGCCCCGTCCCCACCGCGTCGAAGCCCAGGGCCCGCGCGCGCTCCAGCACCGCCGAGAACTTGATCTTCTCGTTGCACCGCAGGCACGGGTTCGGCGTGCGCCCCGCGGCGTACTCGGCGACGAAGGGCTCGACGACGTCGTCGCGGAACCGGGCCGCCATGTCCCAGACGTAGAACGGGATGTCGAGGACGTCGGCGCAGCGCCGGGCGTCGCGGGAGTCCTCGACCGAGCAGCAGCCGCGCGCGCCCTCGCGCATGGTGGCGGGCTTCGCCGACAGCGCGAGATGCACGCCGGTGACGTCGTGCCCCGCGTCGCGCAGCCGCGCGGCCGCGACCGCCGAGTCGACGCCGCCGCTCATCGCGGCCAGGACCTTCACGACGCGCTCACGATCGGGCCAGCGCGTCCCCGGCCCGGCGCGCGCGCTCGACGACGGGGCCGATCGCTTCGACCACCGCGTCCACGTCGGCGGCCGTGGAGTTGTGGCCCAGGGAGAAGCGCAGGGAGCCGCGGGCGAGGTCCTCGTCGAGGCCCATCGCGAGCAGGACGTGGCTGGGGCGGGCGACGCCGGCGGTGCAGGCCGAGCCGGTGGAGCACTCGATGCCCCGGGCGTCGAGCAGCATCAGCAGGCTGTCGCCCTCGCAGCCGGGGAAGGACAGGTGCGCGTTGCCGGGCAGGCGCTCGCCGGGGCGGTCGAGGGGCACGCCGTTGAGACGAGCGTCGGGCACCTCGGCGCACATGCGGGCGACGAGGTCGTCGCGCAGGGCGGTCATCGTCGCGGCGCGCCGCTCGACGTCGGCGACGGCGGCGCGCACGGCGGTCGCGAGGCTCATGGTGCCGGGCACGTCGAGGGTGCCCGAGCGCACGTCGCGCTCCTGCCCGCCGCCGTGCAGCAGCGGCGTGCACGCGGTGTCGCGGCGCAGCAGCAGGGCGCCGACACCCACCGGACCGCCGAGCTTGTGCCCGGTCAGCGAGAGGGCATCGACCCCGCTGGCGGCGAAGTCGACCGGCACCGCGCCGACCGCCTGCACGGCGTCGGTGTGGATCGGCACGCCGTGCGTGTGCGCGACCTCTGCCAGCGCCGCGACGTCGTTGACGGTGCCGACCTCGTTGTTGGCCCACATGACGCTGACGACGGCGACCTCCTCACCGTGGTCGTCGAGCAGGGCCTTGAGCGCCGCGGGGTCCGCGCGGCCCTCCGGGTCGACGGGGAGGACGTCGAGCACCGCGCCCTCGTGCTCGGCGAGCCACTCGCCGGCGTCGAGGACCGCGTGGTGCTCGGCCGCGGACACGACGACCCGGGTGCGACGGGGGTCGGCGGCCCGGCGGGCCCAGTACAGGCCCTTGAGCGCGAGGTTGTCGGCCTCGGTGCCGCCGGTCGCCAGGACGACCTCGGACGGCAGCGCGCCCACGGCCTCGGCGATCGCCTCGCGGGACTCCTCGACCGCACGCCGCGCCCGCCGCCCGGCCGAGTGCAGCGACGACGCATTGCCGACGCGCCCGAGCGCCTCGGTGAGAGTGGCCGCCGCCTCGGGCAGCATCGGCGTGGTCGCCGCGTGGTCGAGGTAGGTCATCGACCGACCAGCGTAATCCCCTCGTGCGCGACAGGTCTCCCCAGCCACCGTCCGGCAGGAGGACGCCGCGCGACGGAGGAGCGAGGCGGGCTCGTGCTTCGGACGGCTTGTCACGATTCCGCTCCGATGACCTGGTCGTGTGACGCAGCGGAGCACTGGCGTCGCGGCCGGTCACGCCCGTCCGCCGCTGGAGACCGTATGACCGAGCGCACGGGCTACGGGGCACCGCAGTGCCCCGCCGGAGCCCACGACGACCCCGAGCACGTCCGTGACCACTTCGACCCGCCGTCGCCGGACCTACGGTCGCCCGCGACCTCTTCGCCGACCGCGGGCGCTGCGAGCTGTTCGGGGAGCTGTGCAACCCGATGACCGCGCACGCGCTGATGGACGCGCTCGGGGTGCCCGAGCCCGACCGGGACCGGCTCGCCGACCTCGCCGTCGCGCTCGTCCGGGGCCGCGCCGAGGGCAGCACCCAGGCCGACGAGATCTCCGCGTACTTCACCGGCCTCGCCGCCGCCAAGCACCGGGAGCCCGCCGACGACCCCGTCTCGGCGCTGACCACCGCGACGGTCCACGGGCGCCCGCTCACCGAGGAGGAGATCCTCGACTACTGCGTGATCCTGCTGCCCGCGGGCTTCGAGACGACCGCGAGCTCCATGAGCTTCGTGTTCCTGCTCCTCGCCGAGCACCCGGAGCTTCAGGACGAGGTGCGCGCCGCTCCCGAGCGCATCCCGGACGCCCTCGAGGAGCTCCTGCGCCTCGCGACGCCGACGCGCTCGCACACCCGCACGGTCCTCGCCGACACCGAGATCGGCGGACGCCGGCTGCGCGCCGGTGAGGCGAGCCCGAGAACCGACCGAAGGGCCCCTTCGCTCGACTAGATCGAGCGAAGGGGCCCTTCGGTCGGAACGGCTCGCGCACCACCCCTAGGAGCTGCGCTTCTGCACCTCTTCGGTCAGCTGCGGGCTGATCGAGAACAGGTCGCCCACGACACCGAAGTCGGCGATCTCGAAGATCGGGGCCTCGGGGTCCTTGTTGACCGCGACGATCGTCTTCGAGGTCTGCATGCCGGCGCGGTGCTGGATCGCGCCGGAGATGCCGAGCGCGATGTAGAGCTGCGGCGACACCGTCTTGCCGGTCTGGCCCACCTGGAACTGGTTGGGGTAGTAGCCGGAGTCGACGGCGGCACGCGAGGCGCCGACCGCGGCGTGCAGCGAGTCGGCCAGACCCTCGACGACCGAGAAGTTGTCGGCCGAGCCGACACCGCGGCCCCCGGCGACGACGACGTTCGCCTCGGTGAGCTCCGGGCGGTCGCCGCCGACGATCGGCTGGCGGTTCGACACCTTGGCCGACGTCGCCTCGTCGATCGCGGGGACCTCGACGGTCTCCTGCGCGCCCGCCCCGGCGTTCTCCTCGGGGTCGATCGAGCCGGCGCGCCACGAGACCACGGCGGTGCCGGTGGTCGCGCGGGACTGCACGGTGAAGGCGCCACCGAAGATCGAGTGGGTGCCCTCGCGCTCGCCGTCGATGTCGACGAGGTCGTTGAGCCAGCCGGAGTTGGTGCGTACGGCCAGGCGGCCCGCGACCTCGCGGCCGTCGGCGCCCGCCGCGATCAGCACGGCCGGCGGCGAGACCCGCTCGACCAGCGTGGCCAGCGCATCGACCTGCGGGGTCGACAGGTAGTTCACGGCGTCGTCGGACTCGGCGACGTAGACCTTCTCCGCGCCGTGCGCGGCCAGGCCCTCGGCGAGCTTCGCCGCGGTGCCCGGCGTGCCGACGACGACGGCCGACGGCTCGCCCAGCCGGCGGGCCGCCGTGAGCATCTCGTAGGTGTTCTTCTTGATCTCCCCGTCGACGTGGTCGACGAGGACCAGCACTTCGCTCATGTGCGGTTGCTCCTCTTCGGTGGTCCGGGGTGATCAGATGAGCTTCTGGCCCACGAGGAACTCGGCGATCTTCGAGCCGCCGTCGCCCTCGTCGGAGATCTTCTGACCGCCGGACTTCGGCGGGCGCGGGGCGAAGGAGTCGACCTGGGTCAGCGAGCCCGCGAGGCCGACCTCTCCGGCGTCGAGGCCGAGGTCGGAGATGCCGAGGGCACTGACCGGCTTCTTCTTCGCGGCCATGATCCCCTTGAACGAGGGGTAGCGCGGCTCGTTGATCTTCTCGCCGACGCTCACGACGGCGGGCAGCGCCGAGGTGACGTCGCAGGTGCCCTCGTCGGTCTCACGCTTGACGTTGGCGGAGCCGTTCTCGACGGTCAGGGCTCCCGCGTGGGTCAGCGACGGCCACCCGAGGACCTCGCCGACCATCGCGGCCATCGCGCCGCTGCGGCCGTCGGTCGCCTCGTTGCCCGCGAGCACCAGGTCGACCTCGCCGACGGTGCCGATGGCCTTGGCCAGCACCTTGGCGGTGGTCACGGCGTCCGAGCCGTGCAGCGCCTCGTCGTTGACGTGGACGGCCTTGTCCGCGCCCATCGACAGGGCCTTGCGGACGGAGTCGGTGGCGCGGTCCGGGCCGACGGTGAGGACCGTGACCTCGGCGTCGCCCGACTCCTTGATCTTGAGCGCCTCCTCGACGGCGCGCTCGTTGATCTCGTCGAGCACCGCGTCGGAGGACGCGCGGTCGAGCGTCTTGTCGGCGTCGGAGAGGGTGCGCTCCGACCAGGTGTCCGGCACCTGCTTGATCAGCACGACGATGTTCATGGGCCTTCTGCGACCTCCTGTGCTCGCATCCGTCCCGGCGGGACGTTGTTACCGCTCAGTAAGGTACCCGTCGGTAACTTACCTCCTGCCCCGACTCTCCCACGCTCCGTGCGCGGTGGCAGCGTGGCGTACACCTCTCTTGTTACTCGCTAGTAGGGTGTAGGCCCCTACCGCCCGGTAACAACGGAGCGCCCGATTCGGGCGATATCCTGGTCGAACACGGGGCGGAAAGACCGCCTCGCCCTCCGTGAGGAGTCGTCGTGCCCGGTCTGTTCTCGAAGATCCAGGAGTTCCTGAAGAGCCCGCAGGGACGCAAGTACGCCGACCAGGCCAAGCGCTACGCGCAGGACCCGAAGAACCGCCAGAAGGCGCAGGACGCGCTGAACAAGTTCCGCGGCAAGGGCGGCGGGCAGGGCGGCGGGCAGGGCGGCGGGCACTAGAACTACGAGCGCTGCCCCGCCGTCGTCCCCGCCGTCGTCCCCGCCGTCGGCGCCCGGCGGGGCAGTCTCGTCGCCCCGATGACGGCGACGAGACAGAAGGCGAGCGTCCACCAGAACGTGTCGGCGAAGGCAAGCGCGACCCCCGGTTCGCCCAGCGGACCACGCGCGTCGAGCCTGCTCTGCAGGATCACGGCGAGCACCGCCGTCCCGACCGACCCGCCCAGGGTGTTGAGCAGGTTCAGCGCGCTCGAGGCCCGCGGGAGCTGCGCGTGCGGCATGGACGAGTAGACGATGCTCATCACCGGCGCCCCGATCATGCCGAGCCCGATCCCCCGCACCAGCAGTGACGCGACGATCAGCGGGTCGGACGGCACGCTGCCGAGCTGGGTGAACAGCACCGTGCCCACGGCGATCAGCCCGATCCCGGTGAGCACCAGCGTGCGCGGCGCGACCTTGTCCACGGTCCGGTTGACGACGATCGAGCCGACCGCGGCCCCGATGCCCTGTGGGACGAGCAGCAGGCCCGCCGCGAACGGTGTGAGGCCGCGCCCGATCTGGAAGTACAGCGGCAGCAGGAACATCGCGCCGTAGACCGAGGCGCCCAGGATGATCAGGGCGCTCGCGGCGGCCCCGAACGGCGACCGCGTGAACAGCCGCAGGTCGATGAGCGGGACACCGCGCATGCGCAGCGCGTGCACCACGTATCCCGCGAGCAGCGCCACTCCACCCACCAGCCCGAGGAGCACCGGTGCGGAGCCGAACGCGCGCCCGTTGCCGAGCTCGGTCAGCCCGAACACGAGCGCGGCCACGCCGGGCGGGAGCAGGGCCGCGCCGCGGACGTCGAACGGCGCGCCCTGAGCCGCCGGCGGGTTCGGCGCGACGAACCGCAGGGCCAGCAGGGCGGCGACGATCCCGATCGGCAGGTTGACCCAGAACAGCCACGGCCAGTCGGCGGCGCCGAGGATCGAGCCGCCCACGATCGGCCCGATCACCGGGGAGAGCAGCGGGACGACCCCGACGATGCTGATGATGCGCCCGATCCGCCGGGGTCCGGCCTCGCGGGCCACGAGGGCCTGCCCGACCGGCGGGAGGAGCCCGCCGCCCAGACCCTGGATCACACGGAAGACGATCAGGCTCTCGATCGACCACGACAGGGCGCACAGCAGCGAGCCGACGAGGAACAGGACGACCGCGCCGATCCACGTCCGCCGGCCCCCGAACCGGTCGACGATCCAGCCCGACGACGGCACGGCCAGCAGGACGGCGAGCAGGTAGGCCGTGGTCACCCACTGGATCTCGGTGACCGTGGCCCGGAACTCCTGCGCCAGCGTGTCGATGCCGACGTTCACGATCGTCGCGTCGAGCGTCGCCATGAACGTGCCGAGCACCAGCACGAAGGCGGTGCGCAGCAGGCGCGCGTCGATCGCTGTCGGACCAGCCGGTGGGTCGGTCACGGGCGGGGTTCTTCCCGGGTCGGCGGCAGTCAAGGCAAGGGTTACCTAACTATGGCAGGGTCGAGGTGATCGTCGAGGAGAGGAAGGACGGGGCATGGTGGATCGGGATCGACCCCGGGAGCGCGTCGCGGAGGCCCTGCGGGGCGCGGCGGGGGCGAAGGTGCCCTACCCCATCCGCGTCCGCCGCCTCGAGCTCGCCGGCACCCGCATGGTCGGTCCGGCGATGCTGCGCATGACGCTCACCGGTCCCGAGCTCGCGGGCTTCGAGAGCCACAGCGTCGTCGACGAGCACGTGAAGCTGATCTTCCCGGACGACGACGGCGGGCTGCGTGTGCCCGAGCAGGACGGGCTGGTGCTCTCCTGGCCCCGGCCGATGCCGCCGACCCGCGACTACACGGTCCGCCGCCACGACCCCGAGGCCGGCGAGCTGGACCTCGACGTCGTCCTGCACCCCGGCGGGCTCGCCTCGGAGTGGGCGTCGCGTGCGCAGCCCGGCGAGCGAGTGTGGGTCGCCGGCCCGCCCGCGGGGCTCGCGGTGCCCGGCAGCTACGACCACTACCTGCTCGCCGGCGACACCACCGCGCTGCCGGCGATCCAGCGCTGGGTCGAGAACATGGCGCCGGACACCCGCGGGTGGGTGTTCGTCGAGGTCGCCGACGCGGCCGAGGAGGTCGACCTCGGTGCGCCCGCGGGCGTCACGGTCACCTGGCTGCACCGCGACGGCGTCGCGCCGGGACGCAGCGACGTCCTGGCGAGCGCCGTGCGCGCCCTCACCGTGCCGCCCGGCGAGTCGGTCTACGTCTGGGTCGCCGGCGAGGCGGGGTCGATCAAGCCACTGCGCCGCTGGGTGCGCGACGACCTGGGCCTCGACGCCGCCGACGTCTCCATCACCGGCTACTGGAAGCTCGGCCTCGCGATGTTCGACGAGGACCACAACCCCGGTGACGGGGAGGCGCACGGGCACGGTCACGGTCACGGGCACGCCCACGCCTGAGCCCTCACGCCAGCGCCCGCGCGATCACCGGCCCGATCGCGGCCCACCCCCGCGGCGACACCATCGCCCCGTGGTCGCCCTCGACCTGGTGGGCGACGAGGCGCCGGGCGCCCACGAGCGAGCGCCAGGCCTCGGCGAGCTGCTCGCCGTCGCCCTGCGCGCCCTCCGGCCCCTCCGTCGCCGCGAACAGGGTGAGGGTGCCGTCGTAGGTCGGGGCGTGCGACGCGGTCCGGATCGCCACCGTCCGTTCGACCGCCCGGCGCACCGTCGCGAGCAGTTCCGGGACGTCCTGCGCGGACCCCGGCGGCAGGGCGGCACGCAGCTCGCGCTCGACGGTGTCGGCGTCCGGACCCCGCCCGTCGGCGCGCTCGGCCGCGAGCGGACCGGAGTCGATCATCCCCGCGAAGGCCACCTCCTCCCCCGCCGCGGAGAGCAGAGCCGCCAGGGAGTGCACGACGTTGCCGCCGAACGAGTAGCCGAGCAGGTGGTACGGGCCCGCGGGCCGGATCTCCCGGATCGTCGCGAGGTAGCTCGCCGCGAGCTCGTCGATCGTCGTCGCCGTCACCTCCGCTCCGTCGAGGGACGGCAGCTGCAGCCCGATGACCGGCCGGTCGGCGGGCAGCTCGCGCACCAGCCCGGTGAAGACCGTCGCGAACCCGCCGGCGGGGTGGACGCAGAACAGCGGCGCCGCGGAGCCGGAGCGGCGCAGCGGCAGGACGTGGGCGCGAGGGAGATCGATCACGTCGGCGTCGGGACCACCGGACGTCCCGATCGTGGCCCGGGCCGCGATCCCCGCGACGGTGCCGCCCTCGAGCACGTCACGGACCGACAGCTCGACGCCCTGGCGCCGCGCCCGGGAGACGAGTGCGAGGGAGACGATGCTGTCGCCGCCGACGTCGACGAACTCGTCGTCGAGCTCGATCGCGTCGTTCTCCAGCACCTCCCGCAGCACACCGAGCAGCACCGACTCGGCGGGTGTGCTCGGCGTCCGGGACGGCGTCGCGCTGTGCCCGGGGTCGGGCAGCGCGCCCCGGTCGAGCTTCCCGCTGGGGCCCAGGGGCAGGCGATCGAGGGGCACGATCGCCGTCGGCACCATCGCCGTCGGAAGGACCGCCGCGAGGTCCGCCCGCAGCCTCACCGGGTCGAGGTCCGCCCCGTCGACGGGGACCACGTAGCCGACCAGGCGACGCTCGCCGGGCCGGTCCTCGCGGATGTCGACGACCCCGGCGCGCACGGCGGGATGCCGGGCCAGCGCCGCCTCGATCTCGGCGGGCTCGATCCGCACGCCGCGAACCTTCACCTGGTCGTCGGTGCGCCCGAGGTAGACGAGCTGGCCGTCGGCGCGCCAGCGCACACGGTCGCCCGTGCGGTACATCCGCTCGCCGGCGGGTCCGAAGGGGTCGGCGACGAACGCCCCGGCGGTCTGCCCGGGCAGGTTGAGGTAGCCGCGCGCCAGGCCGCGCCCGGCGAGGTAGAGCTCGCCGACCATGCCGACGCCGACCGGCCGCAGCCCGGGGCCGAGGACGTAGGCACGCACGTCGGGATCGGGACGCCCGATCGGCAGCGTCCCCTCGTCGGTGTCGAGCGCCGGCTCGGCGGGCTCGTAGCGCCAGGTCACCGCGTTGATCGTGACCTCGGTCGGGCCGTAGGCGTTGAAGAGCGCCCGGCGACCGTCGCCCCAGCGCCGCGCGAGCGCGGGGTCGAGCCGCTCGGCGCCGACGACCATGAAGACGTCGGGGTCGATCCGGGCGTCGTCGGGCATCGCGGCCAGGAACGACGGCAGCAGGTTGATCCCGGTGACCCGGTGCTCGGTGACGTAGTCCAGCAGCTCGGGCCCCGGCAGCCGGACCTCCTCCGGCGCGATCACCGAGGTCCCGCCCGAGAGCAGCGGCAGCATCGTCTGCCACATCGCGACGTCGAAGCTGGTCGTCGCGAAGTGCAGGTAGCGCTCCTGCCCGACGCCGACGACGTCCTCCTGCAGCGCGATCAGGCCGGCGAAGCCGCTGTGGCTCACCGCGACGCCCTTCGGCCGGCCCGTGGTGCCCGAGGTGTAGATGACGTAGGCGAGAGCGTCGTCGGTCAGGCCGCGGCGGGCCTCGACCGGGTCGGTGTCCTCGGCCCCCTCGACCAGCTCGGGATCGTCCAGCTGCAGCACGGGGACGTCGGTGAGCGGCAGGTCGAACGGGACGTCGCTCGTGGTCACGGCGGCGACCGCGTGCGCGTCGCGCGCCATGTACTCCAACCGGTCGCGGGGGTAGTCCGGGTCCATCGGCACGTAGACCGCGCCGACCTTGAAGATCCCGAGGATCGCGACGACCATCTCGACGTCGCGGCGCAGCAGCACGGCGACCGGCTGCTCCGGCGCCACGCCGCGGGCCAGCAGGGCGCGGGCGAGGCGGTTGGCGCGCCGATCGAGCTCGGCGTAGGTCAGCGACCGGTCCCGACATTCGACGGCAGCCTGGTCGGGCCGCGCCGCGACCTGGGCCGCGAACTCCTCCAGGCAGCCGCCGCGGACGCGGTGGCCGGCGACGTGCTCGGTGCCCGCCGCCAGCACCAGGGCCTCCTGCTCCGGTTCGAGCAGCCGCAGCCGGGAGACCGCGCGCCCGGGGTGCTCGACCATGTCGCGGAGCAGGGCGCACAGTCGGTCGCCGATGTCGCGCACGGCGGCGTCGTCGAACGCGTGCCGCTGGTAGCCGAACCGGACGACGATGCACGGCTCCGGCAGCACGACGACGTTGAGCGGGTAATGGGTGCCGTCGTCGGTGTCGACGCCGTCGAGCTGGACGCCGGGAGCCAGAGCCACGCCGGTCCGCGCGGACATCGGCAGGTTCTCGGTGACCAGCAGCGTGTCGAACAGGTCGCCCACCCCGACCGCCCGGTGCACCTCGGCGAGCCCGACGTGGTGGTGGTCGGTCATCGCGACCGACTGCTCGTGCATCGCCGCCAGCACCTGCTCGACGGTGTCGCCGTCGCGGTGGGCGAGGCGCACGACGACCGTGTTGCCGAGCTGGCCGATCATCGTCTCGATGCCGTCGACCTGGCCCGAGCGCCCGGAGACCGGCGTGCCGAACAGGACGTCGTGGCGGCCCGTGAGCCGCGCGAGCAGCAGGCCCCACGCGGTCTGGACGACCGTCGCCAGCGTGACGCCCCGGGCCCGGGCGAAGGCCCGCAGGTCGTCGGAGAGCGCGCGGTCGAGCGTCGTCTGCCGACGCGCCGGGCGCTCGAGGCCGGCGCCCGTGGCCGCCGGCGCGAGCCGGGTGCCCTCGTCGACGCCGGCGAGGCGGTCGCGCCACGCCGCGAGCGACGCCGCGCGGTCCTGGCGGGCGAGCCAGCGCAGGTAGTCGGTCACCGGGGCCAGGACGGGCGCCGGGGCGCCGCCGCCGAGCTGGTCGTAGATCGCGAAGAGCGTCCGGCACACCAGCGGCATCGACCAGCCGTCGAGCAGTGCGTGGTGGTTGGTGACGACCAGCCGGTGATCCGTCCCGCCCAGCGTGAGCAGGGCGAACCGGATCAGCGGCGGACGGGCGGGGTGCCAGTCGCGGTCCCTCTCGGCGCGGGCGGCGTCGGTGACGGCCCGCTCCTGCTCTTCGGGGGGCAGAGAGGACAGGTCGACCGAGGACCAGCCGAGCTCCACGTCCACGGGCACGACCTGGACGACCTCGCCGGACGCGGCGGTGGTCAGCGCGCTGCGCAGCGCGGGGCTGCGGCGCAGCAGCTCGGCGGCGGCCTCCCGCAGGCGCGCCGGGTCGAGGGCGCCGGTGAGGTGGTGGACGCCCTGCACGAGGTACACCTCGGCGTCCCCGGCTTCTCGCGCGAGGCTGTGCACCACGAGCCCGGCCTGCAGCGCCGTCGCCGGGAGGGCCTCGCGGATGTCGCCGTCGAAGTCGACGCCGGCCGGGTCGACGACAGCGGCGACGTCAGGGTCGACGTCTGGGTCCGGCAGCGCCTCGTCCTCGGCGCCGGCCTCCTCGCCGCGACGGGCCAGCGACGCCAGCGACGCCAGATCCGACGCCGCGAGCAGCTCGCGCGGCCGCAGCTCGAGACCGTGCGCCCGCAGCCGCGAGCACACCGCGATCGCGGTGATGCTGTCGCCGCCGAGGCCCACGAAGTCGTCGTCGGTGCTGACTCGAGCACCCGCCTTCTCGAGGCCCAGGACGTCGGCGAGCACCGCGGCCAGCGCCCGCTCCGACGGCGTCTCGGGGGCGCGCCCCGAGCGGGCGGACGGCGGCGCGGGCAGGGCGCGGCGGTCGAGCTTGCCGCTGGTCGTGGTCGGCAGCTCGTCGAGCACCACCACGACCGACGGGACCATGTGCTCGGGCACGCGGTCGGCGAGGGCGCGCCGGACCTCGTCGGGCGCTCGATCCGACACCACGTAGCCGACCAGCTGGGGACGACCCGCGTCCGTCCGCACCGTCGCGGCCGCCGCGCGCACGCCGGGCAGAGCCGCGAGCTGTCCCTCGACCTCGCCGATCTCGATCCGGTAGCCGCGGATCTTCACCTGGCCGTCGCCGCGGCCCAGGTAGTCGAGCCCGCGGCCCGGCACCCAGCACGCCAGGTCCCCGGTGCGATACATCCGCTCGCCGGCCGGGCCGAACGGGTCGGCGAGGAAGCGCTCGGCGGTGGTCCCGGGGTGGTTCAGGTAGCCGCGCGCCAGGTGCGGTCCGGCCAGGTAGAGCTCGCCGACCGCGCCGTGCGGCACCGGCTGCAGGGCGACGTCGAGCAGGTACACGCGGGTGCCCGGCAGCGGTCCGCCGATCGTGGGGACGCCCGGGGTCAGCGCCGCGGCGGTGGCGTCGACCGACGCCTCGGTCGGCCCGTAGACGTTGCGCGCGGCCACCCCGGACTCGACCACCCGCTGCCACAGCGCGGGCGGCGTGGCCTCGCCGCCGAGGATCAGCAGGGCCGGCGGGCGCGCGCCGGTGAGCAGGCCGAGGTCCACGAGCTGCGTCGCCATCGAGGGCGTCGTGTCCACCACGTCGATGCCGTCGGCGCCGAAGGCCGCGAGGAGCTCCTCGGCGTCCTTGGTCAGGTCGGCGTCGTAGAGGTGCAGCTCGTGGCCGTGCAGCAGCCAGAGCAGCTGGTCGACCGAGGCGTCGAAGGCGAACGAGTAGGTGTGCGCCACGCGCAGGGCACCCCGGTCGGCGAGCTCGGGAGCAGTGGCCGGGTGATGCGCCAGCAGGCCGGACAGTCCCCCGGCGCGGACCAGCACGCCCTTGGGCTTGCCGGTCGAGCCGGAGGTGAAGATGACGTAGGCGAGCCGGTCGGGCGCGAGGGACCGGGCCTCGGGTGCGGTGGGCGGCTGGGCGTCGGCCTCGGCGCGGAGGTCGGCGACGTCGAGCCCGGCCTCGCCGACCACCAGGGCCGGGCGGGCCTCGTCGATCAGCTCCTGGCGCCGCGCGGCGGGGTGCGCCAGGTCCAGCGGCAGGTAGGCGGCCCCGGCGTCGAGCGCCGCGAGCAGCGTGACGACGAGGTCGACCCCACGCGGCAGCGCGACCGCCACCACGTCGTCGGTGCCGATCCCCCGCGCCCGCAGCGCCCGCGCGGTGCGGTGCACCCGTGCGGCGAGCTCGGTCCCCGTGAGCCGCTCGTCGCCGCAGACCAGGGCCGTGCCCCCGCCGAGCCGATCGATCACCGTCGCGACGTCCTCGGGGATGTCCGCGGCCGGTCCGGACCAGTCCGCCAGCAACCGCTGCTGCTCGTCGGGGCCGATCAGGTCGACCGCGCCGATCGCCGGGGCGGCGGGCGCGGTCAGGGAGTCGACCACCCGCAGCAGCGACCGGGCCCGCCATTCGACGCCGGCCTGGTCGGTGAGACGGTCGTCGACCTCGAAGCCGAGCGTCAGCCCGCCGTCGGCGGTGGGCGTCGCGGTGAGCTCGTAGTCCTGGGGCGGGCCGCCCGCCACGTTGCGCATGACGCCGGCGGAGCCGGCGAAGTCGATCGTGTAGTCGAAGGCCTTGAGGTTGATCCCGCCGACGAGCACGGCGCCGAGCCCGGGCACGCCCAGCTCGCGCGGCAGGTCGGCGCCGCGGAAGCGCTGGTGCGAGCGCATCTCCTTCATCCGCTCGGCGACCCGGCGGCTGAGCGCGTCGAGCCGGTCGTCGCCGCGCACGGCGACCCGCAGCGGCAGCAGGTTCACCGCCATCGCCGGCGTGCGCAGGGCGGCCTTGCCGACGCGGCACATCAGCGGCATACCGATCACCACGTCGGACTCGCCGTGCGCGCGGTGCAGGAAGGCGGCGAAGCAGGCGATGAGGACGTCCGCCCAGGTGCTGGACGTCTGCTCCCCGAAGGCGCGGAGGCGGGCGACCGTGTCCGCGTCGACGACGACGGACGCGGCGACGGTGCGCTCGGGGGCCCCGGACGCGGTGCGCGCGGCACCGGTGGGCTCGGGCAGCGGGGTGAGCCGGTCGCGCCAGTAGGCCCGGTCGCGCTCGTAGCGCTCGCCGGTGCGGTACTCCTGGTCGGCCCCGACGAGGTCGGCGATCGCGCCGAACTCGGGCGCCGGCGGCCCGGTACCCCGGACCAGGGCGGTGTAGTGCGCGGCGGCCCGGCGGGCGATCATGGCCGCCGAATACCCGTCGATGATCACGTGGTGGTAGAGCTGCACCCACCACACCGCGCGGTCGGACAGACGCAGGAGCGTCTGGCTGTCCAGCCGGCGGTCGACCATCCCGCGGCAGGCCTCGGCGGCCCGCGCCCGGATCGACGCCACCGCGGCGTGCGCAGCGGCGACGGGGTCGGGATCGCCGCGCAGGTCGATCACCTCGGGCGGACGGGCGGGCTCGTCGGTGAGTGTCTGGCGCGGTCCGGACGGGGTCTCGTGGAACCGCAGCCGCAGCGTCTCGGCCTCGTCGGTGGTGCGGCGGACGGACTCGGCGAGCGCCCCCACGTCGAGGACGTCGACGACCTCGCGGCCGTCGATCTCGACGACGTCGCCGACGAGGTAGTGCGGCGAGTCCGGCTCCAGCCACTGCGCGTTCCAGATGCCCAGCTGGGCACCGGTCAGCTCCAGTAGCTCGGCCTGCGCCCGGACAGCAGTGCTCAACCCGTCCTCCCGTCCCACGGGGGACGGGCATCGTCGACCCCTGCCCGAGTCGTCCCCACTGCCGAATCTGGTTAGGCAACCCTAATTCACCATCTCGGGGACACCCACGCAAGCGACGGGGGCGTCGGCCAGGTCACTCCTGGTGCCCGAAACGCCACGTCGGGCGATCACCCGGCTGGTGCACTGATGCAAGGCTGCCCTAACCTCCGTCGACGACGAGGCTGGTCGACGAGAGGGAGGATCCGTGGGCCCTGTGGGCAGAGACGCCGCAGCCGTCCGAGGAGCGACGTCGGGCGGACGGCCCACCCTGCGGGCGCTGCTCGCCGGGCTGGCCGCACTCCTGGTGCTGGCCGGCTGCGGCGGCGGCGAGCCGGGCGGCGCGTCCGGCGGCGGCGAGACACGCACCGTGCAGTCCGAGCGCGGCCCGATCGAGGTCCCCGCCGCTCCGCAGCGCGTCGCCGTGCTCTCGGGCAGCCTCGCCGGCGACCTCTTCACCGTCGAGGCGCCGGTGGTCGCGGCCGACCCGCGCGTCCTGGGCGTCCAGGCCGACGCCTCCGGCTTCCCGCCGAGCTGGTCGGCCCAGGCCCAGCAGCAGGGCACGCAGCGGCTCGCGAGCGAGGGCGCCGGCCTGTCGATCGAGCAGGTGGCCGCGGCCCGTCCCGACCTGATCATCGGCGGCGGGCAGGGCTTCACCGCGGCGCAGGCCGCGAACGCCTACCCGCAGCTGCAGGAGATCGCGCCGACGGTCCTGCTCCCGGCGTTCACGCAGTGGCAGGACCAGCTCACGCGGATCGCCGAGGTCGTCGGCCGCTCCGACCGCGTCCCGGGCCTCCTGCAGGCCTACCAGGACAAGGCCGCGCAGGTCCGCGGTGCACTGCGCCTGCCCCCGCAGCCGACGGTCTTCCTCTACCAGGCCCGCGACGGCAAGTCCTACGTCGTGACGCCGACCGCGGCCCTGCCGCGGATCGCGACCGACCTCGGCTTCACACCCGACGACGTCATCCGCAAGGCGAACAACCCGCCGCTGTTCGGCACCGGCGACTCGTTCGAGGTCAGCCAGGAGCTCCTCCCCCAGGTCGCCGACGCGCCCACCGCGATCTTCCTGCCGATCGGGCAGGTCCCGCTCGACCAGCTGCGGACCAACCCCGTCTACGCGCGCCTGCCGGCGGTCGCGAGCGGCAACGCCGACGAGGTGCCCTCGACGAGCTTCCGTCCGGACTACCGAGGGGCGATGAGCACGCTCGACACCTTCGCGACCCTGTTCCGCTGAGCACCGCTGCGAGGAGGAAGGATCCCGATGCGCGTCGTCCTGTTCGGCTACCAGAAGTGGGGAGCGCGGCTGCTGGCCGCGCTGCTCGAGTCCCGCCACGAGGTGGTGCTGACGATCAGCCACCCCGAGGAGGGCGAGTGGGCGCCCGCGATCTTCTCCGAGTCGATGGGCGATCTGGCCCGCGGGCACGGCATCCCCGTCGTCTACCGCGACAAGGCGGTCGACGACGAGCTGGTCACCACGATCAAGGAGTCCGGCGCCGAGATCGGGCTGGCCTGCAACTGGCGGACCTGGATCAGCCCGGAGGTCTTCTCGGCGCCGGAGCGCGGCACGGTGAACACCCACGACTCGCTGCTGCCGAAGTACGCGGGCTTCTCGCCGCTGAACTGGGCGCTGATCAACGGTGAGAGCCAGGTCGGCGTCACCGCGCACTGGATGGACGCCGATCTCGACCGCGGCGACATCATCACCCAGCGCACGGTGCCCGTGACGCCGACCGACACCACCGAGGACCTGTTCCACCGCACCGTGGAGCTGTTCGGGCCGCTCTCGCTCGACGCGTTCGACCGCATCGAGCACGGTCCGCACGACTGGCTGCACCAGGACCCGGAGCACGCGTCCTTCTTCCACAAGCGCGCCGATCCGGACAACAGGATCCACTGGGACCGGTCGGCGCGGGACCTCGTCAACCTCGTGCGCGCCCAGACCGGGCCGTACCCCAACGCCTGGTGCCTCCACGAGGGGCGCCGGCTGCGGGTGCTCGAGGCGTCGGTGTCGCGGGAGAAGGCCGGTGGCACGCACGGGCGGGTGTTCGCCCGCGAGGGCCGCGGCGTGATCGTCGTCGCCGGTCCGGAGTCGTGGCGCGGCGGGCAGCACGGTCTGGTGCTGCAACGGGTCCTCGACTCCGACGGGACCGAGCACGTCGCCGGCGACTACTTCCGTCGCATGGGCGACTACCTCGAATGACCAGCACGGCAGCACCGGCCGCCGCGGAGCGCGGCGCGCCGCCCCTGGCCGGAGGGACCGCCCGTGCGGCGGGCCTGCTGGTCGGGCTGGCGCTGCTCGTCGTGGCGGTCCTGCTGTCACTCGCGGTGGGCGCGCTGCCGGTCTCGCCGGCCCAGGTGATCAGCGCGTTCACCGACTGGGCCGGCACCGACGCGCACGTCGCCGTCCGGGAGCTGCGGCTGCCCCGCACGCTGATCGGGATCGCCGCCGGCGCGGCGCTGGCGGCGGCCGGCACGGTGATCCAGGGCGTCACCCGCAACCCGCTGGCCGACCCCGGAATCCTGGGCATCGAGGCCGGGGCCGCGTTCGCGGTGGTGACCGCGATCTACGTCCTCGGCATCACGGCCGTCACCGGCTACGTGTGGTTCGCCCTGGTCGGGGCGGGCGTGGCCGCGGTGGTCGTCTACGCCCTCGGGGCGTCGGGCCGGGCCGCGGCGAGCCCCGTGACCCTGGCCCTGGCGGGCGCGGCGGTGACCGCACTGCTGATGGCACTGATCTCGGCGATGGCCCTGCTCGACGCCGGCACCCTGGACGCGTTCCGGTTCTGGGTGGTGGGTTCGCTGTCCGGGCGCGACCTCGGGATGCTCGCCGGCGCCGGGCCGTTCATCCTCGGGGGCCTGCTGCTCGCCCTCGCCTCCGGCCGGGTGCTCAACGCGTTGGCCCTCGGCGAGGACGTGGCGCGCTCGCTGGGCCAGCGCGTGGCGCTCTCCCGGGCGCTCGCCGCGCTCGCGGTCGTCTGCTGCGCGGGCGGCGCCGTCGCGGTCGCGGGACCGATCGGGTTCGTCGGCCTGGTCGTGCCGCACGCGGCCCGGGCCCTCGTCGGGCCCGACTACCGGTGGATCGTGCCGTACGCGCTGGTCATGGGCCCGATCCTGCTCCTGGTCGCCGACGTGCTCGGCCGGGTCCTCGTGTCGCCGGGCGAGCTGCAGGTCGGGATCGTCATGGCCGTCATCGGCGCGCCGGTGTTCATCTGGCTGGTGCGCCGCGGGAAGTTGGTGCAGCTGTGACGGGCACCGTGACGCGCCGGGTGCCCGTGCGCTCGCGCGGCTTCTCGCGGCTGGTCGATCTCCGCCTGCTCGCGGTGTGCGCCGGGGCAGTCGTCATCGGGATCGTCGCCACCGCGCTGTCGGTGAGCCTCGGGGAGTTCGCGATCCCGCTCGGCGACGTCGCCGCGACCCTGGTCGGGGCGGGCTCGCGGACCGACGAGTTCATCATCGTCGGGCTCCGGCTGCCGCGGGCGCTGGTCGGGCTGGGCTGCGGCATGGCGCTCGGGGTGTCCGGGCTGATCTTCCAGACGCTGGTGCGCAACCCGCTCGCGGCTCCCGACATCATCGGCGTGACCGGCGGCGCGAGCCTGACCGGCGTCGCGATCCTCATCCTCGGCGCGCCGCCCGCCCTGCTGCCCGTGGGCGCGTTCGTCGGCGCGGTCGCGTCGGCGACGCTGGTCTACGCGCTGGCCTGGCGCGGCGGGCTCTCCCCGTACCGGCTGGTCCTGGTCGGCATCGCGCTGGCCGCCGCGACGACGGCCGGCACGCAGTACCTCCTGGTGGTCGGCGAGCTCATCGACGTCCAGCGCGCCGCGGTGTGGCTGATCGGCAGCCTCAACGGGGCCACCTGGGACGAGCTGTGGCCGCTGGGGCTGGGGCTGCTCGTGCTCTTCCCGGCCACCGCCGCCCTGACCCGCGCCCTCGACGCCCTCTCGCTGGGCGAGGAGTCGGCGGTCGCCCTGGGCGTGCCGGTGCAGCGCGCCCGCCTCGGCCTGGTGGTCGTGGCGGCGGCGCTGGCGGCGTTCGCGGTGGCCGCGTCGGGGCCGATCGGGTTCGTCGCGTTCATCGCCCCGCACATCGCCCGGCGCCTGTCCGGGCTGACCGGCGCGGCCGTGCTCCCCGCGGCCGCGCTCGTCGGCGGGGTGCTGGTGATGGTGTGCGACCTCGTCGCCCGGCTCGTCCTCGCCCCGCTCGAGCTGCCCGTCGGTGTCGTCACCGCCGTCGTCGGCGCGCCCTTCTTCCTGTATCTGCTCCGGCGCGCCAACCGTCCGGTCCGAGGAGGCTGAGGTCGACGTGAGCGAGGAGACGCGGAGCGGAGCGTCGGGTCTGCACGCTCGTGAGCTGACCCTGGGCTACGGCGGCGACCCGGTCGTCGCCGACCTCTCCCTCGAGCTGCCTCCCGGGGCGATCACCGCGATCGTCGGCGCCAACGCGTGCGGCAAGTCGACGCTGCTGCGCGGGCTGGCGCGCCTGCTCGCGCCGCGCTCCGGGGCGGTGCTCCTCGACGGCGCCGAGCTCGCGAAGCTCGGGACGCGCGAGATCGCCCGGCGGCTCGGCCTGCTGCCGCAGTCCCCCGCGGCGCCGGAGGGGCTGACGGTGGAGGACCTCGTCGCGCGCGGCCGCTACCCGCACCAGTCGTGGCTGCAGCAGTTCTCCCGCGACGACCAGGACCACATCGAGTGGGCTCTCGAGGTCACCGACACGGTCGGGCTGCGCCGCCGCGCGCTCGACCAGCTCTCCGGGGGCCAGCGGCAGCGCGCGTGGATCGCGATGGCGCTGGCGCAGGACACCGAGACCCTGCTGCTCGACGAGCCCACGACCTTCCTGGACATGGCCCACCAGGTCGAGGTGCTCGACCTGCTCGCCGACCTCAACCGCGACCAGGGCCGCACCGTGGTGATGGTGCTGCACGACCTCAACCAGGCGGCGCGCTACGCCGACCACCTCGTCGCCATGCACCGGGGACGCATCCACGCCCAGGGGCCGCCCGCCGAGATCGTCGACGCGGACATGGTGCGCACGGTGTTCGGGCTCGACGTGCGGATCGTGCCCGATCCGGAGGAGCACACGCCGATGTGCGTGCCCGTCCGGCGGCGCCGGCGGCGGTCCGAGGTCGCTGCCGGTGACGCCGTGGGTGACGCCGAGCACGAGCCCCTGGCGCCCGACCCTTCCTGACCAGCACGCTCGACGAGAAAGGAACCAGCCATGGCGGAACCGGCGGAGGCGGTGAGCCTCGACCGTGACCGGATCCGGGCCGACATCGCGGCGGCCCTGGGCGAGGCACCCGAGGACGTCGGCGACGACGACGACCTCATGGACCTCGGCCTCGACTCGATCCGGCTCATGAGCCTCGTGGAGCAGTGGCGCGCCGAGACCGGCTCCGAGATCGGTTTCGTCGACCTCGCCGAGGAACCCACCGTCGCGGCCTGGAGCCGCCTGTTCAACGGAGCGTGATCCGATGACGAATCCCTTCGACGATCCCGACGGCCGTTTTCTCGTCCTCGTGAACTCCGAGGGCCAGCACAGCCTCTGGCCCGTGTTCGCCGACGTCCCCGCCGGCTGGACGGTGGTGTTCGGTGCCGAGGGAACCGACGGCGAGCCCGGCGCCGACCGCGCCGCCGCGCTCGAGTACGTGGAACAGCACTGGACCGACATGCGCCCGCGCAGCCTCGTGGAGCGCATGGACGCCGCCGGCTGACCTCACCCGACCTGCGGTTACTGGCTGGTATCGCTCGCTGGGCGAGCGATACCAGCCAGTAATGCTCCGACGCGCCGCCCCGCGCCGGTCAGGTCGCGCGGACGGGCTCGGCGGCGCGCAGGTCCCGGGCCGGGGTGAGGCGCGCCGCCAGTAGGTCGGCGAGGCGGGCCGGGGTGGGCGCATCGAAGACGTCGCGCACGGACGGGGTCACGCCGAGCTCCTCGCCGACGCGCGACATCAGCACCATGGCCAGCAGCGAATGCCCGCCGAGGGCGAAGAAGTCGTCGTCGGGACCCACCGCGTCGAGACCCAGGACCTCGGCGACGATCGCGCAGAGCCGCCCCTGCGTGCGGTCCTCCGGCTCGGTGCGCGGGGTCGGGGCGGGCAGGCGCGCCGGGTCCACGCGCCCGTCGGCCGTGCGCGGGAAGGCGTCGACGACCACGACGTCCGCGGGCACGAGCACCGCGGGGAGGACCGCGGCGAGGCGGTTCCGGACGTCCGCGGGCGCCTCGCCGAGGACGTGGGCCACCAGCCGGTCGTCGCGCACCGACACCGCGGCCGCCGCGACGCCGTCGAGGGCCTCGAGCGCCGCCTCGACCTCGCCGGGCTCGACGACCCGACCGCCCACGGTGAGCAGCCCGTCGACGCGCCCGAGCGGGTGCAGCGTGCCGTCGTGGTCGCGGCGCACGAGCTCGCCCGTGCGCGTCATGCGCGCCCCCGGCACGCCCGTCGGGTCGGCGACGATCCGGGCGGCGGTCAGCCCGGGGAGCCCCGCGTAGCGTTCCGGGAGCCCCGCGCCCCCGACGTAGAGCTCCCCCGCCGCGCCGTTCGGCACGTCCTGCAACGCCCGGTCGAGCACACGCGTCGTGATCCCCGGCCGCGGACGCCCGTCCGGGGCGAGCCAGGAGCCGTCCCACGACAGGCCGAGCGCCCCCCGCAGCGCCGCCCGCGACACCACGAGCCCGACCGGTCGGCCCTGTCCCGCCGCGACGGGCACGACGAGCGCCGGATGGGCGTCGTCGGCCTCCGGTCGCAGCGACGCCTCGGGAAGCGGCTCCCCCACGTCCAGCGTCGCCAGACCCGCGGGGAGCACGTCGCGCGTCGCCGCGCTCACCAGACCGAGCACCGGGGCCGCCTCGGCGAGCAACGACGCCGACCGGGCCGGCGGGGCGTCGACGTCGACCGGCAGCACGCACGCGCCCGCGTGCAGGACGGCCCGCGCCGCGGCGTCGCGCTCGGCACCGGCCGGCAGGGCGAGGGCCACGGTGGTCCCGGGACCGGCGCCCGCCTCGCGCACGCGCGTCGCCAGGCCGTCCACCGGCCCGAGCAGGGAAGCCAGGTCGCGGACCGGGGCGGGCGCTCCCCGGCCCGCAGCGACGACCGCCGCGCGCTCCTCGGCGTCGAGCAGCGGCACGGCGGCCAGGGGCGTGTCGGGCGCGGCCTCGGTCAGCGAGCGCAGCAGCCCGTCGAGGTGGGCCTGGTGGCTCTCGAGGGCGGCGACGTCGTAGGTCTCCGGGTTGGCGTCCACGTCGAGAGCGAGCCCGCCGTCGGGGAGCCGCTGGACGTGGACGGCGACGTCGTGCACCGGTCCGCCCGAGACGGGGCGCGTGACACCGGTGGTCCGCGCACCGAAGCGCAGCAGATCCGGGGGCCGCACGTTGACCCACGGGCCGACCAGCGCGGCCTCCCCGCGGGTGCCGTCGGCGGCGTCGAGCCGCAGGTCGCGGCGCAGGTCCTCGAACCGGTAGTGCTGGTGCGCGCGCACGGCGGCCAGTTCGACGACGACCTCGGCGACGAGCTCGCGCACCGTGGCCCTCGGCCGTGGCGCCACGCGCAGCGGCACGATGTTGACGAGCATCCCCGGCGTCCGGGCCGCGGGCGCGCCCGGCGTGCCGAGCCGTCCCATCATCGGCACCCCGAGCACGACGTCCGGGGCGCCCCGCCCGACCGCGAGCCGGTGGAGGTAGAGCGCGACGCCGGCCAGCACCATCTCCGGCCAGTGCCCCGTGCCCCGGTCGGCCGCGGCCTCCATCCGCACGACGACCTCGGGTGGCAGGGTGCTGCTGCGGCGCAGCCGCGTGCGGGTCACGCGGCGCGTGCGTCCGGCGAGGGTGGCGGGCTCCGGCGGCCCCGGGAAGCGCTCGGTCCAGAACGCGCGGTCGTCGTCGACCGCCTTCTGCCGGGCCTCGGCGTCGGCGGCCACCAGCTCGGGCAGGGTCCCGGCCCGCGACGGCGGCGCCGCGTCGACCGCGAGGCGCGCCCCGTAGAGCGTCGCGACGCGCCGGGCGATCAGGGAGAAGCCGTACGCGTCCATCACCACCTGGTGGTAACGGTGGAACCACACGTGGTGGCCCTCGTCCAGGCGCAGCAGGGCGTGGGAGAAACGCGGCCCGTCGTCCAGGTCCGACGGTGCGCCCAGGGCCTGCTCGATCCACGCCTGCGCCGCCGTCTCCGGGTCGGGCTCGTCGCGCAGGTCCACCCGCTCCACGGCCCACGCGGCCCGCTCGTCCGGGGCCAGCGGGACCTGGCGCGGCCGCCCGTGGCGGACGAGGAACCGCACGTGCAGCGCCTCGGTCTCCTCGACCGCATCGTGGATCGCCGCGGCGAGCACCTCGCCCGCGAGCGGGCCGGTGATGTCGACCCGCGCGCCGGTGGTGTAGATCGGGTTGGCCGGGTCGAGCTGGTGGGCGAACCAGATACCTTCCTGCGCCCCGGTGAGGGGCAGGTCGATCGTCACGCCGGCGCCCGTCGCGCCGCGTGGTCGAACGCCCCGAGCACCGCGTCGGTCGGGAGCACGACCCCGCAGCGCTGGGCGGTCCAGGTCAGCGCCTGCTCGTGGTGGGCGCGCGAGAAGTCGGCGAGCGCGTCGGCCAGGAGGAACGGCTGGACGTCGCGCATGAACGCCTCCACCGCGGTGACCATGCACCCGATGTGCGCGTAGATCCCGGTGATCAGCAGCTGGTCGCGCCCGGCCTCGGCCAGCAGGTCCTGCAGCGAGCTGCGCTGGAACGCGCTGTAGCGCCATTTCGTCAGCACCTCGTCGCCGGGCTCCGGGGCGAGCTCGTCGACGATCGCCACGACGCCCGGATCCTCGAGGTAGGCGGCGGCCGGGCCGCGGCCCCAGAAGTCGTCGAGCAGGCCGCGGTCGGCGGGCGGCTGCTCCCCCGGCTGCGCGGTGTAGACCACGGGCACGCCCAGCCCGCGGGCACGGGCCGTCAGCGTCGCGATGTTCTGGATGCAGACGCTCACCGGCTCCTGGTCCCGCGTGAACGGGGCCAGGAAGTAGCGCTGCATGTCGTGCACGAGCAGGACCGCCCGCGTGGGGTCCGGCGACCAGTCGGGGCCGCTGGACGGCAGCTCGTGCGACCGCGGCATCGGGTAGGGCGCGATCGACGGAATGCTCACGACGGGCTCTCCTTCTCTGCCTGCTCGGCCTGGTTCTCGGTGGCTCGCGCGGCCAGCGCCGTGCGCAGCGCGCGGCGGCTGGTCTTGCCCACACCGGTGACGGGGAAGGCGTCGACGACCTCGACGGTGTCGGGCACCTTGTAGGCCGCCACGCCGCGCTCGCGCACGAAGCGGCGCAGGGCGCCCGGGCGCGGCGCGTCCCGGTCGGGCACCGGGATGACGTAGGCGTGGGTGCGCTCGCCGAGGAAGTCGTCCGGGACACCGACGATCGCCGCGTCGACGACGTCGGGGTGCGCCAGGAGGTGGTTCTCGACCTCCTCGGCCGCGATCTTCTCGCCGCCCCGGTTGATCTGCTCCTTCACCCGGCCCGTGACGACGATGTCGCCGCGCTCGGTGATCCGGACGAGGTCGCCGGTGCGGTAGAAACCGTCCTCGGTGAAGGCCGTCGCGTTGTGCTCCGCGGCGCGGTAGTAGCCGCGGATCGTGTAGGGACCGCGGGTGAGCAGCGCCCCGACCTCGCCGGGCGCGACCTCGTGCTCGTCGGGGTCGGCGGGGTCGACCACGCGGATCTCGTCGTCCGGGGAGATCGGGCGGCCCTGGGTCTGCTCGACGACGTCGTCGGGGTCGTCGTCGCGGGTGTAGTTGACGAGCCCCTCGGCCATGCCGAACACCTGCTGCAGGCGGGCGCCCAGCGCCACGGGGATGCGGCGCGCGAGCTCGGCCGCGCACTTGGCCCCGCCGACCTGCAGCGTCGCGAGGCTCGAGAGGTCCTGGGTCGTGCTCGAGGCCGCCTGCACCCACGCCGCCGCCAGCGGCGGTACCAGGGCGGCCAGCGTGACCCGCTCGGAGGAGATCAGCCCGAAGCACGTGTCGGCGTCCGGCGACGGCGCGAGCACCGCGGTCCCGCCCGCGTGGACCACGCCGAGCAGGCCCGGCGAGCTCATCGTGAAGTTGTGCGCCGCCGGCAGGGCGGCGAGGTAGATCGTCTCCGACGACAGGCCGCAGATGTCCGCGCTGGCCCGCACGCTGTAGAGGTAGTCGTCGTGGGTGCGCGGGATCAGCTTCGGCAGGCCGGTCGTCCCGCCGCTGAGCTGCAGGAACGCGACCGACGACGGGTCCACGTCGTCGCCGGGCAGCGCGTCGCGCGGGGTGCGGCGCAGCGCCGAGAGCGGGAGCGCGCCGCCCGGCAGCCCGGTGTCCTCCCCATCGCTCCGGGCCGGCGCCGCGACGACGACGTGCCCCACGCTCGGCACGGCGGCGGCCACCTCGGCGGCCGCCGCGGCGTGGTCGAACCGGTCGTGCCGGGCGACGGTCACGATCGCGACCGCCTCGGCGTGCTCGGCGAAGTAGCGGATCTCGCTGCCGCGGTGCGCGGGCAGCGCGAACACCGGCAGGGCGCCGAGCCGGAACAGCGCGAAGATCGTCTCCAGGTACTCGGGGACGTTCGGCAGCCACACCACGACCCGGTCGCCGGGTGCCACGCCGAGCTCGGCCAGACCGGCGGCGAGACCGCGGGCCCGGGCGTCGAGCTCGGCGTAGGTCCAGCGCTGCGCGCCCGACGGGCCGGTGCCGACCACCGCGGTCCGCCCGCCGTGCTCGGCGACGGCGGTGTCGAGCAGGTCGGGGAACGTCTGCCCGGTCCAGTACCCCACCGCGCGGTAGCGCTCGGCGAACTCGGCGGGGTACGGGACGACGCCCTCGGCCACCACACCCCTGGCCCGTCTCACGGGGTGGCCTCCAGCCCCAGCGCCGTGAGCAGCGTGCGGAACTTGGCGGCGGTCTCGGCGAGCTCGGCCTCCGGACGCGAGCCCTCGACGACGCCCGCCCCCGCGTACACGCGCACGGCGCGCCCGGCGACCTCGGCGCAGCGGATGGTGACCGCCCACTCGCCGTCGCCGGCGGCGTCGCACCACCCGACCAGCCCGGTGTAGAAGCCGCGGGGGAACTCCTCGAGCTCCTCGATGGCCGCGCGTGCCGCGTCGGTCGGCTCCCCGCACACCGCGGGCGTCGGGTGCAGTGCCTCGGCGAGCTGCAGCGACGTCGGCGCGGGGTCGCGGAGCTCGCCCTCGATGCGGGTGCCGAGGTGCCACAGCGACGCGGTCCGGGTGACGCTCGGCGAGGAGGGGACGTCGAGCGAGGTGCAGAACGGCTCCAGGCGCTCGGCGACGCGGTCGACCACCAGCGTGTGCTCGCGCAGGTCCTTCGTCGACCGCGCGAGGATCTCCCCGCGGCGGGCGTCCTCCTCGGGGTCCGGGCTGCGCGGGGCGGTCCCGGCGAGCGGATGCGACACGACGACGTTCCCCCGGCGGGCCGCGAGCAGCTCGGGGCTGTTGCCGAGCAGGGTGCGGCAGCCGTCCACCTCCGGGTCGGTGACGTCCGCGGCGAACACGTACCCGGAGGGGCTGCGGGCGGCGAGGCGCTCCAGCACCGCCGCGACGTCGAGCGGCTCGGGCGCGGTCAGCGTCGCCGCGCGGGCCAGCACGACCTTCTCGACGTCGCCCTCGGCGATCATCTCCAGCGCGCGGGTCACGGCCGCCGCGTACCGGGGCGGGGGCGGCTCGGCGCGGAAGTCCCACCGGGTGCCGACCGACGCGGGCGCCGACGGCGGCGCCACCAGCGGCGGGACCGGCGGCGCGTCACCCTCGTCGCGGGCCACGGTGGGCGTGCGGTGGACGCGCGCGGGGACGACGAGGCGGGCCTCGCCGTGCGCGAACCCGACCGCGCCCACCACGAGCGGGTCGGGGTTGCCGGCCGTGCGCTCGGCGGCGAGCGTCGCGGCGGCGATGGCGCCGACCGAGCCCGGCGCGGCGCCCGGCACGCGGGTCCGCACCCCGGTCGTGCGCAGCGTCATCTCGCGGGTCGAGAAGAGGAAGGCGCCCGGGCCGGAGCCCGGGCCGGGCGGGACGTCGACCGACACGTCGGGATCCGGACCGGCGCTGGTCGGGATGCTGGTCATGGGTGTCCTCTCACACTGCGGGGCGGGGTGGTCGTGCGAGAACAGCGCGGTCAGGGACCGAGCGAGGCGCCACCGTCGACGTAGACGGTCTGCAAGGTCACGTGACGGGCCGCAGGCGAGGCGAGGAACGCGACCACCTCGGCGACGTCCTCGGGGGCGGCGACCCGGCCGAGGGGGATGCCGAGCTTGAACGTCTCCGCCGAGCCGCGGACGAGGGTGGCGTGGTCGGCGGGCAGGTCGCCCGTCGCCCCCATGGCACTGAGCATCCCGGTGTCGGTCGACCCGGGGCACACGACGTTGGCCCGCACCCCCCGCCCGGCGAGCTCCAGGCCCAGACATCGCGTGACCGCCACGGCGGCGGCCTTCGAGGCGGCGTAGGCGGCCATGCCCGTGCGGGGCACGCCGGCCGCGTTCGACGCGACCGTGACGACCGACCCGCGGGCCCGCTCGGCGAAGCGACCCCCGACGGCGCGGCAGGCGTGCATGACCCCGGTGGCGTTGACGTCGAGGCAGTGGCGCCAGTCGGCGTCGTCGATCTCGGTGACCGCGCCGACGCGCAGCACGCCGGCCACGTTGACCAGCGTCCCCAGGGCTCCGAGCGCGTCCTCGGCCGCCGCGACCGCCTTCTCCACCGCGCCGACGTCGGTGACGTCGGCCGGCACCGCGACGGCGGTGGCGCCGTGGGCGCGCAGCGCGTCGGCGGCGGCCTCGGTGGCGTCGGGTTCGCGGTCGAGCAGCGCCACGGGAGCGCCCGCGTCGGCGAGGCGGCGGCACACCGCGGCCCCGATCCCACCGGCCGCCCCGGTGACCAGGGCCGCACCCATCGCCCGGGTCGAGCTCCGCTGCTCGACGTCTCCCATCACGAGGTGATCACTCCCGGATCGCCGAAGCCGTTGCCCAGCGACGCGGGCGCGCCCGCCGCGTCGTGCGCGACCCTTCGGTCGGGCTCGGGCCGGCGGTGTCCCAGCACCGAGTCGAGGATCTCCCCGGCGCGCACCGCCGTGGTCGACAGCAGCGTGGAGCTGATGCCGTGGGTGTGCTCGGTGGGTCCCTGCAGGTAGACCCCCGCCCGCAGCGGGTGGACCGTGTGGAGCCGGTAGTCGCGCTCGACCAGCAGCTCGCCGTCATCGGCGCGCCGGCACCAGGCGCCGACGTCACCGAGCAGCCCGCTGGGATCGATCGGCCGGTAGCCGGTGGCGTAGACGACGATGTCGGTGTCGATCGTGTGCGTCTGCCCGGTGGGCAGGAACTCGACGTCGACCGCGAACCCGGTCGACCCGGCGGACGCCGTCGGGATCCCCGCGACGCGGCTCGCGCCGTGCACGTGGAGGCGCTGCGTCCCGGCGACCTTCTCCTGGTACGCCCGGGCGTAGAGGGTGTTGATCAGCTCCGGGTCGACCACCGAGTAGTTCGTGTTCGCGTGGTAGTCCATGAGCATCTGCTTGACCTCGCCCGGCGCCTCGTAGAAATGGTCCACGGCATCCGGGTCGAAGATGCGGTTGGCGAACGAGGTGTCGTCGGCGGGGCTGTAGCCGTACCGCGAGAACACCGCGTGCACCGCGGCCGCGTCCTCGCGGTCGTGGAGGTACGCGGTCGCCTCCGCGGCGCTCTGCCCCGCACCGACGACCACGAAGCGGCGGCTGCGCGGCGGGGCGGGCGCGAGGTCGGCCAACCGGAACAGCAGTTCGCTGTTGTGCCAGATGCGCTCACCGCGCTCCACACCCGGCGGCAACCACGGCACCAACCCCGTGGCCAGAATCAGATTCCGCGTGCGCACCACCCGAACGCCCGCACCAGCCGCATCCCGCAACACCACCTCGAGCTCATCAACCGAACCACCCGGACCCACCACCGGATGCACCGCGACCGCCCGCGTCCCGTAACTCACCAGATGCCGCACGTCCGCCGCGCACCACTCCAGATAATCGTGGAACTCCACCCGCGACGGAAACATCGTCTTCGTGTTGATGAAGTCCGCCAACCGCCCCTGACCCTGCAGATAGTTCAAGAACGACCGCGGACTCGTCGGATCCCGCATCGTCACGAGATCCTTCAAGAACGACACCTGCATCGTCGCGCCCTCGAGCAACATCCCCCGATGCCACCCGAACGCCGCCTGCTGCTCCACGAACGACGCCGACACCCGCGCCGACTCCGGCGACCGCTCGTTGTGCTCCTGCACCGCCAACGCCAACGCCAGATTCGACGGACCGAAACCCACACCCAGCACATCCAGCGTGCCCGTGCCGTCGGGCCCCGCGCGCCCCGGCTCCCGATTCATCGCACTCCTCGCCCGCGTCGCCCGTGGGATGCAAGATCGTTAGGCGACCCTAACCTAACTTGCCCGTATCGGGCGACGCGACTGTCATAACGGCCACATTCGGTGATCGTTCGGTCACGGGCTGGCGTAGCCCTCAGGAAGCACGGCGGGGGTACGGCGGGGGTACGGGCCGTGCGCTTCGCACCGTGTCGCCCACCCGGGCGGCGACGGTGCGCACGGACCGCGGCGTGGCCGTGATCTCGTCAGGACGACGCGCGCGGGAGGTTGACCATCGACGGGAGCCAGGTGAGCCTGTCCTGTGTGCGGGACAGGGGCGTCGACGCCGTGGCGCTGCGGTGATCTCGGGTGGCGCCGTGCTGCGCGGCTCCATCCGTGACCAGAAGGCCCCCGTGGCGTCGGCGGCGGTGCTGTTCATGGGTCACCAGGGCTGCGAGGCTCTGGTGCCGGTGCTCGTCGGCGTCGTCGTCGACCGGGCGATCGCGACGGGCGACCCGACGGCCCTCGTCGGCTGGCTCGCCGTGCTCGGCCTCGACTTCCTCGTCCTGTCCTTCTGCTATCGCTGGGGCGCGCGGCGCGCCTGGCTCGGCGACGTCCGCGCCGACCAGCGCCTGCGCCTGCTCGTCGCCGACCGCCTCCTCGACCCGCGTGGGGGCGCCGAGACCGGCCGCCTGCCCGGGGAGCTCGCGAACATCGCCGTCGCCGACGCCAAGCGGGTCGGGGTCGTGAACTTCGCGGTGCCCCTCGGCGCCGCCGCGCTGGCCGCGATGCTGGTCGCGGCCGTCGCCCTGCTACGGACCTCGGTGCCGCTCGGGCTGCTGATCCTGCTCGGCACGCCGCCCCTGCTCCTGCTCGTGCACGTCCTCGGCGTCCCGCTGCAGAGGCGCAGCGGGCCCGAGCAGGAGCGAGCCGCGCGGGCCTCGGGTGTCGCGGCCGACCTCGTCGAGGGCGTGCGCGTGCTCAAGGGCCTCGGCGCGGTGCCCGCCGCGGTCGCGCGCTACCGGCGCGCCAGCCGCGACGCGCTCGGCGCGACGCTCGGGGCCACCCGCGTCCAGGCCGGCTACCAGGGCGCCGTGCTGGCGGCGAACGGGCTCTTCCTCGCCCTGGTCGCCCTCGTCGGTGGCCGCCTCGCCGCCGACGGGCAGATCAGCGTCGGCGGGCTCGTCGCCGCGGTCGGGCTCGCCCAGTTCCTCATCACCCCGCTGGAGATGCTGGGGTGGGTCAACGGACGGATCGCCCAGGGCCGGGCGTCGGCCGCGCGCATCGCCGCGATCCTGTCCACCGGGCCGGCGGTGGGAGAGGGCGACCCCGGTGCCCCGGCGGTCCCCGACCGGCCCGCCCTCGCGCTGCACGACCTGCACCACGGCTCGCTGCGCGGGCTCGACCTCGAGGTCGCGGCCGGCGAGACGGTCGGGGTCGTCGCCGCCGACCCCGCCGACGCCGCGGCGCTCGTGGCCTGTCTGGGCCGCGAGGTGGACCCGGACCGCGGCACGATCACCGTCGAGGGGCACCCGCTGGCCGCGCACCCGCCCCGGGTCGCCCGCACCGCGGTCCTCGTCGCCGCGCACGGCCACGAGCTCTTCTCCGGCACGCTGCACGAGAACGTCGCGTCGGCCGCCCGCAACGGCCACGTCGTGCCGGCGATGGCCGCGGCGCAGGCCGACCAGGTCGCCGACGTGCTGCCCGACGGCGCCGACACCGTGCTCACCGAGCAGGGACGTTCTCTGTCCGGCGGCCAGCGCCAGCGGGTCGCGCTGGCCCGGGCGCTCGCCGCCGACGCCCCGGTGCTCGTCCTGCACGACCCCACGACGGCCATCGACGGCGTCACCGAGGTCCGCATCGCCGACGGGCTCGCGGCGTTGCGTGACGGGCGCACGACGCTGCTGCTCGCGACGAGCCCGGCGCTGCTCGGGGTGGCGGACCGGGTGGTGCTGCTGGTCGACGGGCGGGTGGCGGCGAGCGGGACGCACGCTGCGTTGCTGGACTCGTCGGCGGCCTACCGGGGGGCGGTGACCTGATGGCGGACGCGCAGCATTCGGGGGCGCACGCCGAGAGGGGAGCCGGACCGTCGGCTCGCGCGATCCTCCCCGTCGCCGGCGCCCGCGCGATCCGGCTGGCGGTCGGGCGGCTGCTGCGGGAACGCCGCGGTGTGCTCGCCGTCGGGCTCGTCGCGCTCGTGGCCAGTGCGGTCGCCGGTGTGCTCGTCCCGCCGCTGCTCGGGCAGATCGTCGACGTGGTGGTGGCGCGCCGCGGGGCCGACGCGGTGACCGGTCCGGTGCTCGGACTGGTCGGCGCGGCGCTCGCGCAGGGCCTGCTCGCCGTCGTCGGCATGGCCGCGATCGCCCGCGCCGGCGAGGAGGTGCTCGCCGACCTGCGCGAGACGTTCGTCGCGCGGGCCCTGGGCCTGCCGCTCTCCCGCCTCGAGCAGGCCGGGGCGGGCGACCTGACCTCGCGCGTCACCTCCGATCTCGCCCTCGTCGGCGACGCGGTGCGCGAGGCCGTGCCCGACATGACCCGTGGCGCCCTGGTGATCGTGCTGAGTCTCGGCGGCCTCGCCGTGCTCGACTGGCGCTTCCTGCTCGCCGCGCTGGTGGCCGTGCCGGTCCAGGTGCTCACCGCGCGCTGGTACGTCCGGCGCTCGAGCCCGCTCTACCTCGAGCAGCGCGAGGTCGGCGGTGCCCAGCAGCAGCAGCTGCTCGACACGGCGGGCGGGATCGCCACCGTGCGCGCGCTCGACCTGCACGACGACCACACCGAGAGGGTCCGCTCGCGCGCCCAGGAGGTCGTCGACCTCGCGCTGCGGGTCGTGCGCCTGCAGACCGGGTTCTTCGGGCGGCTCAACCTCGCCGAGTTCCTGGGGGTCGCCGCGGTGCTCGCGACCGGGTTCGCGCTGGTCGACGCGGGCGCCGCGACGGTCGGCGTCGCGAGCGCGGCCGCCCTGTACTTCATCAACCTGTTCACCCCGATCAACGAGGTGCTGTTCCTCCTCGACACCGTGCAGTCGGCGGGCGCGAGCCTGGCCCGCGTGGTGGGGGTGTCGTCGCTGTCGGAGCCGCCGTCCTCGCCGTCCTCGTCGGGTCGGTCGCCGGACGACCGCGGCGCCGTGCGCGTCCGAGGTGTCTCGCACGCCTACGACGAGGGCCACGAGGTGCTCTCCGACGTCGACCTCGACATCCCGCCCGGCACGCGTCTGGCGCTGGTCGGGGCGAGCGGCGCGGGCAAGACCACGCTGGCGACGATCGTCGCGGGGGTGCATCGGCCGAGCGCGGGTTCCGTGGTGACCGACGAGGTCGCCATGGTGAGCCAGGAGGTGCACGTCTTCGCCGGCCCGCTCGCCGAGGACCTGCGCCTGGCCGCCCCCGAGGCGTCCGACGAGCAGCTGTGGGCGGCGCTCGACGTCGTCGACGCCCGCGACTGGGTGGCCGCGCTCCCGGACGGGCTCCACACGGTCGTGGGCACGGGCGGGCACACCCCGACGGCCGCGCAGGCCCAGCAGCTGGCCCTCGCCCGGCTGGTCCTCGCCGACCCCGCCGTCGCGGTGCTCGACGAGGCCACCGCGGAGGCCGGCAGCGCCGGGGCGCGCGTGCTCGAGGCCGCCGCCGACCGATCGCTGCGCGGGCGCACCGCGCTGGTCGTCGCACACCGGCTCTCTCAGGCCGCGGCATCCGACCGGATCGCGGTGCTCGACGCGGGCGTGCTCGTCGAGTACGGCACGCACGAGGAGCTGCTCACCGCCGGCGGGCGGTACGCGGAGCTCTGGGCGGCCGGCACGGGCCGGAGCACGCTCTAGGGACTCGCTCGCGGTGTCAGCGGCGTGGCGCCGCAGACGTTGAGTGTCCGTCACGCCACGCGCTCGGCCGGCGGCTCGCTCAAGGATCGTTACCGTTCCGTGATGTGCCGGGGAGGCCTGAGCTGGGGTTCCTCGAGCGGCGTTGTGGTTGCTCCGCAGCACGGTGCCGGCCTCGTCGGCCAGTGCCGCGCGATGTGCTTCCCGACCGGCCACGTCGATGCCCAACCGTCGTGCGCGGGACGCTCACCTCGTCGTTGTTGTCGTCAGTAGCCAGGCCCACCGGGGGCCCGCGACCACGGCGAGCGCCGTGCCCGGACATCTGAGCGGGAGTCCCTGCGGCTCCGCGTTCCCACCAAGGCGCACTCGGCACGGCCGTGGCACGGGCATCTCGACGATCAATGCACAGGACTGAGATCCAGTCGGAGGCAGCCGCAGACACCCGCGCCGCGAACCTCGCCCCGACCTCGCCGGGGTTGTCACCGAACCTGGATGTCGGGGGTCGGCTCTAGCGTTCGTCCCATGAGCGTCGAGCAGGATCAACGGCCTGGGCTGGCGGCCCGGCTGGCGGATCGTGCCCCCGACGCCGACCTTCACGGGCTGCTCGACACGGTCGACCCGACCTCGCTGAGCGGGGAGGACCTCGCCGCCTACGTGCGGGCGCGGTTCGCGGTGCACAACCGCGCCGAGGCCCAGCTGCTGGCCGGGCTGCGGGAGCTGGGGACGGCGGTCGAGGACGCCGAGGGGCGCCCGCGGCGGTTGCCGGGCTCCGACGAGTTCTCCGGCGACGAGGTCGCCGGAGTGCTGGGGTGCTCGCGCACCGCCGTGTCCCGTCGCCTGGCGCTGGCCGACGACCTGTTCGGCCGGTTGCCAGCGCTGGGAGCGGCCCTGTGGCGCGGTGCGTTGGACGAGACCAAGGTGCGGGAATCTCCGAGTGCGTGGCCGACCTGGCCGACGACCACGCCCGGGCCGCGGTGGCCGAGGTGCTCGAGGAGGCCGGGAAGATGCCGGTGATGGCGCTGCGCGAGCGGGTCGGCGAGGTCGCACTGGCGCTCGACCCGGACTGGGCCGACCGGCGCCGCCGCCGCGCGGAGGCCCGCGGGCGGGTGCAGCTGGCGGCGAACCCGTCGGGAACGGCGACGTTGTCGTTCGTCGACGCGCCGTGCCCGGAGGGGATCGCGTCGATGTCGCGGGTCGAGGCCCTCGCAGCCCAGCTGCGCGCGGCGGGGGTGCTGACCCCGATCAACCAGCTACGGCTGCAGGTCGGGATGCGACTGCTCAACGGGTCCACCGCCGGCATGACCGACCCCGAGCTCGTCGCCCTGCTGGTCGCCGAGGACCACGCCACCGACACCCCTACCGACCCCGACGACGGTGATCCGAGCGGCGGACCTGATGACGGTGGCCCCGACGACGGCGGACCGGCCGGTGAACGCCACGACCTCGACCTCGTCGTGCCGCCGCGGTCGTCCGGACAGGGCGTTCTGGACCTCCCCGGCCTCCCCGGCCGGCCCTGCCCGGCGGACGAGCGTGAGCCGGTCGTTGAGCCGGAGCCGCGGGACGGGCGGGTCCGCCACGGCACCGTCGAGGTCCGACTCCGACTCACCACCGCGCTCGGGCTCGACCAGCGCCCCGGCACCGTGCCCGGCTTCGGGGCGGTCACCGCTGCGGTCGCCCGCGAGTTGATCGCCGCCCGCGTCTGTCGGCGGATGGCGGGTGCTGCTCGTCGACGACGACGGGCACCTCCAGCACGTCCTGCTCGCCCGCGCCCGACCGGGCCGACCAGCCGGCCCCCGCCACCACGCTCGGGTGCGGGGGCGCAGAACGGGGGCGACCCGGACCGGGGCGATCGTCGAACTCCAGGTTCCGACGACACTCCTGGCCGCCCTGAATCCTGGTGATCACCCCGCCTGGGGCCCGCTGCTGCGCGAACTCCAGGCCCGGCTCGCCGACCTCCAACACACCGGCCGCCTCGGGCTACCGCCCGACGCCGACACCGGCCCCCGCGCCCGGCTACGCCGCCGCCCGCGAGTCGAAGCCGGCCGCTGGACCCGGGTCCGCGACCGGCACTGCATCGTCCCGTGGTGCCGCCGCCCCGCCCACCGCGCCCAGATCGACCACACCCGCGACCACGCCCACGGTGGGCCCACGCTGACCGGCAACCTCGGCGCCTGGTGCAGCCACGACCACCGCGCCAAACACCTCGCCCCCTGGACCGTGCGCCAACCCCGGCCCGGCTGGTTCGTGATCCGCACCCGCGCCGGCATCACCCACACCACCCGACCCCCACGCATCCTGCGACCGCTCCCGGCACCGCACCCCGCCGACCGCCCGAGACCGCTCCCCGACGACGGCCGGCCGGACCAGGACACCGAGCACCTCGACGACTGGCGACGCCACTTCGCCACCACATTCGACGGCACACCACCACGCCACCGCCCCCGACGCCGCTCACGCACGACCCCGACGACCCACCACCCTTCTGAGAAGGGGCTGGTGCGGGACACCGCCGTGGCCTCCGATCGGTTTCCGGAGGTACACCGGGCCGAACCACCGCTGGCCCGGCGGCACCGTCGCCAGATCGACCGCCCTTGCCGCCGCGCCCACCATCGGCCGAGGGGCACGCGAACGGGTCGATCGCCGCGGAGCTCCACCTCTCGCTCAGCGCGACCGAGAAGCACATCACGCCATCGTCGACAAGCTCGAGCTCGACACCGAGACCGGCATCCACCGGCGGGTCGCCGCGGTCGTCCGTCATCCGGCCGACGGATCGGGCGGTTCGGTCCCGAAGGTCAGCACCCGGTCGAGGATGCGGCGCGCGGTGGCGTCGTCCACGGCCGCGGGGTCGTGGATCATCTCGATCGCCATCGGCCGGCCCGGCGCGGTCTCGTAGAACGCGAGGGTAAGGTCCGCGAACGACGCCCCGGTGCGCACGGCGTCGAGCGCCCCGAGCACCGCCTGCTCCCCCGCGAGCGCCGCGTCCTCGTGGTGCACGAGTGCCACCGGTGGCCGGGTGAGCCCGGTGTGCGCGGCGACGTCGGCGAACGCCGTGTCGTGGGCGAACGCCGCGAGGTCGGCGCGTCGCACCCGGTCGAGCAGCTCGTCGGGCGACGGGCCCCCCGAGGTGTCGGTGCGCACGACGATGAGGTCGGCGACCGAGCCCACGAGGTCGTCGAGGGCGGCGTCGACCCGGCCCGCGTTCATGGTCACCAGCGGCAGGTCCTCGCCCGCGCCCTCGGCGGTCAGCGCCGACGCGAGCGCGGCCTGTAGCACCATGAGCAGGCTCGTACGGGTGCGCCGCGCGAGCCGGTCGAGCGCGAGCCGGCGTTCGGCGCCCAGCTCCACGGCGATCACGGACGCCTCACCGCGCACGCCCGAGGAGGAGAACAGCGTCGTCGGCAGCCCGTCGAGGTCCGCGCGCTCCGCCGCCGGCCGCGCCGGCAGCGCCCGCGCCCAGCGCGCATAGTCGGTGTACGACACCGGCAGCGGCGTCCACGCGGGCTCCGAGCCCGCACGCCGGGCCGCGTACGCCGACGACAGGTCGCGCAGCAGCGGCACCACCGACCACTCGTCCACGGCGGTGTAGCCGAGCACCAGCAGCAGGCGACCGTCGACCAGGTGCGCCCGGAACGCCGGCTCGGCGGCGAGGTCGAAGGGCTCGCGGGCGAGGTCCTCGAGCGCGCCGGTCCGGTCGGTCAGCTCCGGTCCGGCGGCGAGGACGCGGCGCGACGACCCCACCGTCGTCCGCAGCGGCTCGTGGCGCGCGACGACGTCGTCGACCGCCGCCGCGAGCGCGTCCCGGTCGAACGGCCCCTCCAGCACCAGGGCGTGGTCCGGGCGCCGGCGCGTGCCGTCGGCGAGCAGGCGGCGCTGCCCGGGGCCGAGCGGCTCCTCGTCCCCCGGCGGACCGCTCGGCGTCGGGCGGGGTCGGGCGCGCGGCGCGGCGGCGAGTCGGGTGGCCAGTGCGGCGACGGTCGGCGCCTCGAAGACGTCGCGCACCACCAGCTCGACGCCCAGCGCCTCGCGCACCCCGGAGACCAGGCGCATCGCGGCCATCGAGTGCCCGCCGAGGGCGAAGAAGTCGTCGTCGACCCCGACCCGGTCGAGCCGCAGCACCTCGGCGACGATCGCCGCGAGTCGTTCCTCCTCGGGCGTGCTCGGCGCGGCCGACGACACCAGCGCCGACCAGTCCGGCGCCGGCAGCGCCCGGCGGTCGACCTTGCCGTTCGGCGTCAGCGGCATCGGCCCGTCCAGCGCCACGACGAGCGAGGGGACCATGTGCTCGGGCAACCGCGCGGCCGCTGCCGCACGCACGTCCTCGACGTCCACAGCACCGTCGACCGGGCTCACGTAGCCCACCAGGCGCGCGAGGTCCCCGTCCCGGTCGGCCACCGCGACGGCCTGCTGCACCCCGGGGTGCTCGGACAGCGCCGCGGCGACCTCGCCGGGCTCGATCCGCACGCCCCGGATCTTGACCTGGTCGTCGTCCCGGCCGAGGAAGTCGAGCACCCAGCCTGCCGAGGCCTCCGGGTCCGGACGCCACCGCGCACGGTCGCCCGTGCGGTAGATCCGCGCACCGGGAGCCCCGTAGGGGTCGGCCACGAACCGCTCGGCGGTGAGGTCCGGACGCCCGACGTAGCCGCGCGCGAGCCCGCGCCCGCCGACCCAGAGGTCGCCGACGACGCCGGGCGCCAGCGGCTCGAGGCGCGGCCCGAGCACGCGCACCACCGTGTTGGGGTCGGGCTCGCCGATCGGCAGCGGTCCCGCCCAGTCGGTGCGCGTGGGCCACAGCGTGGAGTTCACGGTCGCCTCGGTCAGGCCGTAGGCGACGATCATGTGCAGCCGGTCGGCCCACCGCGCGACGAGGTCGGGCGGCACGGTCTCGGTGCCCACCAGCACCGTCGTGCCGTCGGGGATGACGCAGTCCTCGGGCAGCGCGGCCGCCAGCGACGGCGGCAGCACGGCGTGGGTGATCCGCCGCTCGTGGAGGAAGTCGGTCAGCGGCGGCCCGGCGACCCGGGCCTCTTCGGGCAGGATCTCCAGGCGCCCGCCGACGGCCAGCGCCATCGTCAGCTCGAACGCGGCGACGTCGAACCCGACCGACGCGAACTGCAGGACACGCGAGTCCGCGCTGACACCGATGCGGTCGACGGCGGTCGCGGCGAGGCTGCCGATCCCCTCGTGCGGCACGACCACGCCCTTGGGCCGGCCCGTCGAGCCCGACGTGTAGAGCACGTAGGCGGCGGCGTCGAGGCTGTCCGGACGCGGCCGTGCGCGCCGCGGCGCCGGGGTCGGCGACTCCAGCACCACCGGCGCCGGCCCGTCCGGCACCCGGCGAGCCGTCTCCGGCGTGACGACGACCCGCGCCGCCCCGGAGTCGGCGAGCATGTGTGCGAGGCGCTCCGCCGGGTGCGCGAGGTCCAGCGGCAGCCACGCGCCGCCGCGCTTCAGCACCCCGAGCACGGCGGCCACCATCGTCACCGACCGCGGCACCGCGACCGCCACGACGTCCTCGGGCCCGACGCCGTCGAGCCGGTCGGCGACGCCCTCCGCGAGCGCGTCCAGCTCGGCGTAGGTCACCTCGCGCTCGGCGTCGGCGACGGCCACCGCGTGCGGGGTCGCGTCGGCGTGCCGCTCGAACGACCCGATCAGCGTCTCCTCGTGCACCGCGCGGGCGTCCGGCCGGCCCTCGACGGCCCTGAGCACGGCTCGCTCGTCGTCGGTGAGGACGTCGACCTCGGCGACCGGAGCGTCGGGAGTGGCGACGACCGCGCCCGCGACCTGCGCGAACCGCTCCGCCAACCGCTCGGCCGACGCCCGGTCGTAGAGGTCGGCGGCGTACTCGAGATGGAGGGTCAACGTCCCGTCGTCGGAGCCCTCCACGAACGAGAACACCAGGTCGAACTTCGCCGTGGTGCCGGTGACGTCGTCCTCGGTGACCGCGAGCCCCGGCAGCGACAACGGCGCCCCCGAGCGGACGTGGTGCCCGACCATCACACCGAACAGCGGAGTGCGGGCGAGCACGCGCGGCGGGTCGAGGTGCTCGACCACCGTCTCGAACGGCACGTCGGCGTGCGCGAACGCGGCGAGGTCGACCGCGCGGACCCGGTCCACGACCTCGCCGAACGACGGCGCGCCGGACAGGTCGGTGCGCAGCACGACGGTGTTGACGAAGAAGCCGACGAGATCGTCGAGGCGCGGGTCGGTCCGCCCGGCGACCGGCGCGCCGAGCGGGACGTCGTCGCCGGCACCGAGGCGTGCGAGCAGCACCGCCACGGCGGCCTGCAGCACCATGAACGTGCTGGCGCCGCGGTCGCGGGCGAGGCCCCGCAGCCCGTCGGCGACGTCGGGGGCGAGCGGCAGCGCGACCGTGCCGCCGGTGAAGCTGGGCGTCGCCGGACGCGGACGGTCGGTGGGCAGCTCCAGCTCGTCGGGCGCGCCGGCGAGCGCGTCGGCCCAGAACGCGAGCTGGCGCGCGGCCTCGGGCGACCCGTCCCCGAGCAGCTCCGCCTGCCAGAGCGCGTAGTCGCCGTAGGTCACCGGCAGCGGGGTGAAGTCCGGCGCGTGCCCGTCGCGCCGGGCCGTGTAGGCCGCGGCGAGGTCGGCGAACAGCGGCCCGTCGGACCACTCGTCGGTCGCGATGTGGTGCAGGACGAGGACGAGCAGGTGCTCCCCACCCTCGAGATCACCGCCCCGCTCGATCACGGTCGCCCGCAGCGGGGGCCGCCGGGTCAGATCGAACGGGCGCGCGATCTCGGCCGCGACGATCTCCGCGGCCTCGTCCTCGGTCTGCGCCGACGCCCGCGTCAGCGGCACCCGCGCCTCGGCGAGCACCCGCTGGGTCGCACCGTCGATCAGCGTGCGCAGCGGCTCGTGGCGGGCGACGACATCGTCGATCGCGGCGGCCAGCGCGTCCAGATCGAGGTGCTCACCGTCGGGACGTACCCGCAGCACGATCGGGTAGTGGTAGGCGCTGTTCGCGGAGCCCGCCTCGTCGAGCTGCGCCAGCATCCACAGCCGCTGCTGGGCGGCCGACAGCGGCAGCGCCCCCGGTCGCTCCCGCGGCGCGAGCTCGGGCCGGGGCTCGACCGGCGCGCGGGAGCCCGCCCGCCCGGCGAGCGCGGCCGGGGTCGGCGCGTCGAACAGGTCGCGCAGGGCGACGTCGGCGCCGAGCGCGGTGCGCACGCGCGAGAGCAGGCGCGTGGCGATCAGCGAGTGCCCGCCGAGGTCGAAGAAGTCGTCCTCGGGACCGACGCGCGGGACGTCGAGCACCGCCGCGAAGATCCCGCACAGGGTCTCCTCGGCCTCCGTCGCGGGCGGGCGCCCGCCGCCGGCCGGGGACAGGTCGGGCGTCGGGAGCGCGCCGGTGTCGAGCTTGCCGTTGACGGTCAGCGGCAGCGTGTCGACCTCGACGAGCGCGGCCGGGACGAGGTGGTCGGGCAGCCGGGACCGCAGGTCGTCCCGGACAGCCGCCAGGTCCGGTGCACCCGCCGGCACCACGTACCCGATCAACCGCGCCGATCCGCCCGGCCCCGAGCGGTCGGCGACGACCGCCGCGCGCGCCACCGCGTCGTGCGCGGTGAGCGCCGCGGCGACCTCGCCCGGCTCCACGCGGTGCCCGCGGATCTTGACCTGGTCGTCGGTGCGGCCCAGGAAGTCGAGAACGCCACCGCTGCCCGGGCGCCGCCGCACGAGGTCGCCCGTGCGGTACATGCGCCCGCCGGCCGGGTCGGTGGGGTCGGCGACGAAGCGCTCGGCGGTGAGCCCGGCGCGGCGCCAGTAGCCGCGGGCCAGGCCGGTGCCGGCGATGTAGAGCTCGCCCGGGACGCCGTCGGGCACCGGGCGCAGCCACCCGTCGAGCACGTGCGCGCGGGTGTTGGTGATCGGGCGCCCGACCGTCGGCGTGGCGCTGTCCGCGGTGCCACCGCCGAGCGTGTTGATCGTGTACTCGGTCGGCCCGTAGAGGTTGTAGCCCAGCGTCCCGTCGGTGTCCCGGAGCGTCGACCACACCGTGTCCGACACGGCCTCGCCGCCGAGCAGCACCAGCGGCATGCCGCGCTCGGCGAGCAGCCCCTCCTCGATCAGCGCTTCGGCGTAGGTCGGGGTCACGTTGACGACGTCGACGGCGTGCCGGGCGGCGTGCGCTACGAGCCGGGTCGCGTCGCGGCGCAGCTCCTCGTCGAGGACGTGCACCTCGTGGCCCTCGACGAGCCAGAGCAGCTCCTCCCACGACATGTCGAAGGCGAACGAGACGGTGTGCGCGATCCGCAACCGGCGGCCCCCGGCCGCCGCCACCACCGGGTCGAAGATCTCGGTGCGGTGGTTGATCTGCATGTTCGTCAGCCCGCGGAACGGGGTGACGACGCCCTTCGGCCTGCCGGTCGAGCCCGACGTGTAGATCAGATAGGCGGGGCGGTCGAGGCGGTCGGCCCGGTCGCGCGCGAAGTCGCCCAGCTCGGCGTCGTCGAGGGGCCCGGCCGGCAGCGCGTCGCGCTCGGCGGCGACCGCCGGGTCGTCGAGCACGACCCTGGACATCCCCGGCCCGCCCACGCCGGTGAACTTCTCGGCCACCCGCGCGACCGTCACGAGCGCGACCGGCTCGGCGTCGGCGAGGGTCTCCTGCAGCCGCTCGGCGGGGTGGTCGAGCTCGAGCGGCAGGTAGGCCGCGCCAGTCCGGAGCACCGCGAACAGCGCGACGACCGTCTCGACGGACCGCGGGACGGCGAGCGCGACGACCGTCTCGGGCCCGGCCCCGCGCGTGCGCAGCAGGCGCGCGGTGCGGTCGATCGCGGCGTCGAGCTCGCGGTAGGTCAGCGCGACCTCCCCGGACACGAGCGCCAGGTCGTCGGGCACCAGCGCCGCGCGCTCGGCGAGCATGTCGGCGACGGTCACGTTCCCGAGGTCGACCGGCGCCCCGTCGCGACCGCTCACGACGGCCTCGCGCTCCGCGGGCAGCAGCGGGTCGAGCGCGGAGACCGCGGTGTCGGGACCGGCGAGGACCTGGTCGAGCAGGGTCCTGAAGCGGTCGAGCCACGCCTGCGCGTCGTCGTCGGGGAGCGTGTGGGCCAGCGTGAGCCGCATCCGCTCGCCCGGGGTGACGATGAACGTCAGCGGGTAGTGCGTGGCGTCGTCGTTGCGCAGGGCCGTGACGCCGTGACGTTCCGAGAGGTCGGCGATGCGCTCCTCGCCGCCCTCGGGGCGGTAGACGAACAACGTGTCGAACAGCGTCCGCTGCCCGGCGGCGCGCTGGATCGCGCCGAGCCCGACCCATTCGTGCGCGAGCAGCCCGAGACGCTCCTGCTGCACCCGCGCCAGCAGCGCGCCGGCCGGCTCCGCGCCGTCGAGCACGAGGCGGGTCGGCACCGTGGTGAGGAACAGGCCGACGGTCGTCTCCACGTGGGGCACGGCGTCCGGGCGCCCGGCGACCGTGGTGCCGAGCACGACGTCGGTGCGCCCGGTGGCCGCGGCGAGCACGAGCCCCCACACCGTCGACAGCACGGTGTGCGCGGTGATCCCGCGCTCGCGGGTCAGCTCCCGCAGGCGCGCGGTGACGTCGGCGTCGAGCTCGACGTCCCGTTCGCGCAGCGGTTCCGGCGTGTCCGGGCCCACGAGCGTGGGCTCCTCGAGCCCGGCGAGCGCGGTGCGCCAGGCCTCCATCGCGGCGTCGGTGTCCTGGGCGGCGAGCCAGGCGAGGTGGTCGCGGTAGGTGCCGGCGGGCTCGAGCTCGTCCCCGGCGTAGGCGCCGAGCAGCTGCGCGAGCACCGTCCACGCCGACCAGCCGTCCCACAGCAGCAGGTGCCGGGAGATCAGAACGCGGTCGGTCTCCGGGCCGCGGACCAGCACGACGCGGAACAGCGGCGGCGACGCGAGGTCGAAGCCGGCGGCGCGGTCGTCGGCGGTCGCGGCGGCCACCGCGTCCGCGTCGGGCGCGTCGACCACGCGCACCGGCGGCTCGAGCGCCGCGGCGACGAACTGCACCGGCTCCTCGAGCCCCTCGCTGGTGAAGCCGGCGCGCAGGGCGTCGTGGCGGGCGAGCAGCGTCGCCACCGCGCCGCGCAGGCGCTCCTCGTCGAGGCGGTGGTCGAGGTCGACGGTCTCCTGGATGCGGTAGACGTCCCCACTGCCGTCCGAGCCGCCGTCGAGCCCGGCGTGGAAGAACAGGCCCTCCTGCAGCGGCGAGAGGGGCCAGACCTCGGCGACGTCGACGTCCGTCGTGATCGCGTCCGGCGCCACGGGAGCGGGCAGGTCCTCGACGCGGTCGGCGTCGGCGGCGGTGTCGGGCACCCGCGCCGCGACACCCGCGGGGCTGCGACCGGCGAACACCTCGGCGGGCCCGACGGCCAAGCCGGCGCGGCGTGCCCGGCTCGCCACGCCGATCGCGGAGATCGAGTCGCCGCCCAGGGCGAACCAGTCGTCGTCGGGACCGCACGTCTCGCGGCCCAGGACCTCGGCGAAGATCGCGCAGAGGACCCGCTCGGCCTCCGTCGCGGGCTCGCGGGCCGGGCCCGCGGCGAGCTCGGGGGCCGGAAGGGCCTTGCGGTCGAGCTTGCCGCTGGCGGTCACGGGCAGCGCGTCGAGGGCCACGACCGCGACGGGCACCATGGCCTCGGGCAGCTCTGCGGCGAGGTTCGCGCGCACGGCGTCCGTGTCGACGTCCCCCACCACGTAGCCGACCAGCGCGGGCGAGGGCCCGTCGCGCCGCACCGTCACGGCGGCCCGGACGACGCCGGCCTGCGCGGCGAGCGCGGCCTCGACCTCGCCCGGCTCGATGCGCTGGCCCCGAATCTTGATCTGTTCGTCGGTGCGCCCGAGGTACTCGAGCTCGCCGTCGGGCCGTCGGCGCACGAGGTCGCCGGTGCGGTAGAGCCGGTCGCCGGGAGCACCGAAGGGGTCGGCGACGAAGCGCTCGGCCGTGAGGCCCGGCCGCCCGGTGTAGCCGCGGGCGAGCTGGACGCCGGCGAGGTAGAGCTCGCCGGGCACCCCGTCGGGCACCGGGGCGAGGCACCCGTCGAGGACGTGCAGCGTGGTGTTCCACACCGGCGCACCGATCGGCACCCGGAGCGTGTCGGCCTCGCTCACCGGGTGGTACGTGACGTCGACGGCCGCCTCGGTCGGCCCGTAGAGATTGTGCAGCGGGACCCCGGTGAGCGCCCTCCAGCGGGCCGCGGCACCGGCGGGCAGGGCCTCGCCGCTCGCGAGGACACGGCGCAGCGTCGTGGACCACGACGCGTCCTCGGTGACCTCGTCCGCGGCGAGGAACGCCTCGAGCATCGACGGGACGAAGTGCATCGTCGTCACGCCGCCCTCGGCGACGAGCTTCGCGAGGTAGGCCGGGTCGCGGTGCCCGCCCGGGCGCGCGACGACGATCGCCGCCCCGGTGACGAGCGGCCAGAAGAACTCCCAGACGCTGACGTCGAAGCCGACCGGCGTCTTCTGCAGCACGCGGTCGTCCGGGGTGAGCCCGTAGGTGTCCTGGGTCCATGCCAGCCGGTTGACGATCGCGCGGTGGCTCACGACCACGCCCTTCGGGCGCCCGGTCGAGCCCGACGTGAAGATCACGTAGGCGGCGGCGTCGGGGTCGACCGGGACCGGTGGCGTGTCGGCGGTGCCGGTGTCCTCGACGTGGATCCGTCGCGGTCCGTCGGGGAGCGCGGTCGCGCCGGTGGTCACGACGACGTCGACGCCGGCGTCCGCGATCACCGCCGCGAGCCGCTCGCGGGGCAGGTCGAGGTCGAGCGGCACGTAGGCCCGCCCCGCGTGCAGCACGCCGGCGAGCGCGACGACGAGATCCGCCGACCGCGGGACGGCGACGCCGACGGGGCCGACGACGGGACCCGTTCCGGTGAGCTGCGCGGCCAGCCCGGCGGCGCGCCCGGCCAGCTCGGCGTACGTCAGCGTGGCGTCCTCGCCGACCACCGCGACCGCGTCCGGCGTCGCCGCGGCCTGGGCGGCGATCCGGTCGGTCAGCGTCGTGGGCTCGACGGCGTGCGCGGTGTCGGGGTGGTGCGGCGGCGCGTCGCGCAGCGGGATCGACGCGACCGGCGTCTCGAGGTCGGTGGCGAGGCACTCGAGGGTGCGGCGCAGCTGCGCGACGACGAGCTCGGCCGCCGCGGCGTCCACGCGCGTGGGGTCGTGCTTCACGGTGAGGTCGAGGCGCGGGCCGACGGCCGCGATGAGCGCGACCGGGTAGTGCACGGCGTCGACGACGTCGACGGCCTCGACGGTGACCGGGCGGTCGCCGGACTCAACGGTCCGGCCCCGCTCCGCGTCGCGTCCTGCGGCCTGCGGGTAGTTCTCGACCACCACGAGCGAGTCGAACAGCTCCCCGTGGCCGAGCTCGCGCTGCAGCGCCGCGAGCGCGACGCCGTCGTGGTCGAGCAGCTCGGTGCGGTGGGTCTGCAGGGCGTCGAGGGCGTCGGCGGCCGTCTCCGCCGGCGCCCAGCGCAGGCGGACCGGGACCGTGTTGATGAACAGCCCGACCGCGTCCTCGATGCCGGGCAGCACGCCGTCGCGTCCCGAGACGGTGCTGCCGACGAGGACGTCGCGGCGGCCGGTGAGGCGCCCGACCGTCAGCGCCCAGGCGCCGTGCAGCACGGTGCCGAGGGTCAGGCCACGGCGCCGGGCCGCGGCGACCAGCCGGCTGGTGGTCTCCTCGTCGACGCCGAGGTGACGCTGGTGGTGCCGAGGCGCGCGTTCGGGCTCGGGGCCGCCGACCGCGGCGTCGGGGGCGAGCGCCTCGAGCAGGCGGGTGGGCCCGTCGAGGCCGGCGAGGGCCTCGCGCCAGGCGGCGAGGTCGGCGGACTGGTCCGGGAGACGCGCGTAGCGGGCGCGGTGGGTGCTCGCGTCGACGTCGCGGTGCGTGTCTCCCGTCTGCTCCAGCAGCTCCCGTACCACCACCGCGACCGACCAGCCGTCGAGCACGATGTGCTCGAAGGTCAGCACGAGCGCGGCGTTCTCGTCTTCGACGGGTCCGGCTCCCCTCTCGGGGTCCTCCCCTGACTGCCGCGGATCCGGGCCGGTGTGCACCAGTGCGGCGCGGATCAACGGGGGCGCGGCGAGGTCGAAGCGCTCGGCGCGCTCGGCGACGACGACGTCGTCCAGCGCGCTCTGGGTGCCGGGCGTGTCGAGATCGCGCAGGTCGACCTCGCGCCAGGGCACCTCGACCGAGGTCGCGATCGCCTGGACCACCCGGCCGTCGGCGCGCTGCGCGAAGCCCGCGCGCAGCTGGGGGTGGCGCGCGACGAGCCGCTGCACCGCCGCCCGCCAGGCGCCGGCGTCGACGGGGCCGCGCAGGCGCACGACCTCCTGGACGGTGTAGACGTCCGAGAGCGCCGCGTGGACGAAGAAGCCCTCCTGCAGCGCCGAGACCGGCCAGACCTCGTCGTGGTCGTCCCCGAGCGCCGCGCGAGCGGTGTCGTCGAGCTCGACCGACATCGCGGCGTCCTCGGCGGCGTCCTCGGCCGCGTCCTCGCGGGCGACCGCTTCGGGAGCCAGCGCGGCCACCGTCCGGTGCGTGAAGATCTGCCGCGGCGTGATCTCCAGCCCCGCGGCGCGCGCCCGCACGACGAGCGAGACCGACAGCACGCTGTCGCCGCCGACGGCGAAGAAGTCGTCGTGCACGCCGATACCCGGGATGCCGAGCAGCTCGGCGAACAGCGCCGCGAGCAGCTCCTCGCGCGGCGTGCGCGGCGCGGTGCCCTCGACCTCGGCGGCGAGGTCGGGCGCCGGGAGCGCGCTGCGGTCGAGCTTGCCGCTGGGCAGCGTCGGGAGCTCCGGGACCGCGACGACCGCCGCGGGTACGAGGTGCTCGGGCAGCCGGTCGCGCAGGTGCTCCCGCACCGCGGAGGTGACGGCGGTGACGTCGCGGAACGGCGCCGGCCTCGTCGTGCCCGTGGGCCCGCCGCCGCGGTACACCGGGCCGCCGTCGCCGTAGAGGACCTCGAAGCGAGTCGGGTCCTCGGGATCCCAGGTGGCCCGGGCGCACCCGGGTGCCAGCGCGATCAGGTCCTCGGGGTCGGCGGGCGGCCCGGCGGGCGGCGCGGTCTCGTCGATGCGCGCCAGCGCCTCGAGGTCGGGGGTCAGTCGCGCGTTCGGCACGCCGACCAGGCGCACCGCGTCCGACGTCGCCAGGGCCTCCCGCACCTCGTCGATCGACCCGGTCCAGGTCAGGCTTCGATGTGAGCACTTTCCGGGGCCATAGGCCCGGAAAGTGCTCACATCGGGGCCGAGGACCGCGTGATAGCGGTAGCGGGAGAGCTCGTCGTGGAACGGGGTGCGCTCGAGCTCCACGTCCGCCGCGAGCCCGAGCTCGTCGGCGACCTCGCGGAAGAAGTCCGGGTGCACGAGCAGCTCGGGCTCCCACGCGACCGAGGCGTCGACCGCGCGCCGCAGCGCCGCAGGATCGGCGGCGGGGTCCCGCGCCGTCTCCACCCCGGCGCGCAGGGTGCGCAGCAGGCCCGCGTGCCGGACGTCGCCGACGAGCACCGATCCGCCGGGCGCCAGCAGCCCGGCCGCGTCGCGCAGCACCGCGCGCAGGTACCCGGCGTCCGGGAAGTACTGGGCCACCGAGTTGACGACGATCGCGTCGAACGGGGCGCCCGCGACCCCGGCGACCTCGTGCGCCGGGCGGGTCTCGAGCACCACGCGCTCGCGCAGCACGGCGTCCTCGCCGACCCGGCGGGCCAGGGCGGCGATCCCCTCGGCGGAGAGGTCGATGCCGACGTAGTGCTCGACCTCCGGCGCCACCTCGGTGAGCAGCAGCCCGCTGCCCACGCCGACCTCGAGCACGCGCCGGCCGGCCGGCAGCGCGCGGATACGGTCGACGACGGCGTCGCGCCACACGCGCATGTGCTCGCGCGGGATGTCGGAGCCGTCGTAGGTCGAGTTCCACCCGGCGAAACCGTCGTCGAAGAGGGCGGCGTCCTCGTCGGCCGCCGAGTAGAGGACCTCGTGGAGCTCCTTCCACTCGTCGACGCGCTCGTCGCCGGCCTCACCGGAGCTCGGCACCACGTAGCCGACCAGCCCGCGCCCGGCGGGCAGGTCGTCGCGGACGACGGCCGCCGCCTGCGCCACCGCGGGGTGGTTGCGCATCTCCGACTCGACCTCGCCGGGCTCCACCCGGAAGCCGCGGATCTGCACCTGGTCGTCGGTGCGGCCGAGGAAGTCGAGCACGCCGTCGACGCCACCCCGGCGCACGACGAGGTCGCCGGTGCGGTAGAGCCGGTCGCCGGGCGCGCCGAACGGGTCGGCCACGAAGCGCTCCGCGGACAGTCCGGGACGCCCCAGGTAGCCGCGGGCGAGGCCGGGGCCACCGAGGTAGAGCTCGCCGGGCACCCCGTCGGCCACCGGGGCGAGGCCCTCGTCGAGCACGCGTGCGGTGGTCAGCGGGTCGGGCACGCCGATCGGGACCGAGGTCCCGTCGAGCGCCTCGGGCCGGCTCTCGCCGAGGGTCGCGTTGACGGTCGCCTCGGTCGGGCCGTAGGCGTTGAACATCCGGTGGTCGCGGCCCCAGCGGGCCACCAGCTCGGGGGGCACGCGCTCGGTGCCGGCCAGCAGCACGCCGGGGGGAAGCGTGACGCCCTCGGGCAGCGCCGCGAGCAGCACGGGCGGCAGGAGCAGCACCGTCGCGCCGTGGGCGTGCGCGTACTCGGCGAGCTCGGGCACGGGTGCGCGCAGCTCGCGCGGCACGATCACCAGCCGCCCGCCGGAGAGCAGCGACTGGCACAGCTCCCAGAACGCCACGTCGAAGCTGGGTGAGGCGAAGCCGAGGATGCGGTCGTCGGCGCCGATCCCGAGGCGTTCGGTCTGGGTGGCGACGAGCTTGTCGACCCCGGCGTGGGTGACGAGCACGCCCTTGGGGCGCCCGGTCGATCCCGAGGTGTAGATGACGTAGGCCAGGCTGGTGACCGGGATCCCGGGGTCGAGCCGCGCGGGCTGCGCCCCGTCGAGATCCAGGGCCTCGAGGAGGAGTGCGCGCTCGGCCCACTCCGCGGGGAGGCCGTCGCGCAGCTCGCCGGTCGTGAGCAGCACGGTGGGCGCGGCGTCGGCGAGGACGAGGCGGATGCGCTCCTCGGGCTGGTCGGGGTCGACGGGCAGGTACGCCGCACCCGCGCAGAGCACGGCGACCTGCGCCACGACCTGGTCGATCGACCGCGGCAGTGCGAGCCCGACCAGCCGCTCCGGCCCGGCGCCGAGCTCACGCAGCACGGCAGCGAGCCGGGCGGCGCGGTCGGCCAGCGCGGTGTAGGTCAGCGACGCGTCGCCGAGCTCGACCGCGATCGCGTCGCCCCGGGCGGCGACCTGCTCGGCGAACCGGTCCGGCCACGTCCGACCCACGCCGAGCGTCGCGGTGCGGACGGTGTCGAGCGTGCTCACGAACCCACCGGCTCCGCCGAGACGCGCTGCACGGCAGCGAGTCCCGCGGGCCGGCGTGCCTCGACCGAGTCGAGGATCTCCCCGGCGCGCACCGCCGTGGTCGACAGCAGCGTGGAGCTGATGCCGTGGGTGTGCTCGGTGGGTCCCTGCAGGTAGACCCCGGCGCGCAGGGGCGCCGCGGTGGTGATGCGGTAGTCGCGCTCGACCAGCAGCTCGCCGTCGCCCGTGCGCCGGCACCATCCCCCGACGTCGCCGAGCAACGAGGTCGGGTCGATCGGGCGGTAGCCGGTCGCGTAGACGACGACGTCGGTGCGCACCGTCTCCCGCTCGCCGGTCGGCAGGAACTCGAGGTCGATCTCGATGTCGGCGCCGGCGTCGCGCATGGCCGCCACCCGGCTCGCGCCGTGCACGTGGAGGCGCTGCGTCCCGGCGACCTTCTCCTGGTACGCCCGGGCGTAGAGGGTGTTGATCAGCTCCGGGTCGACCACCGAGTAGTTCGTGTTCGCGTGGTAGTCCATGAGCATCTGCTTGACCTCGCCCGGCGCCTCGTAGAAATGGTCCACGGCATCCGGGTCGAAGATGCGGTTGGCGAACGAGGTGTCGTCGGCGGGGCTGTAGCCGTACCGCGAGAACACCGAGCGGACCTCGGAGTCCGGGTAGCGGCGGTGCAGGTGCTCGGTGGTCTCGGCCGCGCTCTGGCCCGCACCCACGACCAGGAAGCGCCGGGGACCCGACTCCTCGGTGTCGGCGGCCTTGAGCCGGTGGAGCAGCTCGCTGTTGTGCCAGATGCGCTCACCGCGCTCCACACCCGGCGGCAACCACGGCACCAGCCCCGTGGCCAGAATCAGATTCCGCGTGCGCACCGCCCGAACGCCCGCACCAGCCGCATCCCGCAACACCACCTCGAGCTCATCAACCGAACCACCCGGACCCACCACCGGATGCACCGCGACCGCCCGCGTCCCGTAACTCACCAGATGCCGCACGTCCGCCGCGCACCACTCCAGATAATCGTGGAACTCCACCCGCGACGGAAACATCGTCTTCGTGTTGATGAAGTCCGCCAACCGCCCCTGACCCTGCAGATAGTTCAAGAACGACCGCGGACTCGTCGGATCCCGCATCGTCACGAGATCCTTCAAGAACGACACCTGCATCGTCGCGCCCTCGAGCAACATCCCCCGATGCCACCCGAACGCCGCCTGCTGCTCCACGAACGACGCCGACACCCGCGCCGACTCCGGCGACCGCTCGTTGTGCTCCTGCACCGCCAACGCCAACGCCAGATTCGACGGACCGAAACCCACACCCAGCACATCCAGCGTGCCAGGGGTGTCCGGACCACCCCCGGCGGTCCCGGGGGTGGGGTGGCTCGACTCGCGCGTCATCGCTCTCCTCGAGGTCCGTACTCGATCTTAGGTAAGACTAACCAAACAGGGGATTTCCCAGCGACGACCGTGTCAGCCACGCCACACCACAGCGTGACCGCGTGGTCACGCTGTGGTCACGCTGAGGTGGAGCCGACTACGGGGTGCCGTACACCCGCGCCAGCTCCGGCGTGACCTGGTCGAGCGCGTACGGCAGGCTCAGCGGGCTCGAGAAGCCCAGCGCACCGGCCACCGGCGACGCCTCGTCACCGACGTAGGCGACGCGGTTTTCGCGCACCGCCGGCAGGTTGGCGAACACCGGGTTGGACAGCGCGTCCTGCGGCGGCACGCCGAGCACCGCGATGCCCTGCTTGTTCAGCTGACCGAGCTGCTCGCTGGACAGCGTCTGGGTGGTCGGGTCGACCCCGAGGCCCAGCCCGCTGAACAGCTGCGAGCGCGCGTCGTCCCGGCCGAGGATGTTGAACTCCCCGGACGCGACCAGCGCGACGCCGATGTCCTTGCCGGCGAACTGCGGGTTGGCGGTGCGGGCGTCGGCGAACCGGCGCTCGACGTCACCGACGACCTGCTCGCCGCGCTCGGGCACGCCGAGGGCGCGGGCGGTGATGCGGGTCTGCTCCTGCCACGGCGCGGCGACGCCCTCGGTCGGGTCGGCCACGGTGGGCGCGATCTGCGAGAGGCGGTCGTAGGTCGCGCGGTCCATGTAGGAGTAGACCCCGAGGATCAGGTCGGGCTGCAGCGAGGCGACCTTCTCGATGTCGATCTCGTTGCCGCCGACCTGCTGGGGCTGCTGACCGCCCAGCTGCTGCTGCGCCCACGGGCGGGTGGTCTCGTCGAAGGCGCCGATGAAGTCGCGCACGCCGACCGGCACGGTGCCCAGGGCGAGCGCGAAGTCGGCGTCGTTGTAGCCGACCGTCACGACGCGCGCGGGACGGTCCGGGATCGTGGTCTGGCCGAACGCGTGCGGGACGGTGACCGGGAAGCCGGGCGCTGCGGCGCCCTGCGCGGGCTCGTCCCCGCCCGATCCGCACCCCGCGAGCAGCAGGGCGAGGACCGCGGCCAGGGCGGCGGCGAAGCGTGCGGGCACGCGGAGGGACATCGTTGCTCTCCGTGGATCGTCGGTGATCTGACCGTGATGTTCAGGGCAGGCTTGCCTAAGAGCGGAAAAGGGTCAACCCGACGTTTCTTCCGTCACGGTGGCGTGTGCCGGTGGCGGCCGATGGGAACGACCATCGGCGTGCCCGCGACCGGGTCGGGCACGACGCGGGCGTCGAGCCCGAAGACGTCGCGCAGGGTCTGCTCGGTGAGCACCTCGTGCGGTGCGCCGGCGGCGGCGATCTCGCCGTCGTGCATGGCCACCAGCCGCTGGGCGTAGCGGGCGGCGAGGTTGAGGTCGTGCAGCACCATGACCACGGTGCGCCCGCGCTCCTGGTTCAGGCGCTCGACCAGCTCGAGCACGTCGACCTGGTGGGCGAGATCGAGGAACGTCGTCGGCTCGTCGAGCAGCAGCACGTCGGTGCCCTGCGCGAGCACCATCGAGATCCAGACGCGCTGGCGCTGCCCGCCCGAGAGCGTGTCGGTGGTGCGCTCGGCGAAGTCGACCATGCCGGTCCACGCGAGGGCCTCGGCGACGGCCTCCTCGTCCTCGGCCGACCACTGCCGGAACCAGCGCTGGTGGGGGTGCCGGCCGCGCGCGACGAGGTCGGCGACCGTGATGCCCTCGGGAGCCGTCGGGTCCTGGGGCAGGACACCCAGCACGGTCGCGACCTCGCGGGACGGGACCGCGTCGAGACGGCGGCCGTCGAGCATCACGTGGCCGTGCTTCGGCGCGAGCAGGCGCGCCATCGTGCGCAGCAGCGTCGACTTGCCGCACCCGTTCGGGCCGATGACGGCCGTGACGGTGCCGTCGACGACGTCGAGGTCGAGACCGTCCGGGCCGCCGACGACGATCTTGTCGCCGTAGCCGACACGGACGCCCTCGGCGTGGAGACGGACGGGCGTGTCGACCTGCGGGCCGGTGGCCAGGTCCTCGGTCTCGGCGCTCACGCGGAGTCCTTCCTCGTGCGGCGGACGAGCAGGTAGAGCAGGTAGGGCGCGCCCAGGACGACGGTGACGACGCCGACCGGCACCTCGCCGCCGAGCACCGTGCGGGCGACGAGATCGCCGGCGACGACGAGCAGGGCACCGGCGCACGCGGAGGCGAGCAGGGGTGGTCGCGAGCCACCGGTCAGGCGGACCGCCACCTGGGGGACGACGAGCGCGACGAAGCGGATCGGTCCGGCGGCCGCCGTTGCGGAGGCGGCGAGGACCACCGCGAGCCCGAGGAGCATCACCCGCGAGCGGTCGGCGCGCACCCCCAGCCCGCGGGCGGCGTCGTCGCCGAGGTCGAGCGCGTCGAGCCGGAAGGCCAGCGCGATCGCGATCGGCAGCACGAGGGCGAGCACGATCGCGATCGGGATCACGTGCTCCCAGCCGCGGGCGTTGAGCGAACCTCGTAGCCAGATGAGCGCGAGCCCCGCCTGCTGGACGTTCGCGATGACGAGCAGCCAGGAGGTCACCGAGACCAGCGCGACGCTCATGGCCAGGCCGACGAGGATGAAGCGGAACGCGTCGAGGCCCTGGCGGTAGGCGAGCAGGACGACGAGCGTGGCCGCGAGCAGCCCGCCGATCAGCGCGGCGACGGGCAGCCCGACGACGGCCAGGAGGCCCACCACGGTGCCGCCGGAGCCGGCGAGCACGATCACGAGGAGCGCGGCGACGCCGGCCCCGTCGGTCACGCCGAGGACGTCCGGGCTGACCAGCGGGTTGCGGGCGACGCCCTGGGTGAGCGCGCCCGCGACACCGAGCGCCGCGCCGACCAGCGCGCCGCAGAGCACGCGCGGGAGCCGGAGCTGGTTGACGACGAACGTCTCGCCGCGGCTGCCGCCCCCGAACAGAACGCGCAGCACGTCGCCGACGGCGATCGGGTACTCGCCGCGCCCGATGCTGACCGCGCCCAGGAGCACGAGCAGGACGAGAGCGGCGACCACGACCACCGCCGTGCGCGGGCGCCAGACCGCCGACACCGGGCCCAGCCGCACGGGGCGGCGGCCGGCGACCTCCTGGGGGTTCTCCGTGGTGGTCACAGGCGCACCATCCGGCGCCGGCGGACCATGGCGATGAAGAACGGCGCCCCGACGATCCCGAGCACGATGCCGACCGCGAGCTCGGCGGGCCGGACGACGACGCGCCCGACGACGTCGGCGGCGAGCACGAGCACGGCACCGACGAGCGCGGCGAGCGGGATCAGCCGGCCGTGCGAGGGCCCGACGAGCGAGCGCACGACATGCGGCGCGACGAGGCCGACGAACCCGATCGGCCCACTGACCGACACCGCCGCCCCGGTGAGCAGGGTGACGCCGGTGAGGCCGACGACCCGGGCCCGCGTGATGTTCTGGCCGAGGCCGCGGGCGCTGTCCTCGCCGAGCGCGAGGACGTCGAGCGCGCGGGTGTTCGACGCGGCGAGCACCAGGCCGACGATCATGAACGGGAGGACCTGGACGGTGAGGGCGGCACCCCGGTCGTCGAGCGCGCCCGCGGCCCAGAAGCGGTAGGCGTCCAGCGACGGGCCGTCGCCGAGCACCATCGCCGACGTGATCGCCAGCAGCAGCTCGGAGACCGCGAGACCCGCGAGCGCCAGGGTCACCGGCGTCGGGCCGCCCCGGCTGGCGGCGCCGAGCGTGAACACGAGCAGCGCGGCGAGCGCGGCCCCGGCGAACGCGAACCAGATGTAGCCGTAGACGTCGGAGACGCCGAGCACGGTCGTCGAGAGCACCACGCAGAACGCCGCGCCGCCGCTGATGCCGAGCAGGCCGGGGTCGGCGAGCGGGTTGCGGGTGTGGCCCTGCATGAGCACCCCGGCCACCCCGAGCGCGGCGCCGACCACGGCCCCGAGCAGCGTGCGGGGCAGGCGCAGCTCACGGACGACGATGTCGGTGGGCGACCCGGTGGGCGAGAACAGCGCGTGCCACACCTCGTCCGGCGTGGTGGGTGCCGCGCCCACCGCGACGCTGAGGACCACGACCACCGCGAGCGCGGTGAGCCCCAGGGTCAGCGCCAGCACGGGACGGCTGCGTCGCCGCACGGGAGGTCGGGACAGCAGGGGTCGACCCACGGTCGTCGTTGCCACCGTCCGTGCCCTTCCGCCGACTGCCTGTGTGGATAGGCGAACCTAACAGCCGCTGACCGTGTTTCCCCGACCTCGCTGCGGGCACACATGGCCGGCGACGTCCTGGCCGCCGGGACGGGCGCGCGCGGCTGGGCGACCCGCGTCGAGCCGAGGGGTCCACGAGGGAGGGGGTCACGAGCGGGTCCTCGCATCGACGTACCGTGGCGCTGCGTCCGAAGCGGTGGCGACGTTTCGCCGCCACGCGTGGCCAGGAGCGCTGTGCGGTGGCCGTTCTCCCGGGAGGTCGATCCCCTGCCCAGCAGCGACGCAGTTCAGCGGCTCACGCTGCCCTTGACGGGCGAGCGCACGGTGCCCGGGCTGGACCTCGAGAACTACTGGTTCCGACGCCACGAGGCCGTCTACCTGGCGCTGGCGCCGGCCTGCACCGACGCGGTCGTGGTGGACGCGGGGGTGGGCGAGGGGTACGGGGCCGCGCTGCTGGCGACGACGGCCCGTCGGGTGCTGGCTCTCGAACTGGACCCGGCCGTCGCCGCCCACGTCGGCTCGCGCTACCCGGAGCTGGGCGTCGCCCGCGCCGACCTCCAGGCCCTCCCCCTCACCGACGGTTCCGTCGACGCCGTCGTGACGCTGCAGGTGATCGAGCACCTGTGGGACCAGCCCGGCTTCCTCGCCGAATGCGCACGCGTCCTCCGCCCGGGCGGGCGTCTGCACTGCGCGACGCCCAACCGCCTGACCTTCTCCCCCGGCGCCGGGCCGGACGACCGGCCCCTCAACCCGTTCCACACCCGCGAGCTGACCGGGGCGGAGCTCGCCGATCTCGTCACCGACGCCGGCCTGCACGTCGAGTCGCTGCAGGGGCTCCACCACGGGCCGGCGCTCCGAACGATCGACGCCCGTCACGGCGGGTCGGTGATCGACGCCCAGATCGCCCTGGCGCTCTCCGGCGAGCCCTGGCCCGACGCGCTGACGACCGACGTCACGGCCGTGACCGCCGACGACTTCGAGCTGCGCGCCGACGACGTCGACGACGTCGAGGCCTCGCTGGACCTGGTGGTCAGCGCCGTCCGGTGGCCTTGAGCACGGGGTCGGCCACCGCCTCGGGCAGCGCCTGGCGCATCACGCCCGCCGCGGCCTCGCCGACCACCACGTCGCCGGTGTCGCCGCCCCCGGAGCAGTGCGTGCCGCCGGCGGTGAGCTCACCGCCGCCCGAGGTGCACTGGTCGGCGGTCGTCACCGGGACCCCGGGGACCGGCGACGCGCTGGCCGTGCCGGCCAGCCCGAGGAGGGCGCCGCCCGCGGAGGCGGTGGCGAGTGCTCCGGCGAGGATGCGCTTGCGCATGGTGATCCCTCTCGGCGTCGAGGAGTGGTTCGCCCGCGTCAACGACACGGGGCGGGCCATGTGATGCCTCGTCACCGTTCGGGGGACACGCCCGTGACAGACTCCGACGCCGGGCCCCGACGAGAGGAGCGTGCTGAGCAGGGATCCGGTGGGCACGTTCTGCCTCGTCCTGCACTCGCACCTGCCGTGGCTGCTGCGCCACGGGGCCTGGCCGGTGGGCGAGGACTGGCTCTACCAGGCCTGGGCGCACTCGTACCTCCCCGTCGTCGAGACGCTCGAACGCCTCGCCGCCCGCGGGCACCGCGACCTGCTGACGCTCGGCGTGACCCCGGTCCTCGCCGCTCAGCTCGACCACCCCGCCGCCCTGCGCGCGATGCACACCTGGCTCGCCGACTGGCAGCTGCGCGCCCACGAAGCCCACGTCACCGACCCGGCGCTCGCCGTCCGCGAGCACCGGGCGGCGGGACACGCCCTCGAGCTCTTCGAGCGCGCCTGGCGCCACGGCGGCTCGCCGGTCCTGCGCCGTCTCGCCGAGGACGGGGCCGTCGAGCTCCTCGGCGGGCCCGCGACCCACCCGTTCGCGCCACTGCTGCCGGGCCGCGTGCGGCGGTTCCTCCTCGATGCCGGCCTGCGCGACGGAGCGCTGCGGCTCGGGCGGCGTCCGGCGGGGATCTGGGCGCCCGAGTGCGGCTACACCCCGGGCCTGGAGCAGGACTACGCCGCGGCCGGTGTCGAGCGGTTCCTGGTCGACGGTCCGGCGCTGCGGGGCGACACCGCCGCCGCCCACCCCGTCGACGGCACCGACGTCGTCGCGTTCGCGCGCGACCTCGAGGTGACCTACCGCGTGTGGTCTCCGCGCGCGGGCTACCCCGGCGCCGCCGACTACCGCGACTTCCACACCTACGACCACGCCACGGGCCTCAAGCCCGCGCGGGTCACGGGACGTCGGGTGGCGAGCGCGGGCAAGAAGCCCTACGACCCCAACCGCGCGGCCGCCGCGCTCGCGCGGGACGCGGCCGACTTCGTCGCGGTCGTCCGGCGGCGCCTCGAGGAGCTTCGAGAACGACGCGGCAGGCCCGGGCTGGTCGTCAGCGCCTTCGACACCGAGCTGTTCGGCCACTGGTGGCACGAGGGCCCGGCGTGGCTCGAGGCGGTGCTGACCGCGCTGCCCGAGGCCGGGGTGCGGGTGACGACACTGAGCGGCGCCGTCGAGGCCGGGCACGTCGGGGAGCCGGTGGTGCTGCCGGCGTCGTCGTGGGGGTCGGGCAAGGACTGGCGGGTGTGGGACGGGGCCGGAGACCCGGTGGTCCGCGACATGGTCGCCGACCACGCCGACGTCGCCGCACGCCTGCTCGCCGCCGTCGACGGGGCCGCGCCGAGCGCCGGCCGCGACGCCACCCTCGACGCCGTCGCGACCCAGGCCGCGCTGGCGCTGTCGAGCGACTGGGCGTTCATGGTCACCAAGGACTCCGCGGCGCACTACGCCCGGCGCCGCGCCGCCGAGCACCGCGACCGCGTCCGCGAGCTGACGGATCTCCTGCCCGCGGGCCGGCACGCCGAGGCCGCCGCCCGCGCCGCGACCTTCGCCGCCCAGGACGACGTGTTCGGTGCCCTCGACGCCCGCGCTCTCCGCCGCCACCCGAGCGGTGACCGTCACCGCCCGGCCCCTGCCTACTCGGGAGTAGGGTCGCGCGCCTGATGTCAGCGACGTGGCGTCGCAGACGTTGAGTGTCCGTAACGCCACGCACTCGATCGGCGGGAGGGCGACGGCGTGCGCGTGCTCATGCTCTCCTGGGAGTACCCGCCCGTGGTCGTCGGCGGGCTCGGACGGCACGTGCACGCCCTGGCGACGGCGCTCGCCGACGCCGGCCACGACGTCGTCGTCGTCGCCCGCCAGCCCACCGGCACCGACGCCCAGACCCACCCCACGACGCTCGAGCGCCACGACGGCAGCCTCTCGGCCGGCTCCGCTGCACGGCGCGGCCACCTCCGCGTCCTGCGTGTCGCCGAGGACCCGCCGCACCTGGAGTTCGTCCGCGACCTCGTCGCCTGGACCCTCGGCCTCGGCCACGCGATGCTCCGCGCCGCCGGCACGCTGCTGCGCGGCTGGAGCCCCGACGTCGTCCACGCGCACGACTGGCTCGTCGCCCACGCCGCGATCACCGTCGCCGACCTGACCGGCGCACCGCTCGTCGCGACGATCCACGCCACCGAGGCCGGGCGCCACGGCGGCTGGCTCTCGCAGACGCTGAACCAACAGGTGCACTCCGTGGAGTGGTGGCTCGCCCGCCGCGCCGACGCCGTGATCACCTGCTCGCAGGCGATGCGCCGTGAGGTCGCGAGCCTGTTCGACCTCGACCCCGACGACGTCACCGTCGTCCACAACGGCATCGACCCCGCCGGCTGGCCACCGACCCGGGCCCGCCGGAACAGCCCGCCCACCCTCCTCTACCTCGGCCGCCTCGAGTGGGAGAAGGGCGTCCACGACCTCGTCGCCGCCCTGCCCGCGATCCGCCGCGCGCACCCGGGCACGACGCTGGACATCGCGGGCACCGGGTCGTGCTCCGACTGGCTCGCCGAGCGGGCCCGGGCCGTGCGGGTGCGACGGTCGGTGAGGCTGCTCGGGCACGTCGACGACGCCACCCTGCGCGGCCTGCTCGCCGGCACCGACGCCGCGGTCCTCCCCAGCCGCTACGAGCCGTTCGGGATCACCGCCCTCGAGGCCGCGGCCGCCGGCGCGCCACTCGTCGCGTCGCGGGCGGGCGGGCTGGGCGAGGTGGTCGTCGACGGCGTCACCGGTCTGTCCTTCGACCCCGGCGACGTCCCCGGTCTCGCGCGAGCCGTGATCCGCTGCCTCGACGACCCCGTCGGTGCGCGTACCCGCGCCGACGCCGCCCGCGCGCGCCTCGACACCGACTTCGCCTGGCCCGCGATCGCCGACCGGACCGCCGAGATCTACGCGATCACCCGTCCCGGCGCACCCCGTCCCCTCGGTCGCCCCAAGATCCCGACGGGGAACGTCTTCGGCCTCACCTGACGGCAGGACGTGCGTGATCTTCTCTGCTCCGGCTCACGAGATCACGCACGTCTCAGGACTCCGCCGCCCGGTTCGACGCCAGCGCCGTCTTCCGCGCGATGTCGGCGAGCGCCTCGCGCTCCGCCGCGGCCGCCTCGTAGTCGGCCCTCCGGTCGCGGACGACACGCGCCGGCGCGCCCACGGCCACCGCGTAGTCCGGGATGTCGCCTCGCACCACCGCGTGGGCCCCGAGCACGCACCCGCGTCCCACCCGCGCCCCGCGCAGGACCGTCACCTTCGTCCCGATCCACGTCTCCGGCCCGACGCGCACCGGCGTCTTGACGATGCCCTGGTCCTTGATCGGGGTGTGGACGTCGACGTAGCGGTGGTCGAAGTCGCACACGTAGATCCAGTCCGACAGCAGCGTCGCCTCGCCGAACTCGATGTCGAGGTAGCAGTTGACCGTGTTCTCGTTGCCGAACACCGACTTGTCCCCGATGCGCAGCGATCCCTCGTGGCAGCGCAGCCGGGTGTGGTCACCGATGTGCACGAACCGGCCGATCTCCAGGCGCCCGAAGCCCTCCCGCGCCTCGAGCTGCACGCCCTTGCCCAGGAACACCAGCCCGCGCAGCACGATGTGCGGCTGGCGCACGCGGACCCTGAGCATCCGCGCGTAGCGCACCAGGTAGTACGGCGTCCACGCCCGGTGGCGCACGATCCAGCGCAGCGAGGCCCAGGTGAACAGTCGCGGCTGGCGCGGATCCGACCTCACGGTGACGACCCTACGATCGCCCGATGCCCCACGATGGCCCCAGGGTCCCACCGGTCGTGGCCGTCGTCGGCAGCGTCAACCTCGACCTGGTCGCCCGGGTCGAGCGCCTCCCGGCCGCCGGGGAGACGCTGACCGCGCACGGCGTCACGCGCGTGCCCGGCGGCAAAGGCGCCAACCAGGCGCTCGCGGCCGCCCGCCTCGGCGCCCGGGTCCGCCTGCACGCCGCCGTCGGCGACGACCCGCTCGCGGGCGAGGCCCTGATCCTCCTGCGCGCCGGCGGGGTCGACCTCCGTCACGTCCGGCGAGCTCAGGACGCGCCCACCGGCACCGCCATGATCCAGGTCGACGACGACGGCGAGACCACCATCGTCATCGACGCCGGCGCCAACGCCACGCTCACCGTCGACCCGGAGGACCTCGGCGCCGACGTCGTGCTCACCGTGCTCGAGGTGCCCGACGAGGCGGTCGCGACGGCGATGGCCACGCCCGGCTTCACCGTGCTCAACGCCGCCCCGTCCCGGCCCGTCGCCGGCGACGTGCTCGCGGGCGTCGACCTCGTCTGCGTCAACGCCGCCGAGTTCGGGGCCCTGGCCGCACACGCCGATCTCGACGACCTCAGGGCCGTCGCGATCACCCACGGCGCCGCCGGCGCCGAGCTGCGCCGGCGCGGGCACGTCGTCGCCTCCGTCGAGCCGCCCCCGGTCGACGCCGTCGACGGCACCGCGGCCGGCGACGCCTTCACCGCGGCCCTGGCCCTCGCCCTCGCCACCGACGTCGACGACGAGAACGCCCTGCGCCGCGCCTGTCGCGCCGGCGCCCTGGCCGCGACCCGCCCCGGCGCCCAGCCCTCGCTCCCGACGCTCCAGGAGGTCGACGTCCCGTGACGCCACTGATCCTCGACACCGACCCGGGTGTCGACGACGCCTACGCGATCACCCTCGCCGCCCGCGCCCCCGAGGTCGACCTGCGTGCCGTCACCGCCGTCTTCGGCAACGTCGATGTGCCGACCACGACGACCAACGCCCGCCGGCTGCTCGGGATGCTCGGGCGCGACGACGTCCCCCTCGGCGTCGGCGCGGAGCGGCCGCTGATCCACCCGACGACGCGGCGCGCGGCCGACGTCCACGGCGACGACGGGCTCGGCGGGGTCGCCGAGCGCTTCGGTCCGCTCGGCCCGGAGCCGGTGGGACGGGCCCTGGACGTGATCGCCTCCGTCCTCGAGGCCGCGGCCGAGCCCCTCGTCCTCGCCGCGATCGGCCCGCTCACCGACGTCGCGCTCCTGCTCGCGACCCGCCCGGACCTGGCCGAGCGCATCGGCCGGCTCGTCGTCATGGGCGGTTCGGTCGGCATCGGCGGCAACGTCAGCGCGGCGGCGGAGTTCAACGTCTGGTCCGACCCCGAGGCCGCGCGCCGGGTGCTCGTCGAGGAGCGGGTGCCGACGACGCTGGTCCCGCTCGACCTCACGCACGTCGTGACGGTCGACCGGGCGTGGCTCAGCGAGCTCGCCGCCTCCGGGCCCGTGGGTGGCGCGCTCACCGCGACCCGCGCCGTCTACACCCGCGGCGAGCGGCTCGGCGTGGACCGGGTGCCGATCCACGACGCCGTCGCGCTGCTCGAGGCGATCGCGCCCGGGACGCTGGCCACGGTGCCGCTCGAGATCGAGGTGGACTGCTCGCTCGGCCCGGCGCGGGGCATCGTTCTCGCCGACCGCCGCGGGCACGTGCCCGGCGGCCGGACCGTCGACGTCGCCGTCCCCGACGGCACCGACGTCGACGGCGTGCGCGCGGAGCTGGCGCGCCGGCTTCAGGGCTGATCCAACCCCTGCACGGCCTCGCACACATAGGCCTCCGGTCCGCTCGCGAGGCGGGCGAGGACGACCGTCGCCTCCTGCGAGCCCGACAGCTTGAGCCTCGGCCGCAGGGCGTCGGGATCGACGTCGAGCCCGCGCACGAGGATCTCGACGCGGCCGACGTCGCGCTTCCGGAGCGTGGTGCGCAGCGCCTTCTCGGTGTAGCGGCCGTGCTCGAGCACGCGGAACGCGCGCACGCCCGGCGGCGGGGCGTCGCCGGACAGGTAGGCGAGGTGCTCGTCGAGGCGCCAGAGCCCGTGGCGCGCGCCGTACCGGCGCACCAGGCCGGCTCGGACGACCGCGCCGTCGGGGTCGACGATCCACTCGCCGGCCGGGGCGACCGGGCACGTGTCGTCCTCGGCGTCGGTGACCTCGAAGCCGCGCCCGCGGGTGGAGAGCACGGTGGCGCGGCGGCGGGTCGTCGCGAGGCCCTCGGACCAGAGCGCGGCCTCCCGCACGCGGCCGTCCAGGCTCACGAGCTCGACCTCGGCGGCCCAGGGGACGAGCGCGGGATCGAGACCCGGGGCCGTCGAGACGACCAGTTCGAGCGCGTGGCGATACGGACACTCAACGTCTGCGACGCCACGCCGCTGACACACCTCGGCCAGCTCATCGAGCGGCGGCGCGAAGTCCGCGGGGCGCCAGGTGCGGCGGCCGGCGGCGGTGCGGCGGGCGGGGTCGGCGACGATCACCGTGCCCCGCGACGGCGGCGCCAGGGCGTCGGCGCGCACCAGCGGCACGCCGGGGACGTTCACGCGGGCCATGGCCAGGCGCACCGGGTCGAGGTCGGAACCGAGCACCCGCCCGGCCACCCCGTGCAACGCGAAGAGCTCCGCCCCCACCGAGCACGTCACGTCGTGCACGTCGCGCCCGGCGAGGCGACGGGCCCGGTGGCGGGCCACGGGCGCGGCCGTGGCCTGCTCGGCGGCGTCGGCGGTGAGCAGCCAGCCGTCGGGCACCCGCCCGCGGGCGCGGTCCTGCAGCAGCGCGGTCTCCAGCACCGGCGCGGCCCGCTCGCCGAGCCGCTCGCGCAGGACGGTCACCGCCCGCAGACGATCCTCACCGAGGAAGGCCGATGCCCCCTCGACGGCCTCGCGCCCCGCCGCGGAGGCCAGGTACGCGACGTCGTCGAGGGTGAAGCCGTAGCCCACGGATCAGCTCGAGAGCGACACCGGATCCGCCGGCCGAACCCCCGTCACCAGCGCGTTGTAGAACAGTGAGCGCGGCACCACGCGCGAGAGCACGTGCACGTCCACCCACGACAGCCGCTGCCAGGCCCGGTAGGCGAACATCGCCCAGCCCATGCCCAGCTTCTCGGGGGACACCGCGGCCTCGAAGGTCCGCACCGGCCAGCCGAAGACCGCCGCCGCGAGCTCCTCGGTGACGACGCGGACGTCCACCGCGCCCGCGGCGTGGGCGTAGCGCTCGAGGCGGTCGGGGTCGAAGACGTGCTGGTCGACCACCGACTCCAGGGCTGCCGCCCGCGACGACTCGTCGAGCTCGACCTGCGGGCGCAGCCACGACGACGGCGCGAACCGGGTCGTCGCCCACCACGTCGCCTGCCCGAGCTTGCGCGCGTAGAGGTCACCGAGCCGCGTGGGCTCGCCCGCGAAGACGAACCGCCCGCCGGGCCGCAGCACGCGCAGGATCTCCCGGAGCGCCGTGTCGAGGTCCGGGATGTGGTGCAGCACGGCGTGCCCGACCACCAGGTCGACCGAGGCGTCGGGCACCGGGATCGTCTCGGCGTCCGCCACCCGGCCGTCGACGTCCAGACCCAGCGCCGCCGCGTTGCGCGTCGCCACCTCGACCATGCCCGGCGAGAGGTCGGTGACCGTGCCGCGCCGCGCGATCCCGCCCTGCATGAGGTTGAGCAGGAAGAACCCGGTGCCGCAGCCCACCTCGAGGGCGTGGTCGAACGGCCCGTCGGACCCCGCGGCCGGCCCACGAGGAACAACGGCGCGGAACCGGTCCACCGCGAACGTCGTGCAGCGCTCGTCGAACGAGATCGACCACTTCTCGTGGTAGGAGCCCGACTCCCAGTCGTGGTAGAGGACGTTCGCGAGCTTGGGGTCCTCGCGAGCGGCGTCGACCTCGGCTTGGGAGACGGACCGCGGCGGCGCCATCAACGCCCCAGGAACTGGGCCTTGCCCGGCCCGTTCTCGACGAACGAGCGCATGCCGATCGTCTGGTCCTCGGTGCCGAACAGCGCCGCGAACAGCTCGGACTCCAGCGCCAAGCCGTCGCGCAGGTCGATCTCGGCACCGCGGTCGATCGCGTTCTTCGCCGCGGCGAGCGCGCGCGCCGGGCCTCCTCCGAACTGCTCGGCCCAGGCGCGGGCACGGGTGTAGACCTCGTCCGGCGCGACGACCTCGTCGACCAGCCCCAGCTCCAGAGCCTCCGGGGCCTTCACGAAACGGCCGGTGAAGATGATGTCCTTGGCCGTGGACGGCCCGACGAGGCGCGTGAGCCGCTGGGTCCCGCCGCCGCCGGGGATGATCCCGAGCAGAATCTCCGGCTGGCCGACCGTCGCGTTGTCCCCGGCGATGCGCCGGTCGCACGACAGCGCCACCTCGAAGCCACCGCCCAGGGCGTAGCCGGTGATCGCGGCCACCGTCGGCTTGGGGATCTCCGAGACCGCGCCGAAGCCCCTCGACAGCTGGTGGGTCCGCTCGGCCATCTCGGAGTAGGTCATGTCGGCCATCTCCTTGACGTCCGCGCCGGCCGCGAGCGTCTTCTCGCCGCCGTAGACGACGACCGCGCGCACGTCGGTGCGGCTGGTGGCCTCCTCGGAGACCTCGACCAGCTCGTCCTGGACCTGGCGGTTGATCGCGTTCATCGGGGGCCGGTCCAGGCGGATGGTGCCCACGCCGCCGTCCACCTCGAGCCGCACGAACTCCGTCACCGAGAAGCCTCCTGTTGATCCGGGATGCCGGCTGGTTCCACACCGGCCGCGACCCTATCGCCGGAACGCGGTGAAGCGACGGCGGCGGCTGTGCAGCTCGAGCGGCTGACCGAAGGTCGCCGACAGGTTCTCCGAGGTCATCACGTCGTCGAGCAGGCCTTGGGCCACCACGCGGCCGTCGCGCAGCAGCATCGCGTGGCTGCAGTTCGGCGGGATCTCCTCGACGTGGTGGGTGACCATGACGATCGCCGGGCCCTCCGGGTCGCCGGCCAGCTCGGAGAGCAGCTCGACGAGGTCCTCGCGGGCGCCGAGGTCCAGCCCTGCGGCCGGCTCGTCGAGCAGCAGCATCTCGGGGTCGGTCATCAGCGCCCGCGACAGCAGCACGCGCTGGCGCTCGCCGGTCGAGAGCGTCCCGTAGCGCCGGCCGGCCAGGTCGACGACGCCCATCACCTCCATGAGGCCGGACGCGCGGCGGTCGTCCTGCTCGTCGTAGCGCTCGCGCCAGGTGCCGAGCACGCCGTAGCCCGCGCTGCGCACCACGTCGAACGCGGTCTCGTCGGGCGGCACCCGCCCGGCCAGGCTCGCCGACGCGAGCCCGATGCGGGGGCGCAGCTCGAAGACGTCGACGCGCCCGAGCCGCTCGCCCAGCAGGTCGACGGTGCCGGTGGTCGGGTGCATCTCGGCGGCGGCCAGCCGCAGCAGGGTGGTCTTGCCCGCGCCGTTCGGCCCGAGGATCACCCAGCGCTCGTCGAGCTCGACGGTCCAGTCCAGGTCGGCGAGCAGGTCGGAGCCGCCGCGGCGGACGCCCACCCCGTCCATGCGCACGACCGTGTCCGGGTCGGTCACGGGCTCGGTCGTGCTGGTCTCGGGCGTCACTGGTCCGGATCCGCTGCGCTCCACGTCCCACTGCACCACGGCCGCCATCCTGACGGATCACACTCGCCGACGGGCGACGGCCCACCCGCCGATCGGGCACGATCTCGCTCCGATGGCCATCACCGCTCCCCGGCCCGGCGCCCGTCTCGAGGGCGACGTGCTGCACGTCACCGTCCCGGCCGCGCCCAGCGCCGAGGCGGTCGAGCTCTGCCTGCCGGGCGAGGGCGGCGAGCGCCGCATCGAGCTGCGCCGCTCGGGCGACGCGTGGACCGGTCACGCCGACGGCGTGCGCGCCGGCGACGCCTACGGCCTGCGCGTGCACGGGCCGTGGGACCCGGGCCGCGGCCTGCGCACGAACCCCGCGAAGCTGCTGGTCGACCCGTGGACGCGCCGCGTCGAGGGCACGGTCACCGACCTCGACGCCGCGCGCCCGTTCGCCGGCACCGACCCGTTCTCGGCCCGTCGCGACCACCGCGACTCGGCGGGCTGCGTGCCGCACGGGATCGTCACCGCCGACCTCGGCCCCGCGCCGGCCCCCCGCCCGAACGTCCCCTGGGCGGACACGGTGATCTACGAGACCCATGTGCGCGACCTCACGAAGCTCCACCCCGCGGTGCCCGAGGACCTCCGCGGCACCTACGCGGGCGTCGCCCACCCCGCCGTCGTCGACCACCTCGTCGCCCTGGGGGTGACCACCGTGGAGCTGCTGCCGGTGTTCGCCCACACCTCCGAGCCCTCGCTGCTCGCCCGCGGCCGGCGCAACCACTGGGGCTACTCGACGCTCGCCTACCTCGCCCCGCACCCCGGCTACGCGTCGACGCCGGGCCGCGAGGTCGAGGAGTTCCGCGCGATGGTCGCGACCCTGCACGTCGCGGGGCTCGAGGTCGTGCTCGACGTCGTGTTCAACCACACCTGCGAGGGCGGCGCCGACGGGCCGTCGCTGTCGTGGCGGGGCCTCGACGCCGCCGGCTGGTACGCGCTCGACGCCCGCGGCCGCGACGTCGACATCACCGGCTGCGGGAACACCCTCGACGCCGGCTCGCCGCTGGTGCGCGGGCTCGTGCTGGACTCGCTGCGGCACTGGGTGACGACGATGGGTGTCGACGGCTTCCGCTTCGACCTCGCCTCGACCCTCGGGCGCCCCCGCGGCGGGGCCTTCGACCCGAGGACGCCGCTGCTCGGCGAGATCGTGGACGACCCGGTGCTCGCGCAGGTCAAGCTGATCGCCGAGCCCTGGGACGCCACCGGCGAGGGCTACCAGGTGGGCGGCTTCCCGGCCCCGTGGGCGGAGTGGAACGGGCGCTTCCGCGACGGCGTGCGCGACTTCTGGCGCGGCCACGGCCCGCTCTCGGAGATCGTCACGCGGATCGCGGGCTCGTCGGACCTCTACTGGCCCGCGCGCACCCCGGCCGCCTCGGTCAACTTCGTCACCGCGCACGACGGCTTCACCCTCGCCGACCTCGTGTCCTACGAGCGCAAGCACAACGAGGCCAACGGCGAGCAGGGCCGCGACGGCACCGACGACAACCGCTCGTCCAACCACGGCGTCGAGGGACCCACCTCCGACCCGGCGATCCTCGCCCTGCGCGCCCGCCAGGCCCGCAACCTGCTCACCACGCTGCTCCTCGCGGCGGGCACCCCGATGCTGCTCGGCGGCGACGAGCTCGGCCACACGCAGCACGGCAACAACAACGTCTACTCGCTCGACGACGAGACGTCGTGGCGGTCCTGGCCCGCTCCGGGGGAGCACCCGGACCTCGTCGACTTCGTCGCCCGCGCCCTCGCCCTGCGCCGGGCCACCCCGGCGCTGCGGCGCACCGACTTCTTCTACGGCCGCGAGGACACCGATCCCGACGGCGCCGCCCCGGACATCGCCTGGCTGCACCCCGACGGTCACGAGCTCACCGCGCCCGACTTCCACGACCACGGCCACACCCTGGTGGTCCGGATCGACGGCGGCCCGGTCGGGACGCGCGCCCTACTGCTCGTCCTGCACTCCGGCGGCGCACCCGTCGACGTGCTGCTCCCCGGCGCGTTCGGCGACGACGCGTGGACCCCGGTGCTCGACCCCGGCACGCCCACCGGCGCCCCGCCGAGCACCGACCCCCGGCCCGCCGGGGAGACGCTCACGGTCCCGGCGCAGACGGCCCTCGTGCTCCGCGCAAGATCCTGATCCGTGGAGCGTGCGCTCCGCTGAGCGGAACGTCCGCTCCAGGGACCCGGATCTCGACGCTCAGGCCGGCAGGACGATCCGGCCGAGCTCGGCGGGCGCCGCGAGCAGGTCGTGGCGCGGCAGCACGCGCACGGTGTAGCCGAGGACGCCGGCATGCGGCAGGGCGACGACCGCCTCGAAGCGGTGGGAGCCGTCGTGACCCGGGCCGATCGAGGTCATCTCCTGCACCACGGACTCCGAGAGCTCGTCGGCGTCGTCCGCGCGGCCGACGACCGCCTGGACGAGCACCTCCTCGGGGCTCAGGCCGCCGAGCACGACCTCGGCCCGCACCGTCATCGGCGCGCCGAGCACCGGGGTGTCCGCGCCGCCGGAGGCGTCGACCTCCGCGACGGCCACCGACGACCAGGCGGCGTCGAGGCGCGCCCGGTAGGTCGCCAGCTCCTTCGCCCCGGCGAAGCCGTCCGCCAGCACCCGCGCCGCCGACCGAGCCGCGGGCGCGTACCACTGCTCGACGTAGTCGGTGACCATCCGCGTGGCCTGCACCTTCGGCGACAGCGTCGCGAGCGTGTGCCGCACGAGCGAGGTCCAGCGGTCGGGCACGCCGTCGGCGCCGCGGTCGTAGAACAGCGGGGCGACCGTGGTGCCGAGCAGCTCGTAGAGGGCGTTGGCCTCGATGTCGTCCCGGCGGTCCGGGTCGTCGACGCCGTCGGCGGTCGGGATCGCCCAGCCGTTGCGGCCGTCGTAGAGCTCGTCCCACCAGCCGTCGCGCACCGACAGGTTGAGCCCGCCGTTGAGCGCCGACTTCATCCCGGAGGTCCCGCACGCCTCGAGCGGGCGCAGCGGGTTGTTCAGCCAGACGTCGCAGCCCCAGTAGAGGTAGCGGGCCATCGACATGTCGTAGTCGGGCAGGAACGTGATGCGGTGGCGGATCGCGGGGTCGTCGGCGAAGCGCACCATCTGCTGGATGAGGCCCTTGCCGGCCTCGTCCGCGGGGTGCGACTTGCCGGCGATCACCAGCTGCACGGGCCGGTCGGGGTCCAGCAGGATCGACCGCAGCCGCTCCTGGTCGCGCAGCATCAGCGTGAGGCGCTTGTAGGTCGGCACACGGCGGGCGAAGCCGATCGTGAGCACGTCGGGGTCGAAGACGCGCTCGGTCCAGGCCAGCTCGGGCTCCGAGGCACCGCGCTGCAGCCACGACGCGCGCACCCGGCGGCGCACCTCCTCGACCAGCCGCCGGCGCAGCGTGCCGCGCATCTCCCAGAGCAGCGCGTCGGACACCCCGAACAGCTCCGGGCTGCCCGCGGCCTGGGCGCCCGCGGTGAGGCCGGCGATCTCGCGAGCGGTCCACGTGGGGCCGTGGACGCCGTTGGTCACCGAGCCGATCGGCACCTCCGGGGCGTCGAACCCGCCCCACAGGCTCTGGAACATCCCGCGCGAGACCTCGCCGTGCAGCTGCGAGACGCCGTTCGAGCGCTGCGCCAGCCGCAGGCCCATGTGGGCCATGTTGAACATGTCGCCCGCCGGCTCGCGGCCGAGCGGGAGCACCCGGGCGGGCTCGATGCCCGGGAGCATGTCGGCGGTGAAGTAGTGCTCGACGAGCCCGACCGGGAATCGGTCGATGCCGGCGGGCACCGGGGTGTGGGTGGTGAAGACGGTGCCGGCGCGCACCGTCGCGAGGGCCTGGTCGAAGTCCAGGCCCGCGTCGGGCCCCTCTCCCGTCGCTCCGCTCGCCCCGTCGACGAGCTCGCGGATCCGCTCGAGGCCGAGGAAGCCGGCGTGGCCCTCGTTGGTGTGGAACACCTCAGGCGCCGGGTCCCCGGTGACCCCGCAGAACGCCCGGACCGCGCGCACCCCGCCGATCCCGATGAGGATCTCCTGGCGGATGCGGTGCTCGGCGTCCCCGCCGTAGAGGCGGTCGGTGACCTGGCGCAGGTCGGGGTCGTTGTCCTCGATGTCGGCGTCGAGGAGCAGCAGCGGCACCCGCCCGACCGACGCCACCCACACCCGGGCGCGCAGCGTGCGCCCCCCGGGCATCGCGACGCCGACGAGCAGCGGGGTGCCCGACGCGTCGGGCCCCTCCCCGGTCGCTCCGCTCGCCCCGGTGAGCAGGTGCAGCGGCAGGCCCTGGGGATCGAGCGCCGGGTAGTGCTCCTGCTGCCAGCCGTCGAGCGACAGCGACTGGCGGAAGTACCCGGAGCGGTAGAGCAGGCCGACGGCGATCAGCGGCACCCCGAGATCGCTGGCGGCCTTGAGGTGGTCACCCGCGAGGATGCCGAGGCCGCCCGAGTAGTTCGGCAGCACCTCGCTGACACCGAACTCCATCGAGAAGTAGCCGATCGCCGACGGGAAGCCGTCCGCGGCCCGCGTCTGGTACCACCGGGGCTCGCTCAGGTAGTTCCGGAGGTCCGCGGCGCGCTCCTGCACGCGACCCACGAACGTGGCGTCGTCGGCGAGCTCGGCCAGGCGCTGCGGTCGGACCTCGCCGAGCAGCCGGACGGGGTCGCCGCCGGTGGCGCGCCAGGCCGCCTCGTCGACCGTCGCGAAGAGATCCTGCGTGGGCCCGTGCCACGTCCAGCGCAGGTTCGTGGCCAGCTCCTGGAGCGGGGCGAGGGCGGCCGGGAGCTGGGCGCGGACGGAGAAGCGACGCAGTGCCTTCACGCGGCGGGAGCCTACGGCGCGACCCCCGACGCGCCGTGCGGCGCCCACCTGGACTGGATCGATCCCCCGACTACGCTGCGTCGCGTGAGCGCGCTGGGGAGATGGTGGCGGTCCGGACGACGGTCGAAGCAGACCACGGAGGAGGCGGAGGCGCCCCGCGAGCAGCCGACCGAGCCGCGGGACGCCACCGGCTGGCAGCCCGCGGTCGGCTCCGACGGCGCCAGCGCGCCGCCGTTCGAGGAGAGCTACGGCGGGTACGACGGCCGCCTCGACCCGCACCGCGAGGTCCCCCGCGGCGAGATCGTCACCGGCCCGTCCTCCGGGTCGTGGCGACAGCGGCGCCAGGGCTGGGGGTCGGCCGACGACGTCGAGGTCGGTCCGCCGCCACCCCCCGACGCGCGCCCCCACGGGCCGACGACCGGGCCGTTCGGCGCGCCCGGACGCGACAGTTCCCCGGGACCGGCGTCCGGCCCCCTCCCGTCGTCCGGGCCGATCGCCGACGGCCCGGACTCCTCGCCCGGCCCCGCCCACCACCCGTCGCCCGGCCCCGCCCACCACCCGTCGCCCGGCCCCGCCCCACGGCCGAGCGACACCCCCTCGGGCGGGTTCCGCGCCGTCGGCTCCGACGGGCCCGACCTGAACAGCAGGGCCGGCCGGAGCGGACAGCCCGCGCCGAGCCTCCCGCCGTGGCGCCGCCCGGCCACCCCGCCCTGGGGCATCGCCACCGGTCGGCCCTCGCCCTCCCCCTCGCCGACCTCCCGCCGCCCGTTCGCATCGAGTCCGCCCGTTGCGGGTAGCGGACCGGACATGAGCTCGACGCCGGACCGCGGACCCGACCACCTCTCCGGGCGCGCGACCAGCCCGGACGCGCCGTCCGAGACCCCGGCGCCGTCGGTCTCGTCGTCGTCCCTCGACCCGGCGTCCTCGGCGTCCTCGGCGTCCTCGGCGTCCTCGGCGTCCTCGGCGCCGGAGCCCCGTCCCGAGGACCTGGACGTCCCGCCCGCCTCCGACCCCTCGTGGTTCACGCCGCGGACGCCCTACGCCCCCTTCCCCGAGGGCGCGGCCCGTGGCGAGGCGTCCCCGGACGACGCGCCCGAGAGCCCGCCGACCGGCTCCCGCCACGCCGCGCGCGAGACCGGTGATCAGGGCGGTGATGACGGCGAGGACCCCGTCACCACCGCGATCCCACCGACGCCGTCCGGCGGCACCGAGACCGTCGCGAACGACAACCAGACCGACGACAACCAGACCGACGACAACCAGACCGACGACACCGACCGTGGACTCGGCCGGTGGACCGCCGCCGCGGGCGCGGCCGGGCTCGGTGCGGCCGGGCTCGGCGCGGCGGGCGCCGCGGGCCTCGTCGGCCGGTCGGGCGACGACTCCGGCAGCGACTCCGGCAGCGACTTCGGTGACCGCTCCGCCGGCGGGACCGGCTCCGACGGCTCCGACGGCTCCGACGGGAGCGTCGCGCCCCCACGGCCGAGCGCCCCGTGGGCGCCACCGCCCGCGCGGCCGTCGTCGTTCTCGACGCCCCCGCCTCCCCCGGCGCCCTCCACCTCCACGGCGGCTTCGCCCGCCTCCGCCTCCGCCGCCGACGCCGCCGACGCCGGCTCCCGACCCGTGTCGCCGGGACACGGGTCGTTCGGGTCGTTCGGCACCCCGGACAGCACCCCGAGCACCGACACCTCGACCGGCGACAGTCCGAGCACCGGCGATAGCCCGAGCACCGGCGACAGCCCGAGCACCGGCGGCGTCGACGACGACCCGCTCGGCGTGGGCCCGGTGTCCGTCGACCCGGACGCGCCCGTGCACAGCCTCGCGCCGGACGCACCTCGCGACGAGGTCCCCGACTCGGACGCCACGACGACCGTGACCGCCGTCGGCGACGCACCCGGTGACGTCACCGCGGCCGACGCGGACAGCGCGGACGTCCCGTCCGAGGAACCGGCGGGCGCCCCCTCGACCGACCCCGCCGAGGTGTCGCCGGGCGCCGTCGCGCCGGTCACGACGGCGGAACCCGAGCCCGAACCGGAACCCGAGCCGGCCCCGCTGACCACCGTCACACCCCCCGGACCCCAGCCGACCGCGCCCGGTATCCCCGCCGATGCCGTGGACCGACACGCCCTCCCGCAGGGCCGGATCGGGATCGACGAGGTGACCCCGGAGGTCTCCGGCGGCCGGTTCCCGTCGAAGGCGGTGGTGGGCGAGGTCGTCCCGGTGGCGGCGACGGTGTGGCGCGAGGGCCACGACGCCGTCGCGGCCACGGTCGTGTGGCAGCGCTGCTCCGCGGCGAGCCACGGCCAGGACCCGGACGCGGCGATCCCTTGCGGGGACGAGGCGCCGCGCACCACACGCATGACGCCGACCGGCCCCCTGACCGACCGGTTCGCCGGCCAGGTCGTGCCCGACGCCGAGGGGCTGTGGAGCTTCCGGGTCGACGCCTGGAGCGACCCGTGGGCGACGTGGCGGCACGCCGTCGACGTCAAGACCCGCGCGGGCCAGGGCGCCGCGGAGCTCGCCAACGACCTCGAGTCCGGGGCGCGGCTGCTCGAACGCGGCGCCGAGGGCATCCAGCAGCGGCTGCGCGACACCCCGCGCCTGTCCGACGACGACCCGGTCGATCTCTCCCGCCGAAGCGGTTCGACGGGGGCCGGTGAGCGCACCGGCGGCATCGCCATGCCGCCCGCGCTCGAGCTCGCCCGCACGCTCACCCGGGCCGCCGAGCAGCTCCGCGACACCGGCACCGAGCTGCCCGAGCGTCTCCGTCTCGCACTGTCGGCACCGGTGCACCGCACGATGACCGAGCACCCCGTCCGCGAGCTGGTCACCCGGGGCGAGACCCACCACATCCAGGTCGAGCGCCCGCTCGCCCTGGCCGGGGCCTGGTACGAGTTCTTCCCCCGCTCGACCGGCGGCTGGGACGACGAGGGACGCCCGGTGCACGGGACGTTCGCCACCGCAACCCGCGAGCTCGACCGCGCCGCCGCGATGGGCTTCGACATCGCCTACCTGCCGCCGATCCACCCCGTCGGCACGGTCAACCGCAAGGGCCCGAACAACACGCTCACCCCGGGCCCCGACGACGTCGGCTCGCCGTGGGCGATCGGCTCGGCCGCCGGCGGGCACGACGCGATCGACCCGAACCTGGGCACCATCGAGGACTTCGACGCGTTCGTCGGGCACGCCCACGAGCTGGGCCTCGAGGTGGCGCTCGACCTCGCGCTGCAGTGCGCACCGGACCACCCGTGGGCCACCGAGCACCCGGAGTGGTTCACGATCCGGCCCGACGGGACCATCGCGTACGCCGAGAACCCGCCGAAGCGCTACCAGGACATCTACCCGGTCAACTTCGACACCGACCCCGAGGGCATCTACGCCGAGGTCCTGCGTGTCGTCCTGTACTGGATGGACCACGGGGTGCGCGTGTTCCGGGTCGACAACCCGCACACGAAGCCGCCGAACTTCTGGAACTGGTTGATCGCCGAGGTGCACCGCCGCGATCCGGGCGTCGTGTTCCTCGCCGAGGCGTTCACCCGCCCCGCGCGGCTGTTCGGGCTCGCGAAGGCCGGGTTCAGCCAGTCGTACACCTACTTCACCTGGCGCACCGGGCGCGACGAGCTGCGCGAGTTCTTCGAGATGCACCGCGACCGGCTCGACGAGTGCCGACCGAACTGCTTCGTCAACACCCCGGACATCCTCCACGAGTCGCTGCAGGTCGGCGGCCCGGGCATGTTCGCCCTCCGGGCGGCGCTGGCGGCCACACTCGCCCCGAGCTGGGGTGTGTACGCGGGCTACGAGCTCTTCGAGCACCAGCCCGTGCGTCCCGGCAGCGAGGAGTACCTCGACTCGGAGAAGTACCAGCTGCGTCCCCGCGACTTCGCAGGCGCGCTGGCCGAGGGCCGCAGCCTCGAACCGTGGATCACGCGGCTCAACCAGCTGCGCAAGGACCACCCGGCCCTGCGCCAGCTCCGGACGCTGCGGTTCCACGAGACCGACAACTCCGCGCTGCTCGCCTACTCGAAGACCGACCCGCTCACCGCCGACACGGTGCTCTGCGTCGTCACGCTCAACCCCTACGGCGCCGAGGAGGGCAACGTCCACCTCGACATGCCCGCGCTGGGCCTCGAGTGGCAGGACCGGTTCGGCGCGTTCGACGAGGTCAGCGGCCAGACCTTCGAGTGGGGCGAGACCAACTTCGTGCGCATCGAGCCATGGCGCGACGTCTGCCACATCATCTCGGTGCTGCGCCGGTAGGGGTCGGCCGGTTGGGGTCGGCCGGTTGGGGTCGGCGCGGGATCGTTCCTGTGCGCCCCCTGAGAACCGGGCGCATCGGGCACGATTGGCCGCCTCCGGGCGTTGGACCGGTCGAGAGCCCTGGGAGGTCACCGTGCGCATCCTTCTCGCCCTGGCGGTCTGTCTGGCCGTCGAGATCACCGTCCTGGTGCTGGTCGGCCAGGCCATCGGGTTCTGGGGCCTGCTCGGGGTGCTGGTCCTCTCCGCGGTCGTCGGCGCCTGGGCGCTGCGGCGCGAGGGCCGGCGCTCGCTGGTCGAGCTGGGCCGCGCGGCCCGCTCCGGGCGTCCCGCCGAGGCCGAGGTCGCCGACGGCATGTACGTGGCGCTGGCCGGCGTCCTGCTGGTCGTGCCGGGCCTGCTGTCCACGCTCGCGGCTCTCGTCCTGCTGGTCCCGGCCGTGCGCGGGGCGCTGGCCCGCCGCGCCGCCGCACGGGCCGTGCGCGCCGGCAGCGCGCGGGTCGGCCCGTCGGTCACCGTCGTCGGTGCGGGCGGGCCCGGGCCCTGGGGCGCCGACCCGTTCGGTCGGCGCGCCGCGGCCCGACCGGGGCGCCTGGACACCGGATCGTTCCGCGGCACGGTCATCGAGGGCGAGGTCGTGGAGCCCGGTGGAGGCGGCCCGGACAGCCGGGACGACCGGCGCGACACCACCTGAGGAGATGCTTGCCCGGGGCACCGGCCCAGCACCCCCGACCACTAGCGTGACGCCTGATGAACGAGGGAGTCAGCGCGAGCGTGCCGGCCGCGCCGAGCGATGAGGACCATGTCCGCGACGTCACCGAGGACCACGGCGTCTCGGCCGTCGAGGAGCCCAGCGCCGACGACTTCCGACATGCGCGGACGCTCCCGGTCGACGACGGCTGGTACAAGCGCGCCGTCTTCTACGAGGTGCTCGTCCGGGCGTTCGCGGACTCCAACCGCGACGGCTTCGGCGACCTCTCCGGGCTCACCGACAAGCTCGACTACCTCGCGTGGCTCGGCGTCGACTGCATCTGGCTGCCCCCGTTCTACGACTCCCCGCTGCGCGACGGCGGCTACGACATCCGCGACTACCGCAAGGTGCTGCCCGAGTTCGGCACGGTCGCGGACTTCGTCGAGCTCCTCGACCAGGCGCACGCCCGTGGCATCCGTGTGATCACCGATCTGGTCATGAACCACACCTCGGACCAGCACCACTGGTTCCAGGAGTCCCGCCGCGACCCGGACGGGCCGTACGGCGACTTCTACGTGTGGTCCGACGACGACACCCGCTACGCCGACGCGCGCGTCATCTTCGTCGACACCGAGTCGTCCAACTGGACCTACGACTCGGTGCGTGGCCAGTTCTACTGGCACCGCTTCTTCTCCCACCAGCCGGACCTCAACTTCGACAACCCGGCCGTGTGCGAGGCGATGATCGACGCGCTGCGCTTCTGGCTCGACCTCGGCATCGACGGGTTCCGCCTCGACGCGGTGCCCTACCTCTACGAGCGCGACGGCACGAACGGCGAGAACCTCCCCGAGACCCACGCGTTCCTCAAGCGCTGCCGCAAGGTCGTCGACGACGAGTACCCGGGGCGCGTGCTGCTCGCCGAGGCGAACCAGTGGCCCGCGGACGTCGTCGAGTACTTCGGCGACGCCGAGGTCGGCGGCGACGAGTGCCACATGGCGTTCCACTTCCCGCTGATGCCCCGCATCTTCATGGCGGTGCGGCGCGAGTCCCGCTTCCCCATCTCGGAGATCCTCGCGCAGACGCCGGCGATCCCGGAGAACGCGCAGTGGGGCATCTTCCTGCGCAACCACGACGAGCTGACGCTCGAGATGGTCACCGACGACGAGCGCGACTACATGTACGCGGAGTACGCCAAGGACCCGCGCATGAAGGCCAACATCGGCATCCGCCGACGACTGGCCCCGCTGCTGGAGAACGACCGCAACCAGCTCGAGCTGTTCACCGCGCTGCTGCTCTCCCTGCCCGGCAGCCCCGTCCTGTACTACGGCGACGAGATCGGGATGGGCGACAACATCTGGCTCGGCGACCGCGACGGCGTGCGCAGCCCGATGCAGTGGACACCCGACCGCAACGCCGGCTTCTCCACCTGCGACCCGGGCCGGCTCAACCTGCCGATCATCATGGACCCGGTCTACGGCTACCAGGCGGTGAACGTCGAGGCGCAGTCGAACTCGACGGCCAGCCTGCTGCACTGGAACCGGCGGATGATCGACATCCGCAAGCAGCACCCCGCGTTCGGTCTCGGGTCCTTCCACGAGCTCGGGGGCTCGAACCCCAGCGTGCTCGCCTACGTGCGCGAGCACGTCGACGCCCACGGCCACCGCGACCTCGTGCTCTGCGTGAACAACATGTCGCGCTTCCCCCAACCGGTGGAGCTCGACCTCATCGCCTGGAAGAACCGGGTGCCCACGGAGCTCACGGGGGGTGTGCCGTTCCCGGCGATCGGGGAACTGCCGTACCTGTTGACCCTGCCAGGACACGGCTTCTACTGGTTCGCCATCCACGAGGCCGAGGAGCGCTGATGCCCGCCACGAGCTCGCCCGACGAGGGAACCACCGACCGCACCGGTGACCCGCTCGCCGACCTGCACGACGCCCTGGTCGCCTGGCTGCCACAACAGCGGTGGTTCCCGGCCAAGGGGCGCGAGATCGCGGGCCTGCGCACGGTGAGCCACGACGTGGTGTCCGCGCCCGGCGAGACGCCGACGGTGGAGCACGCGGTCATCGGGGTGTCGTTCGCCGACGGTGCCGCGGACAGGGTGGGCGGCCGCTCCGAGGAGCGCTACCAGCTCGTGCTGGGCGTGCAGCCGAGCCCGCCCGCGGACGTCGAGTACGCGGTCATCGGACGGCGCGCCGGGCCCAGCGGCACCGACGTCGTCTACGACGGCCTCGCCGACGGGCGGATCAGCCGGCTGTTCCTGTCGCTGATCACGGAGGACGCCGCGCGCGGGTCGCTGCGGTTCGTCGCCGAGCCCGACACCGAGACACCGGTCGTGGGGCCCGGGCGGCCGCTGATCGGCGAGCAGTCGAACAGCTCGGTGATCTACGGCGAGCGCGCGATCATGAAGCTCTTCCGCCGGGCCACCGCGGGCCTCAACCCGGACCTCGAGCTGCACCGGGCGCTGCGTCGGCAGGGAAGCCGAGAGGTCGCCCCGCTGCTCGGCGCGATCGAGGGCGAGCTGCCGGGAGATTCAGGTCGAGCCGAGCCGATGACCGTCGCCATGCTGCAGGGTTACGCGGCGAACTCCGCCGACGGCTGGTCGATGGCCCAGGCGAGCGTGCGCGACCTGCTCGCCGAGGCCGACCTGCGCCCCGACGAGGTCGGCGGCGACTTCGCCGGCGAGGCCCACCGCATCGGCAAGACGGTCGCGGCGGTGCACCTCGAGCTCGCCGCCGCGCTCGGCACCCACCCGCTCGACGCGCGCGGGGCCGCCGAGATCGAGGCCTGGATGCTCGAGCGCCTCGAGCGCGCCGCCGCGGCGGTCCCGGGCGTCGCCGAGCAGCGCGACGCGATCGCCGACGTCCTGCGCGGGGTCACCACGGCCGAGCCGTCGACCGTGCAGCGCATCCACGGCGACCTGCACCTGGGCCAGGAGCTGCGCACACCCACCGGCTGGCTCGTCATCGACTTCGAGGGCGAGCCGTCGAAGCCCCTGGCCGACCGCGTGCGCCCCGACTCCCCCCTGCGCGACGTCGCCGCGATGCTGCGCTCGTTCGACTACGCCGCGTTCCACCAGCTCTCCGAGTGGGAGCAGTCCGCGGACGACCCGGACCCGCAGCTCGAGCGCCGGGCGCAGGAGTGGGCCGACCGCAACCGGTCGGCGTTCTGCGACGGTTACGCCGAGGCCACCGGCACCGACCCCCGGGACGCCCCCGAGTTGCTGCGGGCCTACGAGCTGGACAAGGCCGTCTACGAGGTGCTCTACGAGACGCGTAACCGGCCGGGGTGGGTGTCGATCCCGCTGCGCTCGATGCGGCGCCTGCTCACGCCCGCGGGACGCGGCGAGCGCTGAGCAATCCGCCCGCGATCACCGTGGTGAACGTGGGTACCAGTACCGAACGGCCCGTCTCGTAGCAGGAGTGGTGAGCATGTCCGTTCCCGGTAGCCGAGTCCGCGGACCCGCGTCGCCGACGCCGTCGGACCTCGACGTCCATCTGCTGATGGAAGGCTCGCACCGCGACCCGCACGGCGTGCTCGGCCCGCACCGCGACCCCGAGTCGCCGGGCACGGTCATCGTGCGCGCGCTGCGGCCGGGCGCCGAGGCGGTCGACGTCGTCGTCGACGAGGGCCCGACCGCCGGGCGCTACCCGCTGGCCGCGGTCCACGCGGCGGGCGTCTTCGCCGCCGGCGTCCCCGGCCCGCTGCCGCGCTACCGCCTCGCGACGCGGCGCACCGACGAGGCCACCGGCGAGACCGTCGAGTCGATCGACGACGACCCGTACCGCTTCTCGCCGGTGCTGGGTCCCGTCGACCTGCACCTCATCGGCGAGGGTCGCCACGAGCGGCTCTGGGACGCCCTCGGCGCCCACTTCCGCCGCTGGCCCACCCCCGCCGGTCCCGTCGAGGGCACCTCGTTCGCGGTGTGGGCGCCCCATGCCCGCGGCGTGCGCGTGTGCGGTGACTGGGACGGCTGGGACGGCACGACCACCCCGATGCGCGCGCTCGGCTCCGGTGTCTGGGAGCTGTTCGTCCCGGGGATCGGCGACGGCGCCCGCTACGGGTTCCGCATCCTCTCCCCGGACGGGCACTGGCTCGACAAGGCCGACCCGATGGCGTTCGCGGCCGACCTCCCACCGACGCCGGCGTCCGTGGTCACCACGTCGACCCACGAGTGGTCCGACCAGGAGTGGATGACGCAGCGGGCCGCGTCGACCCCGCACGCCGAGCCGATGAGCGTCTACGAGCTGCACCTCGGGTCGTGGCGCCAGCGGCCGGATGGTGGGGCGCTGGGCTACCGCGAGCTCGCCGACGAGCTCGCCGACTACCTCACCGACACCGGCTTCACCCACGTCGAGCTGCTGCCGGTGGCCGAGCACCCGTTCGGCGGCTCGTGGGGCTACCAGGTCAGCTCGTACTACGCCCCGACCTCGCGGTTCGGCTCCCCCGACGACTTCCGTTACTTCGTCGACCGGTTGCACCGCGCGGGCATCGGAGTGATCGTCGACTGGGTGCCGGCGCACTTCCCCAAGGACGAGTGGGCGCTGGCCCGCTTCGACGGCACGCCCTGCTACGAGCACGGCGACCCGCGCCGCGGGGAGCAGCTCGACTGGGGCACGCTCGTGTTCGACTTCGGGCGCTCGCAGGTCCGCAACTTCCTCGTCGCCAACGCGCTGTACTGGCTCGACGAGTTCCACATCGACGGCCTGCGCGTCGACGCCGTGGCCTCGATGCTCTACCTCGACTACTCGCGGCCCGACGGCGGCTGGACGCCCAACCGCTACGGCGGCCGCGAGAACCTCGAGGCGGTGTCGTTCCTCCAGGAGGTCAACGCCACCGTCTACAAGAGCCACCCGAGCGTCGTGACGGTCGCCGAGGAGTCGACGGCCTGGCCCGGGGTCACCCGGCCCACCCACCTCGGCGGCCTCGGCTTCGGGTTCAAGTGGAACATGGGCTGGATGCACGACACGCTCGACTACATCGGGCGCGACCCGGTGCACCGCAGCTTCCACCACAACCAGATGACGTTCTCGATGACGTACGCCTACAGCGAGAACTACGTGCTGCCGCTGTCCCACGACGAGGTCGTGCACGGCAAGGGTTCGCTGTGGACGCGCCAGCCGGGTGACGACGAGCGCAAGGCTGCCGGGGTGCGGGCGCTGTTCGGCTTCATGTGGGCGCACCCGGGCAAGCAGCTCGTGTTCATGGGCGGCGAGTTCGGCCAGGTGCGCGAGTGGTCCGAGGAGCGCTCGCTGGACTGGGAGCTGCTCGACGACCCGCGCCACGGCGGCCTGCGCCGGCTGGTCGGCGACCTCAACGCCGCCTACCGGTCGCTGCGCCCGATGTACGAGCTCGACAACGACCCGGCCGGCTTCTCGTGGATCGACGCCAACGACGCGTCGGGCAACGTCCTGTCGTTCCTGCGCCACGACCGTGACGGCAACCCGGTCGCGTGCGTCGTGAACTTCTCCGGGTCCGACCACCCGAACTACCGGGTGGGCCTGCCGCGGACGGGGCGCTGGCGCGAGGTCATCAACACCGACGCCGAGGTCTACGGTGGACGCGGCGTCGGCAACTACGGCGCCGTCATCGCGTCGTCCACGAGCTGGCACGGGCGCCCCGCCTCGGCCGAGGTGACCCTGCCCGCGAACGGTGTCCTCTGGCTCGCTCCGGGGTGAACGGCCACTTGTCCGGAACCCCACTCACGGCACACGCAGCCCGGGCATGATGGCGCGCGTGCGGGGATCGGTGCGGGCGCTGGTCGTGACGTGTGCGGTGCTGGCCGTGCTGGTCACGTCGGCATGCGCGTTCCCGGTCGACGGACGCGCGATCGCCGGCCCGGAGGTCAGCGCGGGCGTCGACCCCTCGTTCATCGGCGGCACCGACGGCGGCGAGGAGGACCGTCTCGCCGCCGCCACCCTGCGCGACCTCGAGGGCTACTGGGCCCGTGAGCTCCCGCGGCTCGCCGGCGGCGAGGCGTTCCGCCCGCTCGCCGGCTACTTCTCGCTCGACCCGCGCAACCGCGCGGGCGGGGAGGGCGGGAACGTCACCGTGCCCTGCCTGCAGAACCCCCAGGAGGTGCAGGGCACGGCGTTCTACTGCCCGAGCGCGGACATCATCGCCTGGGACCGCGGCGAGCTCCTGCCGCAGCTGCGCCGCGACTTCGGCGACTCCGCGGTCGTCGTCGTGCTCTCCCACGAGTTCGGGCACGCGATCCAGGGCCGCCTCGACCGCACCGGCGCGCTGCGGGGAGCCCCGACGATCCTGCTCGAGGCCCAGGCCGACTGCTACGCGGGCGTGTTCCTACGCCAGGTGCGCGACGGCGGGCTGCCCGACCTGCGTACGAGCTCGGCGGGCATCGACGGCGCGATGGGCGCGCTGATCGGGTTCCGCGACCCGGTGGGCACCTCGCCGCGCAACGCCCAGGCGCACGGCAACGCGTTCGACCGCGTCTCCTCGTTCCAGGACGGCTTCGACGGCACACCGGCCGTGTGCGCGGCGATCGGGCGCGACCGCGTGTTCACCCAGCAGGCGTTCCGGTCGCAGGCCGACGAGAGCTCCGGGGGCAACCTGGGGCTGGCGCCGCTGATCGAGGCGATGGTCCCCGACCTCGACCGCTGGTTCGGCGGCGAGGTCCGGCAGCGCGGCGGGCAGTGGACGACGCCGGGCACCGAGCGCGGCCAGGCACTGTGTCCGGACGCCGACGGCCCGGTGCAGGGCCGGGTCGCCTGGTGCGCGCCCGGGGACGGCACGCCGTCGGCGGTGCACATCGACACCGGCGGCACCCTCGCCGCCGATCACGCCCGCATCGGCGACTACGCCACCGGCACGCTGCTCGCGTCCCGCTTCGGCACCGCGGCGCTCGCCGCCCTGGGCCGCCCGACCACCGGCGCCGAGGGCGGGCGCGCCGCGCTCTGCCTCGCCGGCGCCTACAGCGCGGCGGTCGGCACCGGCGTGAGCGGCTTCGCCCTGTCCCCCGGCGACCTCGACGAGTCGGTGACGCTGCTCCTACGCGAGGACGACGCCTCCCGCGGCACCGACGGCGTCGCCGCCGCCGGCACCGGCTACGAACGGATCCGCGTCTTCCGCGCCGGCGTCACGGGCGGCACCGACGCCTGCCTCCGCGGCGTCTGAGCGGCAGGGGCTTTCGCAGCGAACGCGCTGTTCGCTGCCTCTATGCGCGCGAAGTCCCCGTTGATCACCGGGTGGGAGGCGTTGGCCGCCCACTCCCGTCGCCGCGAACGTGGCGTTCGCTGCTTCTAGGCGCGCGAAGTCCCCGTTCGCGCCGGCCGACGGGGGCTCAGTACAGCGCGCGGGCCAGGGCCCGGCGGGCCGTGGTGACGCGCTCGTCCTCGGTGCCGAAGAGCTCGAACAGCTCGACGAGGTGGGTCCGCGCGCGGTCGCGCTCGTCGCCGCCGGTGCGGGCCACGGTCTGCACGAGCCGGTCGAAGGCCCCGGTGACGTCCTGCGCGGCGATCTGGGCGTCGGCGGCCGCGATCTGCGCGTCGACGTCGTCGGGCGCCGCGTCGGCGCGGGCGATGGCGGAGGGATCGGCGGACTCCGCGCGCTCCAGGAACTTCACCTGCGCCAGCGCGGCCTGGGCCTCGGCGTGGTTCGGCTCGGCGGCGAGGATCGCCTCGTAGGCGGCGGCCGCGTCGGCGTAGTGCCCCTGCTCGAGGGCCTCCTCGGCCGCGACCATCCGCGGGTCCTCGGGCTCCTCGACGGGCTCGGCCGAGCCCTCACTGCCGCGCGCCTCCGCCTCGGCGATCCCGGGCATCTGCTCGCGCAGCGCGTCGAGCAGTTGGCTGATCCACTCCCGCAACTGCGGCTCGGGCTGGGCGCCCTGGAAGGAGGTGACGGGCTGCCCACCGGCGACCACGACCACCATCGGGATCGACTGCACACCGAAGGCCTGTGAGATGCGCGGGTTCGCGTCGACGTCGATCTTCGCGAGCACCCACGCGCCCCCGCCCTCAGCGGCGAGCTTCTCGAGCACGGGCGACAGCTGCTTGCACGGCTGGCACCACTCGGCCCAGAGGTCGACGACCACCGGGACGGTCATCGAGCGGTCGATGACCTCGGACTGGAACGTCGCCTCGGTGACGTCGACGACGGTGGCCGGCGCACCGGCCGGGGCGGCGCCGTCGACCGGCGGGCCGGCCGGACTCGGCGCGCCGCCCTGCGACGCCTGGGGACGGGCCTCGGCCCGGGCCTTCAGGCCGGACAGGTCGACGGCTCCGGCCATCGCGGAGGAGAGTGCAGCGGCCTGCGCCGCCTGGCGGGAATCGGGACGTGCCACGCCCCCAAGTCTGCCACTTGCATGATGCGCGCGACTCAGCGCTGCAAGCGCTCCTCGACGCGCGCGACCTTGGCCTGCATCTGGCCCGTGTGCCCGGGGCGGATGTCGGCCTTGAGCACGAGCGAGACCCGCGAGCCGTAGCGTCCGGCCGCCTCGGTGGCGCGGCGCACGACGTCCATGACCTCGTCCCACTCGCCCTCGATCGAGGTGAACATCGAGGAGGTCTCGTGCGGCAGGCCGGACTCGCGCACGACGCGGACCGCCGCCGCGACCGCCTCGGACACCGACCCGTCGTCGGCCGGGGCTCCGTCGACGCCGACGCCGGACGGGGACACGCTGAACGCCACGATCACGAGCACCAGCCTGCCACGCGGGCTTTGTTAGATTCGCCCGTGTCATGACCGCCTCCACGCCGCTGCCGTTCGACCCGATCGCACGGGCCGCGTCGTTGTGGAACGAGCGGATCGGCGAGCCGCGGGCGATGGCCGCCGTCACGAGCATCATGCGCGTCCAGCAGATCCTCCAGCAGGCCGTGGACGGGGCGCTGCGCCCGCACGGGCTGACGTTCGCGCGGTACGAGGCGCTGGTGCTGCTGCGGTTCGCGCGGGCCGGGTCGCTGCCCATGCGGATCATGGGCGAGCGGCTGCAGCTGCACCCGACGTCGATCACCAACATCGTCGACCGGCTGCAGGCCTCCGACCTCGTGGTCCGGCGCCCGCACCCGACCGACGGCCGCACGACGCTGGTGGAGATCACCGAGGCCGGCCGGGAGCGGTGCGCGGCGGCGACGGCGTCGGTGACGGCGATCGACTTCGGGCTCGTGGGCCTCGACGACGAGCAGACCCAGGCGCTGACCGACCTCCTGGCCCGCGTGCGTCACGCCGCCGGCGACTTCGCCTGAGCGCGCTGCAGCACCCCGCCGGCGAGGTGGCGGACCTCGTCGACCAGGTCGAGACCCTCGCCGCGGTGGGCGAGGAGGACGACGGACCTCTCCTGGGCGGCGCCGACGAGGTCGGCGATCAGCACCTGCGCCGTCGCGGGGTCGAGGCCCTCGGTGGGCTCGTCGAGCACGAGCACGGCGGGGTCGACCAGCAGCGCGCGGGCGGCGGCGAGCCGGCGCCGCTCGCCCCCGGAGACCGACCCGGTGCCGAGCCAGGTGTCGAGGCCGTCGGGCAGGCCGGCGAACCAGTCGCCCAGCCGGACCCGCGCGAGGACGGCGAGGAGGTCGGCGTCGGTGGCGTCCGGTGCCGCGAAGCGCAGGTTCTCGCGCAGGGTCGTCGCGAAGACGTGGTCGTGCTCGCCGACGAGCGCGACGGAGCGGCGCCACACGTCGCCGGGGACCGTCACGGCATCGACGCCGCCGAGGGTCACGGTGCCCTGGCGGGGGTCGAGCAGCCGCAACAGCACGGCGGCGAGCGTCGACTTGCCCGAACCCGAGACCCCGGTGATCGCGAGGCGGTGGCCGGCGGGCAGGTCGAGGTCGAGACCGCGCAGGGCCGGCTCGGTACCCCAGCCGGCGGTGACGTGGTGGAGGTGCAGATCGTGCCCGCTCGGCGTCCGCGCCTGCTCGGGCTCGCGGGCCGGAGGCGCCGGCGACTCCAGCGCGACGAGACGGTCGCGCGCCCGCCGGCCGCGGACCACCGCGGCAGCCGCCGCCGGCAGGGCGAGCACGGTCTCGCCGAGCGCGAGCGGCGCGAGGACGGCGACGGCGGCGAGCTCGGGTGACGTGCTCGCCGGCGCCGCCAGCGCCGCGGCGACCGACGCCGCGCCGAGCCCCAGCTGCGCCAGCGCGATCGCGACGGCCCCGCCCGCGGCCTCGCGGCGCCGGGCCCGGGCGAGCACGGCCGCCGTCGCCCGGGGGCGTGCCCGGAGCGCGTCGGGATCCCGGGCGGCGAGCTCGTCGCGGGCGGCGTGGGTCTCGACGACGGCGGCGCGCAGGTCGTCGACGCCCCGCTCCACCGCCGGGGCGGCGCGCCGGGCGGCGAGGGCGGCGGCCAGGGGCGCGCCGATCACGGCGATGACGAGCCCGGGCACCAGCGCGGCGGCCAGCGGCCGGCTCGCGAGCGCGGCGACGCCGAGCAGCACCGGCAGCGCGAGGGCCGCGACGGCGAGCGGCAGCACCCCGCGGACGAGGCCGTCGAGGCGGACGTCGACGTCGTCGGTCACCCGGGCGAGGAGGTGACCCCGGCGCCCGGCGAGCGCCCCGGGCACACGATCGGCGAGTGCCGCGACCACCTGCCGGCGCCATCGCGCCATGCGCGCCAGCCCGTCGGCGTGCGCGGTGACCCGCTCGAGGTAGCGCAGCACCGGCCGCAGGATCGCGAACCCGCGCACCGCGACCACGGCGATCGAGAGGGTGAGGATCGGTGGCTGGGCGGCGGCGCGCGCGATCAGCCAGGCCGCCGACGCCGTCAGCGCGACGCCCGCCACCGCCGCCCCGGTCCCGAGCACCACGGCCGCGCCGAGCCCGTGCTCGGCGCGCTTCGCAACGAACGCGCTGTTCGCTGCCTCTAAGCGCGCAAAGTCCCCGTTCGCGCCGGCACTCGCCGGCCCGGACTCCGACGCCGCGGGCACGAACGCGGCGTTCGTGCGCATAGAAGCCGCGAACGCCACGTTCGCTGCATCAGGCACGTTCGCTGCATCAGGCGCGCCCAGCTCCACGACCCGGTCGGCGCCGTCGCGCAGGGCCGGGCGGTGGGCGACGGCCAGGACGAGTGCCCCGCGCCCCGCCCGCGCCCGGAGCTCGGCGACGACGGCCTGCTCGGTGTCGGTGTCGAGGTGCGCGGTGGGCTCGTCGAGCAGGACGACGGTGCGCGCGGGGTCGGTGTCGGCGTCGCCGAGCACCGCGGCGAGCGCGACACGACGGCGCTGGCCCGACGACAGCGAGCGGCCGGCCTCGGCGAGGGGCAGGGAGAGGTCCAGGTCCAGCCCCAGCCGCGTCAGAAGGTCCGGCGACCCGGCGCCCAGCGCCTCGCCCACGGTCGCGGCGTGCGGGAGCTGCGGGTGCTGGCCGAGCACGACGAGCCGCCCGCGCACATCGACGGAGCCGGTCGCGGAGCACGCGTCGTCCAGCGTCCCGGCCAGCGCGCGCAGCAGCGTCGTCTTGCCCGCCCCGGAGGGCCCGGCGACGACGACCAGCTCGCCACCCGAGGCGTCCAGCAACGGCAGCGCCGGCGTCGCGACCGATCGCCGGGGGTGCGTCACGGCGAGGTCGCGCACCCGGACCCGCGCCGACCCTGCCGCCACCGACCGTTCCAGGGCGACCGGCACGGCCGAGGTGACCAGTGCATCCCGCCCGTCCAGCACCGCCGTCGCGCGGGCGTTGTCGTGGAATCGCGCCCCGGCCTCGCGCAGCGGGCGGTGCGCCTCGCCGGCGAGCAGGATCGCGACCAGCGCGGGGTACAGCGCCATCGCTCCCTCGACCAGCCGCACCCCGGCCCCGACCGCGACGAGGCCGACCGACAGCGTCCCCAGCAGCTCCAGGGCCGCCGACGACAGGAAGGCCACGCGCAGCACGCGCGTCGACGCGTCCCGGTGCCGTTCGCCGAGCTCCCCGACGGAGGACACCGCCCGCTGACCGCGCCCGAACAGCCGCAGCGTGGCCAGGCCCGTGACGGTGTCGAGGAAATGCCCGGCGAGCCGCTCCCCCGCCGCCCACTCCCGCCGGGCGCGCGCCCGCGCCGCCCACCCGAGCAGCACCGCGAACACCGGCACCAGCGGCAGCGTCACCGCCACGACCAGCGCGGACGTCGGGTCCGCGAGTGCCAGCACCACCAGCACGGCGGGCGGGAGCACCACCGCCAGCACGAGCGCGGGCAGCGTCGCGGTGAACCAGCCGCGCAGCGCGTCGACCCCGTGCGAGGCCAGCGGCACGACGGCGGGGGCGTCGTCGCGGGAGAGGCGGTCGAGCAGCCGCTCACGCTCGCGCTCGACGACGCGCTCGCCCGTCCGCGCGGCCAGCACGGGCTCGAGCCACGCCAGCGCCGCCCGGACGATCACCACGCCCGCCAGGACGGCGACCGCCGGGAACGGCACGAGGCCCGGCCCCGTCACCAGCGCGGTCACGACGCTCGCCGCCGCCAGGGCCGCCGCGACCGTCGAGAAGGCCTGGAGCGCCCCGACCGCCACCAGGCCGGCGACGCCCGCCCAGGCCCCGCGCGCGAGGATCAGCAGCCGGCGGTCCATCAGGACGCCACTCGTTCGCTCGCCACCCGCCGCCGGAACACCCAGTACGAGAACGCCTGGTACGCGACGACCCCGGGCAGCACGACCACCGCCGCGATCGTGATCAGCTCCAGTGCCCCGGGGCTCGCCGCGGCCCCGGTCACGGTCAGGGAGAACGCCGGGTCCAGCGTGCTCGGCAGCACCACCGGCAGGTGCGCCGCGAGCACCCCGACGACGCCGACCGCCACCGCGACCGACGCCGCCGCGAACGCCAGCGCCTCGCGGCGCAGCACCACCGCCACCGCCACCACGGCCACCGCCACCAGCGCGACCGGTGCCACGAGAGCGACGATCACCGCCACCGGTACGAGCGTCACCAGGGCCGCCGCGCGTGCCCGGGACCGCAGCGGCCCGGTCGTGCGCAACCCCAGGAACGTGGCGCCCTGCACCAGCGCCGCCCCGACACCGAGCGCGGCCCCGAGGAGCGCCGGCGCGGACACCAGCGGCGCCAGCGAGCGGTCCGGTCCCCCGCCGGCGACCTCTCCGTCGGCGCCGAGCGCGAGCCCCGTGGCCAGCACGCCGAGCACCGCCCCCCACAGCGCCGCGACCAGCAGCGACGAGGACGCGAGCACCCCGTCACACCGCCGCCGGAAGGCCTCGGTGCCGCCCTTGCCCCGGAACTCCAGCGCCACCCCGCGGGCCGCCAGTGCGAGCAGGATCAGCACGAACGGCAGGTAGAGCCCGCTCATCAGGGCCGCGTACCAGTCGGGGAACGCCGCGAAGGTCACCCCGACCGCGGCCACGAGCCACACCTCGTTGCCGTCCCACACCGGGCCGATCGTCGTGACGCCGGCGCCCCGCTCGTGGTCGTCACGGCCCAGCACGGAGGCGAGCACGCCGACGCCGAAGTCGAACCCCTCCAGCACGAAGAACAGCACCCAGCAGGTGATGGCGAGCGCGAACCAGAGCGTCGGCAGATCCATGGCGGCGGCTCCTCAGTACGACGGAACGAGGGGACGGTCGGCGTCCGGGACGGGGACCGGCGCCGGGTCCTCCCCGGCGGTACGGGCCACGCGCAGCACGAGCCGGACCCACACCACCGCGAGCACGCCGTAGACCAGCGCGAACCCGGCCAGCGAAACCGCCAGCTCGCTCGGCGTCAGTCCCGGCGACACCCCGTCGGCCGTGCGGAAGAGGCCGAACACCAGCCACGGCTGACGGGCGGTCTCGGTGAACAGCCAGCCCGCCGTCGCGGCGAGCGCCGGCATCACCGGCACGGTCCACAGCAGCCGCAGCAGCCACCGGTCCACCCACCCGGACAGCCCGTGCGCCCCGTCCAGCGACCGGTCCCGCCGCGTCCGCCACAGCACCCAGGCCGCGACGATCGTCGCGAGCACCCCGAAGCCGATCATGAAGCGGAAGCTCCAGTAGGCCACCGGGACGACCGGGACGTAGTCGCCCGGGCCGAACTGGGCGGTGTACTGCGCCTGCAGGTCGTCGATGCCCTGGACGGTCGCGGTGGGGTCGCCGGTCGCGAGGAACGACAGCAGCCACGGCACGTCGAGCGAGAAGAAGGGCTCCTTCGCGCCGGGCGCACCGACGGCGAACAGCGAGAACGGCGCCCCGGCCTGCGTCGCGTACAGCGCCTCGGCCGCGGCCATCTTCATCGGCTGGACCTCGGTCATGACCTTGCCGAGCAGGTCGCCGGTGAGCGCGACCGCCGCGCCGGCCGCGAACGTCGTCCACGCCCCGACGCGGGTGAGGAGCCGCCACCGGCCGTCCGGGTCACCGCGCCGCGCCCGGTACGCCCCGATCGCGAGCAGCAGCGCCCCGCCGCCGGCGAACGCGCCGGCGATCGTGTGCGGGAAGGCAGCGAGGACGACCTCGTTGGTCAGCAGGTCGGCGAAGCTGCCCAAGCGGGCCCGGCCGGTCTCGGGGTCGAGCGTGTAGGCGACCGGGTTCTGCATGAACGCGTTGGCCGCGAGGATCACGTACGCCGAGATCAACGTGCCGATCGCCACGATCCAGATCGTCGCGAGGTGCAGCGCGGGGCGCAGGCGGTCGGCGCCGAACCACCACAGCCCCAGGAACGTCGCCTCGAGGAAGAAGGCGAGCATCCCCTCGATGGCGAGCGTCGGACCGAAAACGTCGCCGTAGAAGCGCGCGAACGCCGACCAGGACAGCCCAAACTGGAACTCCTGGACGAGCCCGGTGACGATCCCGACCGCGAATGTGATCATGAGCAACTTGCCCGCGACCAGCGTCAACCCCTGCCAGCGGGGGTCCGTCGTGCTGCGGTCGGTCTCCCGCGCAGCAGCTCCGCTCCGCTTCGTGCTGCGGTACGCGAGCGTCTGCAGCAGCGCCGTCAGCGTCGCGAGCGAGATCGACAGCGGGACGAACAGGTAGTGGTACACGGTCACGACCGCGAACTGCAGTCGGGACAGCTCCAGTGCGGTCACGACGACCTCCCACCTACGACGCAGTGTCGTACTTACGACCGAGCGTAGTACGACGGCTTGCGTTGGCAAGGGGGGAGGTCGCTAGGATGAGGGGCGTGGCCCTGGGTGAGCTCGAGCGCGCGGTGATGGCGCAGCTGTGGGCCGCTCCGGCGCCCCTGACCGTCCGCGAGGTGCACGACCGGCTCGAGCGCGAGCTGGCGTACACCACGGTGATGACCGTCCTCGGTCGTCTGGCCAAGAAGGGCGTGGTCAGCCAGGAGCGGGACGGGAAGGCCTACCGCTACTCGGCGGCCTCCACCCGCGAGCAGCTGGCGGCCTCGATCATGCTCGACGCGCTCGGCGACGTCGGTGAGGACCGCACGGCCGCGCTGGTGGCGTTCGTCGACAAGGTCGGCCCCGAGGAGGCGGCTGCCCTGCGCGCGGCGCTCCAGACCGGGCCGCCGGCGGCGGCGCCGGTCGTCCCGGAGGTCCCGCACCCGCGCATCGACGGTCAGGAAGGCGCCCCCGAGTCGTGAGCTCGCGCCGAATCTGATGGTCCAGCTCCGCTGCGCTTCGTGTCCGAGCTGATGGTCCAGCTCCGCTGCGCTTCGTGTCCGCCGGGCCCAGACTGATCCCATGGCGTCGGTGTGGCTGGCCGCGCTGGCCCTCGTGCTGGCGGGCCCCGTCCCCTCGATGCTCGCCCGCGCCCGGTGGCCCCAGCGCGTGCCCCGCGCCGCCATCGTGCTCTGGCAGGCGATCGCGCTGGCCGCCGTGCTCGCCGCCGTCGGCAGCGCCCTCGCCGCGCCCGAGGAACTCCTGCGCGCCCTCGGCCCCGAGCAGCGCCAGGGCACACCGATGGTCGTCGCGGTGGCGATCGCCGCGATCCTCGCCGGGCTCATCGTCCTGCGACTGCTCGGCGTGCTGGTGCTGCTCGCGGTGCGCACCCGCCGGCGCCGCGCACGGCACCGGGACATGGTCGACCTGCTCGACCGCGCCGAGCGCAGCGCGCTGATCGGCGGCGGTGCCGGGGCGAAGTCGGTGCTGCGGGTGCTCGACGGCGCCGTCCCGTTCGCCTACTGCCTGCCGGGACGGGCGCCGCGGGTCGTCGTCACCGAGGCCGCCCTCGACACGCTCGACCCGGACGAGCTGCGCGCCGTCCTCGCCCACGAGCAGGCGCACCTCGACGCCCGCCACGACCTCGTCCGCGAGGGCTTCGTCGCCCTCCACCAGGCCTTCCCGGTGCTCGCGCGCAGCCGCCAGGCCCGCGACGCGGTCGGGATGCTCCTGGAGATGCTCGCCGACGACGCCGCCCGGGCGCGCTGCTCCGACGCGGCGATGGCCGGCGCGCTCGAGGCCTTCGGCGCCACCGGCGACACCGAGGTCGGCGCCCGGCTGGAACGCGTCCGCGCGCACCCGTGCGGCAGCCGCACCCTGGCCACCGGCACTTACCTCGCGGCGCTCGCGGTCGTCGTCGTCCCCACCGTCGCCGTCGTCATCCCCTGGCTCGCGGTGGCCCTCCCGGCCGCCGGCGTCCTGCGCTGACGCGGGCCCGCACCGAGGATGACCTCCACGGCCGCGACGTAGCCGAAAGTCCCTCAGCTCCGCACCGAGGACACGACGTCGTCGGCGGCGGCGTAGGGGTCCAGGTCACCCGCGACGACGCGCTCGGCGAGCTCGTTCAGCGCCGAGGTCCCGGACAGTTCCCGGATCCGCGTCCGCAGGTGGGCCAGCGCGATGGCCTCGATCTCGGCGCGCGCCCGGCGCCGGGCGCCCTCGCCGAGGCGGTCGTGGTCGGCCAGCCACGCGCGATGGGCGTCGAGGGCGCCGACGAGGTCGTCGATCCCCTCCCCCGCCGACGCCACGGTCCGGACCACCGGCGGGCGCCACGACGGGCCCGACATCTCGCGCCGGTTCAGCGACACCATGTGCTGCAGCTCGCGCACGGTGGCGTCGGCCCCGTCACGGTCGGCCTTGTTGACCACGAACACGTCGGCGACCTCGAGGATCCCCGCCTTGGCCGCCTGGACACCGTCACCCATCCCGGGCGCCAGAAGCACGACCGTGGTGTCGGCCAGGGCGACGACCTCGACCTCCGACTGGCCCACGCCCACGGTCTCGATCAGGATCACGTCGCAGCCGGCCGCGTCCAGGACCCGCAGCGCCTGGGGCGTGGCGGCCGCGAGCCCGCCGAGGTGGCCGCGCGTGGCCATCGATCGGATGAACACGCCCGGATCGGTGGCGTGCTCGCTCATCCGGACGCGGTCGCCGAGCAGCGCCCCGCCCGAGAACGGCGAGCTCGGGTCGACCGCGAGGACGCCGACGCGCCGGCCGTCGGCGCGCAGGGCGCTGACCAGCGCGGACGTGGTCGTCGACTTGCCGACCCCGGGCGATCCGGTCAGTCCCACCACCCGCGCGTGGCCCGTGTGGGGCGCCAGCGCGGCCGCGAGCTCGCGGAGGTGCGGGCTCCCGTCCTCGACCAGGGAGATGAGCCGCGACACCGCGCGGGGCGTCCCGTCACGGGCGTCGGCGACCAGCCGCTCCAGGTCCACGGCGCGGCAGGCTACCCATCGCACGGCCCCGCCGTCGGTTGCTTGGTAACCCAAGCGTGCCCCGCGTCACGCAGCGGATACTTCGATTCAGATGGTTACCCTGCCGGCCATGGCTTCCGACGACCTGGCCGCGAGCGGGATCACCACCATCGACCACGTGGGGATCGCCGTACCCGACCTCGACGCCGCGATCGCCTGGTACGCCGAGAACCTGGGACTCGTGGCCACCCACCAGGAGGTCAACGAGGAGCAGGGGGTCCGAGAGGCGATGCTGCACGCCCCGGGCGACGAGCGCGGACCGGCGGTGCAACTCCTCGCCCCCGTCGACGAGACCTCGACGATCGCCAGGTTCATCGACCGCAACGGCCCCGGGCTGCAGCAGGTGGCCTACCGCGTCACGGACGTCGAGCGCAGCGCCGAGGTCCTGCGCGGCAAGGGGCTGCGCCTGCTCTACGACGCCCCGCGCCGGGGCACCGCGGGCTCGCGCGTGAACTTCGTGCACCCGAAGGACGCCGGTGGCGTCCTCGTCGAGCTCGTCGAGCCCGCTGACGGTCCCGCCGGCCACTAGGACGCCGACCACCTCACACCCCGGTCCCCAGGACCGTTACCGGTCGGTAGCCTCGCGCCACCGCACCACATCCGGAGGCTAGAACGTGCAGGACATCCGCGACGCCATCCTCGCCGACGACACCGCCGCCGTGGCCGGCCTGAAGATCCCCGAGTCGTACCGGGGCATCACCGTCCACGCCGACGAGGCCGACATGTTCGAGGGGATGGCCTCGAACGAGAAGGACCCGCGCAAGTCGCTGCACCTCGACGACGTGCCCACCCCGGAGGTGGCGCCCGGCGAGGCCCTGGTGGCCGTGATGGCGAGCGCCATCAACTACAACACGGTGTGGACCTCGATCTTCGAGCCGGTGTCGACGTTCAGCTTCCTCAAGCGCTACGGCAGGACCTCGCCGCTCGCCAAGCGCCACGACCTGCCCTACCACGTGGTCGGCTCCGACCTCGCCGGCGTCGTGCTCAAGACCGGCGAGGGCGTGCACACCTGGAAGCCCGGCGACAAGGTCGTCGCGCACTGCCTCTCGGTCGAGCTCGAGGCCCCCGACGGCCACGACGACACGATGATGGACCCCGAGCAGCGCATCTGGGGCTTCGAGACCAATTTCGGCGGGCTCGCCGAGCTGGCGCTGGTCAAGACCAACCAGCTCATGCCCAAGCCCGACCACCTGACCTGGGAGGAGGCCGCCTCCCCCGGGCTGGTCAACTCCACCGCCTACCGCCAGCTGGTCAGCGCGAACGGCGCCAACATGACCCAGGGCGACGTCGTGCTCATCTGGGGCGCCTCGGGCGGCCTGGGCTCGTACGCCACCCAGTTCGCGCTCAACGGCGGCGCGACCCCGGTCTGCGTGGTCTCGAACCCCGAGAAGGCCGAGATCTGCCGGAAGATGGGCGCCGAGCTGATCATCGATCGCTCGCAGGAGGGCTACAAGTTCTGGTCCGACCCCGAGACCCAGGACCCGCGCGAGTGGAAGCGGTTCGGCCAGAAGATCCGTGAGCTCACCGGCGGCGACGACCCGGACATCGTCTTCGAGCACCCGGGCCGCGAGACGTTCGGCGCCTCGGTCTACGTCGCCAAGCGCGGCGGCACGATCGTCACCTGTGCCTCGACCTCGGGCTTCATGCACCAGTACGACAACCGCTACCTCTGGATGAACCTCAAGCGGATCATCGGGTCGCACTTCGCCAACTACAAGGAGGCCTACCTGGCGAACCGCCTGGTGGCCCAGGGCGCGATCCACCCGACCGTGTCGCGCGTCTACCCGCTGGACCAGACCGGCGAGGCCGCCAACGACGTGCACCACAACAGCCACCAGGGCAAGGTCGGTGTGCTCGGCCTCGCCCCGGAGGAGGGTCTGGGCGTCACGAACACCGAGAAGCGCGCCCAGCACCTCGAGGGCATCAACCGCTTCCGGGGCGTCTGATCAACGGCGCTACGATCCACGGACGGGTGAGGGCGACACACTCACCCGTCCGTGGAGCGCCCTCCGTCACGCCGGTACCGTGACCGGCATGCCGTCCGACGAGCACGAGCTGTTGCCGCTGGGGACCGGCTTCGACGTCGTGCGCCGCGGGTACGACCGCGGGCAGGTCGAGGAGCACCTCGACCGCGTCGAGGCGGACCTGCGGATCCTCACCGCCGACCGCGACGCCGCCGTGGCCCAGGCGACCGAGCTCGCCCGGGCGCTCGACCACCACCGCGCGCACGTCGAGGACCTGCGCGCGCAGGTCGACCGGCTCTCGGCCCCGCCGGACACCATGGAGGGCCTGTCCGAGCGCCTGCAGCGGATGCTGCGCCTCGCGCAGGACGAGACGCGGTCGATGCGCGACGAGGCCACCGACGCGGCCCGACGTGTCCGCGAGGAGGCCGACGAGTACGCGCGGCGCACCATGAACGGCGCCGACGAGCACGCTCGCAGGACGGCCGCCGAGGCCGAGCAGCGGGCGCGGCGCTCCGTCGAGGAGGCCGACGAGCAGGCGCGCAGCACGCTCGAGGAGGCCCGCGGTCAGGCCCGGGAGATCCGCGAGCGCGCCGAGGCCGACGCCGAGCAGGCCCGTCACCGCTACGACGACGGCCTCGCCGACAACGAACGCCGGCGCCACGCGATGGAGGACGAGCACCGCAGCGTCATGGACGACGCCCGTGCCGAGGCCGCCCGCCTGCGCCAGGAGGCCGAGCAGGAGCGCGACCGCCTCGACGCCGAGGGCCGCGCGTCCCGCGAGCAGGTCGAGAACGACTTCGCGGTCGCGATGGCGGCGCGGCGCCGCGAGGCGATGCGCCAGCTCGAGGCCGACGAGAAGGCGTCGAAGGAGCGGGCCGACAAGTACATCCAGGAGGCCTCCGAGGAGGCCCGGCGCTGGCTGCGCGAGGCCGACGCCGAGGTCGCGGACATGAGGCGCCTGCGCGACCGGGTCGGCCAGCAGCTGTCCTCGCTGCGCCAGGCGCTCGGGACACTGCCCACCGTCGACTCGTTCCCCGACGAGAAGCCGGGTGACGGCCGCCCCGTGCTGCCCGACCCGCCGGCCGCCGGCAACGGCCACGACGCGGGTACGGACGCCGGCGACCTCGGCGGGGCCACCGCGCCCGAGCAGCGCAGCGCGGCACCCTCGCGCTGAGCGCCCTCCGTCCCGGGCTCGATCGGCGGGTGTGGCCCGCACGGGGTTCTATCCTGGCCGGGTGTGGGCCGGACGCGACCGCGGAGACGGAGGGCGCACGTCCCGGCTCCCTCTGCTGGGCACCCGCCGGCCGCGCGACACGGCGGTTCCCGACCCCACCGAGGCGCTGGAGACCGGGATGGCGGTCGTCGCCGGGCTGGGCGAACCCGCCGGTTCCCCCGCCGGCGTCGACGCGCTGCGTCGCCTCGCCGGTCTGTGTGGCGCCGACGCGGCCGGTCTCGTCCGGCCCGGCCAGGACGTGACCTGGTGGGGGCCGGGCCGCACCGAGGGCGTCGCGCTCGCGGGGCGCGCCCGGGGCCGGCGGCTCACCGAGGACGGCCGCTGCGCGCAGCCGCTGGGCGAGGCCGGCCCCTCCGATCAGCAGCCGGTGCTCGTCCTGGGCGGCGGGGTCCCGCTCGCCGTCGCTCGCCGGACGGCCGCCTTCGTCGCCGACGCCCTGGAACGCGCCCGGCTCGCCGACGACGCCGCCGAGGCCGACGCCGCCCGGCTGCGGGACCTGCGCGCCCAGATCTCGCCGCACTTCGTCTACAACGCGCTCAGCACGATCGCCTCCTTCGTCCGCTCCGATCCGGCGCGCGCCCGCGACCTGCTGGAGACCTTCGCCGACTTCATCCGGCACTCGCTCGCCGCCCGCGGCGACTACGTGCCCCTGGCCGGTGAGTTCCGCTCGGTGGAGGCCTACCTGACCCTGGCCCGCGCCGTCCTCGGTGCGCGGCTGCGGGTGCAGGTGCGGGTCGCGCCGGAGGTCCTCGCGGTGCCGGTCCCCGTCCTGGCGCTGCAGCCGCTGGTGGAGAACGCGGTGCAGCACGGCGTGGAGTGCTCCCCCGACGGCGGTCTCGTCCAGGTCAGCGGCGAGGCCGAGGGGGACGTCTGCGTGATCGTGGTCGAGGACGACGGGCCCGGCATGAGTCCCGAGCACGCCCGCGCGGTCCTGGCCGGCACCGCCGAGAGTGCCGGCGTGGCGCTGGTGAACGTGGACCGCCGGCTGCGCGCCGTGTACGGCCCCGGGCACGGCCTGGTGATCGAGACCGCGCTCGGCGCGGGCGCGCGGGTCGTGCTGCGGATACCGCGATTCCGGCCCGGGGTCGTGGTCTGACGATGGATGCGCCGTCCGGGTCGTCGAGCTCCGCTCCGCCACGTCTCCCGTTGCGGGTGCTGGCCGTCGACGACGTCGCCCCGGCTCTCGACGAGATCGGCGCGCTGCTCGCCGACGCACCCGGCGTCGGCGACGTGACCCGCGCCGGCGACGCCGTCGAGGCGCTGCGCGCCATCTCCACCGGCGGTTTCGACGCCGTGTTCCTCGACATCGCCATGCCCGGGATCGACGGGCTCGAGCTGGGTGGCGTCCTCGCCGCGATGGCCGTGCCCCCGGAGATCGTGTTCGTCACCGCGTTCGACGAACACGCCGTCGCCGCCTACGGCCTCGGGGCCGTCGACTACCTGCTCAAGCCGGTCGGCCCGGACCGCCTCGCGGACGCTCTCACCCGCGTCCACCGCGCCCGGGCCGGCCGGTCCGCCGCCGGCGCCGGCCCGAGCGCCCCGGGCGACCCGAACTCGCCGTCGTCCCGGACGGGAGCAGAACGCACGACGCCGCGCATGGACGAGCTCGCCGTGCTGCCCGTCGAGATCGCCGGGCGCACCCGCTACGTCCACCGCGAGGACGTCCGGTTCGTCGAAGCGCACGGCGACTACGTGCGGTTGCACGTTCCCGGCGGCTCGCCCCTGGTGCGGATCCCCCTGTCCCGCCTCGAGGTGCACTGGGACGGCCACCGTTTCCTCCGCGTGCACCGCAGCTTCCTGGTCCACCTGCCCTCGGTCCGCGAGCTGCGCAGCGACGCCGGCGGCGGGCTGCTCGCCCACACCGATGCCGGGGACGTGCCGGTCAGCCGCCGGCACGCGCGCGAGCTCCGCGACCGGCTGTTGGCCGCCGCCACGTCGGACGCCCTGGAGAGTCGGGACAGGGGCCGGGCGTGAGCGCCCGGTCGCGGCGCGTCGCGGTGACCGCGCCCACCGAGAGCGGCGTTCCGCGCGGCGTCCCGCGCCCCGTGCCCGCGCCGGTCGCCCTCGGGTCGGACGTGGCGGACCGGGCGCGCGAGCTGCGGCGGGCGCAGCTTCGTCGTGCCGGGATCACCCTCGCCTGGTCGGCGGTGCTGCTCGTCGGCCTGCCGCTGATGCTGTGGCTCGCGCCCGACGTCGCGCGGTGGCGGGGAACCGGTCTGCCGCTCGGATGGATCGCGGTCGCCTGGCTGCCCTACCCGCTGCTCGGCGTCATCGCGTGGTGGCACCTGCGTCGCGCCGAGGGAGTCGAACGATCCCCGGGAACCGGCCCGCCCGACCCCGCCGAGGAACCATGACCGTCGCTGCGGTCGTCGCGCTCCTGGTGGTCACGGTCCTGATCGGGGCCGGCGGTGTCGCCGCGTTGCGCACGACCTCGGACTTCCTCGTCGCCTCCCGCCAGACCTCGCCGATGCTCAACGCCGCGGCGGTCTCCGGCGAGTACCTCTCCGCGGCGTCGTTCCTGGGCGTCGCCGGGCTCATGATCAAGGAGGGGACCGGCGCGCTCTGGTACCCGGTCGGGTTCACCGCCGGCTACCTGCTGATGCTGGTGCTGGTCGCGGCGCCGATGCGTCGTTCCGGCGCGCTGACCGTGCCGGGGTTCGCCGAGGCCCGGCTGGGGTCGCGGTCGCTGCGCCGGTTCGCCGCGGTGGTCGTGGTGGTGATCGCGGCGCTCTACCTGGTGCCGCAGATCGTCGCGGCCGGGCAGCTGCTCACCCTGGTCTCCGGGGTGGACTACTGGGTGGGTGTCGTCGTGTCGGGGCTCGCGGTGGGGCTGACGCTGGCGCTGGGCGGGATGCGGGCGGCGACCTACGTGCAGGCGTTCCAGTTCGCGCTGAAGCTGCTGCTGTTCGCGGTGCCCGCCGTCTGGCTGCTGCTGCTCGCCGGCCCCCAGCTGCGCGAGGAGGTCGCGGCGCCCCCGGAGTTCAGCCACTTCGCCGCGGACACCCCGGTCGATTTCCGTCTCGACACCGACCTCGTGCTCACCGAGCCGGTCGTCGTGGGGATCGACGGCGTGCCGACCGCCCTGGAGCCCGGCCCGCACCACGCGAGCGCAGGCCAGATCTGGCGATTCCCCGGCGGCGCGGCGGTGCCGGAGCTGGGCGGTGACCGGTCCGCGCAGCCGGTGCCCGGCGGCGAGGAGTGGGCGCTGCCGCTGCTCGGCACCGCCGACACCGCGCCGCTGCTGGCGACCCTGTCGGTCCTGGCCGCGACGGCGCTGGGGACGATGGGGCTGCCGCACATCATCGTGCGTTTCCACACGAGCCCCGACGGGCGCGGCGCCCGGCGCACCGCCGCGATCACCGTGGCCATGCTCGGCGCGTTCTACCTCTTCCCGGTCGTCTACGGACTGCTCGGCACCGTGCTGACCCCGGAGCTGTACCTGTCCCAGGGCACCGACACCGCCATCGTCACGCTGCCGGGCCGTGTCACCGGCGGTGGCACCGCCGCGGCGCTGACCGCGATGCTCACCGCCGGGGCGTTCGCGGCGTTCCTCGCCACCTCGCTCGGGCTGCTGCTCGCGCTGTCCGGTGCGCTCGCCCACGACCTCATGCCGTCGGGGCTGCGCCGGCTTCGCCTCACCGCCCTGGCCGCGTCGGCGGCCGTCGTCCCGGCGGCGCTGCTCATGGTGCGCATCGACGTCGGTGCCGCGGTCAGCTCGGCCTTCACCGTCGCGGCGTCGACGTTCTGCCCGCTGCTGGTGCTCGGGCTGTGGTGGCGGGGGCTGACCGCGCGCGGCGCGTACGCCGGGATGGTGACCGGGCTGGTCGCGGCGGTCGGGGCGATGACGCTCGGCGCGATGCTCGGCCTCGGCGGGACGGCGGGCACCCTGCTCACCCAACCGGCCCTGTGGTCGGTCTCGTGTGCGTTCGCCGTGATGGTCGTGGTGTCCCGGCGTGACCACGTCCCCGCCGGGGCGGAGGCGGCCATGCTCCGGCTGCACCTGACCGACCGCGAGCGCGCCACCACATCGGACTCCTGAGGTCAAGACCGCCGGACGTTCTCCGCGGCGCTCGGTCGTCCGGTCGTCGGCCGCTCGCAGCACGGGCCCGGCCAGGCTCGTGTGTGGGCTTCCGCACACGAGCGTGAGGCCCTTTCCTGACTGCGGTCCGAGGACGTGCCGGGTGGTGCAAGGAGGCAGACGTGAGTACGACCGAGCCCGACGAGCAGCCCGAGGGAGCCCCGCCGGGCACGCCCGACTGGGCGGCCGCCCAGAGCAGTCCCGAGTTCCAGCAGCTGCGCACGCGGCTCCGCGGGTTCGTCTTCCCGGTCACGGCCGGGTTCCTGGCCTGGTACCTGCTCTACGTGCTGCTGGCCAGCTTCGCCCCGGAGTTCATGGCCACGCCGGTCCTCGGCTCGATCAACATCGGCCTGATCCTCGGCCTGCTGCAGTTCGTCTCGACGTTCGCGATCACCGTCGCGTACATCCGCTTCGCCGACCGGGTCCTCGACCCGCTGTCGTCGAAGATCCGCGCTGAGATCGAGGGAGGCCCCCGGTGAGTGCCGTGCTCGCGCAGGCAGGCGGCGGGGCCGCCGCGAGCCCTGCCCTGAACATCTCCATCTTCCTCGTGTTCGTCGTGGGGACGCTCGCGATCGTCTTCTACGTCAACAACCGGCACGCGAAGAAGACGGCCGCGGACTTCTACACGGCCGGGGGCGGCTTCTCCGGGACCCAGAACGGCTTCGCGATCGCCGGCGACTACCTCTCGGCGGCGTCGTTCCTCGGGATCGCCGGCGCCATCGCGATCTACGGCTACGACGGCTTCCTGTACTCCATCGGCTTCCTCGTCGCCTGGCTGGTCGCGCTGCTGCTGGTGGCCGAGCTGCTGCGCAACACCGGCCGTTTCACGATGGGCGACGTCCTGGCGTTCCGCATGCGCCAGCGTCCCGTCCGGGCCGCGGCGGCGACCTCGACGCTGGCGGTCTCGTTCTTCTACCTGCTCGCACAGATGGCGGGGGCCGGCGCGCTGGTGTCGCTGCTGCTCGGCGTCTCGGGCGCGTTCGCCCAGAGCGCGGTGATCGCCGTCGTCGGCGTCGTGATGATCACCTACGTGCTCATCGGCGGGATGCGCGGCACCACGTGGGTCCAGATGATCAAGGCGGTGCTGCTCATCGCCGGCACCCTGGTGATGACCATCTGGGCACTCGCGCTCTTCGGATTCAACTTCTCCGCACTGCTCGACGCCGCCGTCGCCGCGAACCCCGAGGACGGCGCCGGGCTGCTCGGCCCCGGCCTGCAGTACGGAGCAAGCACGACGTCGAAGATCGACTTCATCTCGCTCGGCGTCGCCCTGGTGCTCGGCACCGCGGGCCTACCGCACGTGCTGATGCGGTTCTACACCGTGCCGACGGCCAAGGAGGCACGGCGATCGGTCGAGGTCGCGATCTGGCTGATCGGCCTGTTCTACCTGTTCACGCTGGTCATCGGCTATGCCGCCGGGGCTCTGGTCGGGCCCGAGACGATCCGCGGCGCGCCGGGTGGGGTCAACTCGGCGGCCCCGCTGCTGGCCTTCGAGCTCGGCGGCTCGCTGCTGCTGGGCATCATCGCGGCGGTCGCGTTCGCGACGATCCTCGCGGTCGTCGCCGGCCTGACGATCACCGCGTCCGCGTCGTTCGCGCACGACGTCTACATCAACGTGATCAAGCGGGGCGACGTCGAGGACACCGAGGCCACCCAGGTCCGCGTCGCGCGGCGCACCGCGATCGTCATCGGCGTCGTCGCGATCGTCGGCGGCATCCTGGCCCGCCAGCAGAACGTCGCGTTCCTCGTGGCCCTGGCGTTCGCGGTGGCGGCGTCGGCGAACCTCCCGACGATCCTCTACTCGCTGTTCTGGAAGCGGTTCAACACGACAGGAGGACTCTTCTCGATCTACGGAGGCCTCGCGGTCACCCTGATCCTGATCGTCTTCTCCCCGGTGGTCTCGGGCCGCGGCGAGGAGGCGGCCACCCCGTCGATCTTCCCGGACGCGGACTTCATGCTCTTCCCCCTGTCGAACCCCGGCCTGGTGTCGATCCCGGCGTCGTTCCTGCTCGGCGCGCTGGGCACCTACATCGGGCAGAGGCGCCACGACGGGAGCAAGTACGCGGAGATGGAGGTCCGGTCGCTGACCGGGGCCGGCATCGCCAAGCCCGAGGCGCACTGAGCCCCGGGCCCACCCCGGGGTGTGGGCCCGGGCAGGGGCTCGTGGCGGGGCGGAGGAGCCGCACACCGGCCTGGACCGGCCGTCACCCCGGACCGCCCCGTCACCGACCCTGCCGCCAGCAGCCCGAGTGCCAGTGCCGCCGCTCGTGCGATCCGCCGTCGGTGTCCCGGCTGCGCCCGGCGTCGTCCCCCGGCCGCCACGCCACCACGTGCGGCGTGCCCGGCGGGATGTCCTGGTGGCAGCCCGGGCAGACGTAGGTCTTTCTCGCCGCGCTCCCGCTGACGGAGCGCACCCGCCAGCCGCCCTCGTCACGCACCCACCCGCCCCGCAGCGGAGGGGGCTCTGCCGCGGGGCGGGAGGAGGGCGTGGGGCGCCGAGGCCTGCGGGGCACCCCTACTTCTTCGAGTAGTCCCGGAACCCCTGGCCGGTCTTGCGACCGAGACGCCCGGCCGTGACCAGGTGCTCGAGCAGCGGCGCCGGCGCGAAGCCCGGGACCCGGAACTCCTGGTACAGCGACCGCTCGATCGCCAGCGACACGTCCAGCCCGACGACGTCGAGCAGCGCGAACGGCCCCATCGGCAGACCGCAGCCGTTCTTCATGGCCGAGTCGATGTCGTCGGCGGTGGCGTAGTTCGCCTCGAGCATCGCGGTCGCGTCGTTGAGGTACGGGAAGAGCAGGGCGTTGACGATGAAGCCCGCGCGGTCCCCGCAGAGCACCGGGTGCTTGCCGATCTTCGCCGTCACGGCCCGCACCGTCGACGTCACGTCCGGGGCGGTCGTGATCGGGCTGACGATCTCCACGAGCTTCATCACCGACGCGGGGTTGAAGAAGTGCATCCCGATCACGTCGTCGGGGCGCTGCGTGGCCGCCGCGCACTCGACCACCGGCAGCGAGGAGGTCGTCGTCGCGAGGATGGCGCCCTTCTTGACCACGTCGTCCAGCGCGCCGAACACGGCCTGTTTGACCTCGAGGTCCTCGGCGACGGCCTCGACGACGAGGTCGCAGCCGGCGAGGTCGTCGAACGACGTGGTCGGGCGAACGCGGGCGAGGGTCTCGTCGCGGGCGCTCTCGGTGAGCTTGCCCTTGACGACGGCCTTCTCCAGCGACTTGCGGATGCCGGCGACGACGCCCTCGCCCTTGGCCTCCGTGCGCGCCCGGACGACCACGTCGTACCCGGCCTTCGCGAACACCTCGGCGATGCCCGTGGCCATCGTGCCGGTCCCGACGATCCCGACGGTGGAGACCGGACGCTGGTCGCCGCCCTCCTGACCGGGCGGTGGCGGGGTCAGCGAGTCCGCGACGACCTCGGGCGACCCGGGGGCGGCGTAGGTGTAGAAGCCGCGCCCGGACTTCCGGCCGAGCAGCCCGGCGGTGATCATCTGCTTGAGGATCGGGGCCGGCGCGTGTCGCTGGTTGCGCGACTGGCGGTACATCGTGTCGAGGATCTCGTAGGCCGTGTCGAGGCCGATGAGGTCCATGAGGGCCAGCGGGCCCATCGGGTAGCCGCAGCCGAAACGCATGGCCGCGTCGAGGTCCTCACGCCCGGCGTAGTGGGACTCGAACATCCCGACGGCCTGGTTGAGGTAGGTGAAGAGCAGGTTGTTGGCGATGAAGCCGGCGCGGTCTCCGCACACCACCGGGCTCTTGCCGAGCTTCACCGCCAGGCCGGTGATGTCGGAGAGCACCTCGGGGTCGGTGACGACCGTGCGCACGACCTCGACCAGGGCCTGGACCGGCGCCGGGTTGAAGAAGTGCATGCCGACGACCTGCTGCGGCCGCTCGGTGCGCACCGAGAGCTCGGTGATCGACAGCGACGAGGTGTTCGAGGCGAAGATCGTCTCCGGGCCGCAGATCTTGCTCAGCGCCGCGAAGACCTCGGCCTTGAGCTCGAGGCGCTCGGGCACGGCCTCCACGACGAGGTCGACGTCGCCGAGGTCGTCGAGGTTGGTGCTGATCCGCACCCGCCCCAGCAACACCTCGCGGTCGTCGGCGGCCAGCTTCGAGCGGTCGACGGCCCGCTGGGTCGACGCCTCGAGGGTCTCGCGGCCCCTGTCGGCCGACGCCTCGTCGACCTCCACCGCGACGACCTCGATGCCGCCCCGGGCGAACACCTCGACGATGCCGGCTCCCATCGTGCCGAGACCGACCACTCCGACCCGGGCGAATTCGCGCGCCACGTGGAAACCTTCCTGCCGACGACCACTGACCCTGTCGGGCGCATCCTGCCATGCGCACGGAGGCTTCACCCGGGTCCGACGGACGGGTTCGTACCAGCCGGTAACTTGACCGTTCCGGTAGGTCGGGGCGACCGACGGGTCAGGAGCAGGGCCCCGACGACCGCGAGGGCGAACGCGCCCGCTGCGACCCAGGACCCGGCGGCGAGGCCGAGGGTCACGGGCTCTCCTCGAGGGTGCGCGGCGGGACGTTGTGGTTGATGCGGAAGACGTTGAACCGGTCCCAGGTCGTCTTGACCGCGGTGAGTCGGGTCCACGTCGCGGTCTCGTACGCGGCGCGCACGTCGGTCGCGGTGACATGGGCGCCGGCGAGGAAGTTGACCAGCGCGCCGCCGGCGCTCCAGGGCCCGAGGTCGTCGAGGAGGGCCTGCTCGGCGGCGGTGTCGGCCGCACTCGGACCCGTCGGGCGCGGGTGGGCGGTGGTGTAGACGGTGGCCGCGGCGCCGCGGTGTCCGACCGCGTTCGGCACCGACGGCGGGCGGGCGAGGGCTCCGCCCATCAGGCGCACCTCGACGAGGAAGGCGGTCGCGGGCCCGGCGTGGCGCAGGATCGTCGTGACGGTGTCCGTGTCGACGCAGTGCAGGGCCAGCGAGCGGCTGTTGGTCGCGAGCGGCGCCACGGGGTCGTTGTGGATCGTGCCGATGTCGGTGACCAGCAGGGTGCGCACCGCGTCGAGCAGCGGGGTCGCGGCCGCGCGCAGCGGGGCGATCACCTCCTCGCACCCACCCGGCGCTCCCGACGAGCAGACCCGCACGTGGCAGCACCAGCGCCCGCGGATCGCCTCCGGGACCGCGGGCAGGTCGGGGAAGGTCATCAGCGCCGCGGAGAGCGTCACCTCGTCGGGCGCGTCGCGGCCCGCCGCGAGCAGGGCCGTGAGCACGGGCTCGGCGTCCTCGCCGGGGAAGAAGAGCCCGCCGCCGTACACCTCGCGCAGCGGGACGAGGTCGATCTCCATGCCGGTGACGACGCCGAGGTTGCCCCCGCCACCGCGCATCGCCCAGAACAGGTCGGGGTGCTCGTCGGCGGTCACCGCCCGCGCGACGCCGTCGGCGGTCACCACCTCGAGGCGGCGCACGTGGTCGGCGGCGAAGCCCCAGCGCCGCCCGAGCTCGCCGAGCCCGCCGCCGAGGGTGTACGAGACCGCCCCGACACCGGGCGCGGAGCCCAGGAGCGGCGCGAGGCCGTGCGGCGCCACCTCGGGCAGCACGTTCTCCCAGGTCGCGCCGGCCGCGATCCACGCCGTGCGCCCGGCGGGGTCGACGCGGACCCCGTCCATGCGCCGGGTGGTGATCAGCAGGGCGTCGTCACCGGCCGGGACCGTGGGGCCGTGCCCGGTGGCCTGCACCCCCACCGCGAGGCCCCGCGTCGTGGCGTGCCGGACCGCGGCGAGGACATCGGCCGCGCCCGTGGCGCCGACGACGACCGCGGGGTGCGCGAGCACCGACAGGTCGAAGCCGGCGACCTCGGCGTCGTAGCCGTCCTCACCGGGACGCAGGACCGGGCCCGCGACCCGGTCGACGAGATCCTCCGCCACACCGACGAGCCTGGCAATCACCGGGTCACGGCGGTAGGTCGAGTTCCGTGATCGGGTGGGTGCGGCCCGTCGGCGCTCTGTCAGTTCCGGCGCCCGTACAGCACGCTGACCAGCCGGGCGAGCACCGTCACGACCCAGGCCGGCCGGTCGAACGTCATGACGTTGATGCTGCGGAAACGGCGCTCGGAGATCGCCAGTGGCCGGGTGAACTCCCGCAGGCCGTCGACGCCGTGGATGCGCCCGAACCCGGAGTCGCCGACACCGCCGAAGGGCAGCGACGGGATGCCGGCGAACGCGATGACGCCGTTGACCGACACCATGCCGGCGCGCAGGCGGCGCGCGACGTCATGACCGCGCTTCCTCGCGAACACCGAGGCGCCGAGCCCGTAGCGCGACGCGTTGGCGCGCTCGACGGCTTCGTCGATGTCGCGCACGCGGTTGACCACGACCGTCGGGCCGAACGTCTCGTCGGTGACCGCGGTGGAGTCCTCGGGGACGTCGGCGAGCACGACCGGCTCGACGTAGGGCGCCCGCACCGACTCACGGCCGCCGACGACGGCACGACCGCCCCGGGTGAGCGCGTCGTCGATCTGCCCGGAGATGATCCCGAGCTGGCGGGGCATGGTGATCGGCCCGTACTGCGCATCCGGCGCCCCACCCGGGGTGACGGTGGCCGCGCGGCGCGCGACACGGTCGAGCAGATCCTCGGCGACCTCGTCGACGACGTAGACGCGCTCGACGCCGACGCAGGTCTGGCCGGCGTTCGACATCGCGCCCCAGACCACGGCCGCGGCGGCGTCGTCGAGGTCCGCGTCGGCGTCGACGAGCAGGGCGTCCTTGCCGCCGCACTCGACGAGCACCGGCGTCAGCGTCTCCGCGCACGTGGCCATGACCTTCTTGGCGGTGGCCGTCGACCCCGTGAACGCGACCTTGTCGACCCCCGCGCGGCACAGCGCGGCGCCGGTCTCGCCCTCGCCGGTGACGAGCTGGAAGATCGCGTCGGCATTCACCTGGGCCGGCTCCGCTCCGCCGCGCGTCCCGCCACCGACCGCCTCGGCGAAGCTGTCGACGAGCCACTGCCCGACGCCCGGGGTGAGCTCGCTGGGCTTGAAGACGACCGTGTTGCCGGCGGCGAGCGCGTAGACGATCGAGCCCATCGGCGTGAACACCGGGTAGTTCCAGGGCCCGAGCACCCCGACCACCCCCAGCGGCGGGTACTCCACGCTCGCCCTGTGGTTGATCATCAGCAGGCCCGCGGCGGCGTTGCGCGGTCCGAGCACCCTCGCGGCGTGCTTCGCGGCCCAGTGCAGGTGGTCGAGGGCGAGGATGCCCTCGATGCGCGCGTCGTCCAGCGGCTTGCCGGTCTCGCGGCTGACGACGGCGGCGAGCTCGTCGCGCCGCCCGTCGATCAGCTGACGCCACGCCGCGAGCTTGCGCGCCCGCCCGTCGAACCCCAGGTCGCTCCACCACCGCGCCGCCCGCCGCGCCCGCGCGACCGTCGCCTCGACCTGCTCGGCGGTGTGCCGGGGGTAGGACGCGATCACCTCGCCGGAGCGGGGGTCGAGGGAGTCGAAGGTGTTCTGCGCAGTGGCCGCGGGCACCGTCCCCGCGTCGCGGGTGCTCGTCATGCGGCCAACCTACGCACCAGTAGCGGTCAGACGCGACTGTCTCTTACGTGTCAGCGACGTGGCGTCGCAGACACTGGGTGTCCGTATTCTTCCGTGGATCATTCGTCCATGGATCAAGGAACAGCGATCACGGCACGGCGGCGCGAATGCGGTCCGCGGTCGCGTCGAGGGCCGGACGGTCCGGGCGGGTCCAGTCGGCGTGCAGACGCAGGCCGTCGTCGCGCCGGCGGGCGATGACGTGCAGGTGCACGTGCCACACCGTCTGCCACGCGACCGCGCCGTCCGCGAGCAGCAGGTTCACACCGTCGGCGAGCCCCGAGGCACGCAGGCCGGCCGCCACCCGCCGCGCCAGCGACCAGACCGCGGCACCGTCCGCGTCGTCGACCTCCGCCAGCGACGCCGCGTGGGCCCGCGGGACGACGAGCACGTGGCCCGGGGTCACCGGCTGCAGGTCCAGGAAGGCGACGCACCGCTCGGTCTCCGCGACGACGCTCGCCTCGGCGCGGCCGTCGACGATCCGGCAGAAGACGCACTCGCCGTCGATCTCGGCGGAGAGCCCCTCACCGCGGACACGGCGGCGGCGCCACCTCGGAGCCGCCACCTCAGAACAGGCGGAACTCGTCGACGTCCGCGCCGCGCAGGGCGTCGTAGTCGAGCGTGACGCAGCGGATCCCGCGGTCGGTCGCGAGCGTGCGGGCCTGCGGCTTGATCTGCTGCGCCGCGAACACCCCGGCCACCGGCGTCAGCAACGGGTCGCGGTTGAGCAGCTCGAGGTACCGGGTCAGCTGCTCGACGCCGTCGATCTCCCCGCGCCGCTTGATCTCGACCGCGACGGACCGCCCGGCGTCGTCACGGCAGAGCAGGTCGACCGGCCCGATCGCTGTCGGGTACTCGCGCCGCACGAGCGTCCAGCCCTCCCCCAGCGTCGTCACGTGCTGGGCGAGCAGCTGCTGGAGGTGGGCCTCGACGCCGTCCTTGACCAGGCCCGGGTCGACGCCCAGCTCGTGGGACGAGTCGTGCTGGATCTCCTCGAGGGTGATCGTCAGCGTCTCGTCGGCCTTGTTGCGGACCGTCCAGACACCCGGTTCCTCGGTGAGCCAGCACGGCGGGCTCATCCAGTTCAGCGGCTTGTAGGCGCGGTCGTCGGCGTGGACGCTGACCGACCCGTCCGCCTTGACCAGCAGCAGGCGCAGCGCACTCGGCAGGTGCGCGGTCAGACGGCCGTCGTAGTCGACCGTGCACCGAGCGATGACGAGACGCACGGGGCCTGACTGTAGGAGACGGAGCGCAGCGGAGCTCGACCGGTCGGTGAAGGGAGGCGCCGGCCGAGGATCATCCCGGGGCGTGGAGGAACCGGTGACGACCAGCAGCCGCGAGGTCTACGCCAACCCGTGGATGACGCTGCGGGAGGACACCTTCCGCCGCCCCGACGGGTCCGACGGCGTCTACGGCGTGGTCGACAAGCCCGACTACGCGCTCGTGGTGGCGCAGGACGGCGACCGCCTGGCCATGGTCGAGCAGTACCGCTACCCCCTCGGGCTGCGCCGATGGGAGTTCCCGCAGGGCACCGCCCCCGACCGCGCGGAGATGCCCGCACAGGACCTCGCCGCTCGCGAGCTGCGCGAGGAGACCGGCCTCACCGCCGCGACCTGGACCTACCTCGGCCTGCTCGACGTCGCCCCGGGCCTGTCCTCGCAGCGGGGCCGGGCCTTCCTCGCCACTGACCTCACCGAGGGCCATCCCGAGCGCGAGAGCACCGAGGCGGACATGCGCTTCGCGTGGGTCACCCGCGCCGAGCTCGAGGAGCGCATCCGCGCGGGCGAGATCACCGACGCCCAGACCATCGCCGCCTACACCCTCCTGCACCTGCGATCGGGATAGCGCGGGACAGCTCGGGATAGCCGCCTGCTCCGGCGGGCAGAGTGGGGACATGGCGTTGGTGCGGCTCGGTCCGCTGTCGGTGCCCACACCGGGCGAGGTGCTGGGCTGGGTCGGTGAGGTCGCCGACGTCGGTGCCCGCCTGCCCGGGCGGGTGGACGCGCTGCTCGACGAGGTGACGCGCCTGGTCGGCGTGCTCGGGCAGCTCGCGGACCGTGTGGACGGCCTGGTCGACCGTGCCGACGGGATCGTCGGCGAGATCGACGGCGTGCTCGGCGAGGCCCGCCGCATCACCGACGGGGCGAACGAGGTCGTCGGCTCCGCGCGCTCGATCACCACGGGCGCCGAGGAGGTCGTCGGCTCCGCGCGGAAGATCACCGAGGGCGCCGACGAGGTCGTGGCGTCGGCACGCGGGATCACGAGCGGGGCGGGCGAGGTCGTCGAGTCCGCCCGCGGCATCACCAGCGGCGCGGACGAGGTCGTCGGGTCCGCGCGGCTCATCACGTCGGGCGCCGACGAGGTGGTCACGTCGGCGCGGGCGATCACGAGCGGCGCCTCCGAGGTCGTCGACTCCGCCCGCTCCATCACGACCGGCGCCGAGGGCGTCGTCGGGGACGCCCGCCAGATCGCGTCGGGCGCGAAGGAGGTCGTCGACGGCGCCGGCGAGACGAGCCGCTCGGCCCAGGAGCTGCTCGCCCTCTACCGCCCGATGCTCGAGCGCGGCGCACCGCTGGCCGGGAGGTTCGTCGACGAGCTCAGCCCGGAGGAGGTCGACGCGGCGATCAAGCTCGTGGACCAGATGCCGCAGTTGACCGAGCACATGGTCGCCGACATCATGCCGATTCTCGCGACCCTCGACCGCGTCGGACCCGACCTCCACGAGCTGCTCGACGTCACCAAGGACCTCCGCCGCGCGATCGACGGCATCCCCGGCTTCTCGTTCCTCAAGCGCCGCGGCGCGGCCAAGGACGACGAGGAGGACGGGATCACGGAGAGATGACGACCTGCGTCTGCGTCGTGCGCGCGACCAGGCGTCCCCGGTCGTCGGTGAGATCGGTCGGCACGACGATCTGGGTGCGCCCGGGGTGAACCGGCCGCGAGGTGGCCGTCACCGTCGAGCCCGCCACCGCCCGCAGCAGGTGGGTGCCCGACTGTGTCGTGGCGGTCCGCGTCCCCTCGGGCAGGCCGAGGTAGGCGCCGACGGCGCCTGCGGTGTCGGCGAGCGTCATCATCGCGCCGCCGTGCAGCAGCCCGCCGATCGTGGTGTTCGCGTCGGACCACGGCAGGAGGCGACGGTCTCGTCGGGGCCGGCGGTCTCGAGCCGGACGCCGAGGCCCGCGGCGAAGGGCATCGAGTCCACGAGGGTCTGCGGGTCGGTCACGGGAGCCAGCGTCCCGCCGGGCGGCGGTGATCGTCCATGACCTGCGAGGTCATCGACCCGGCTACCGCGCCTCGGTCACGGTTCTCGACGTCACCGGACGAAGGAGGACCCCATGGACACCGACCGCGCCATCAGCCGCTACCTCGCCGCCTGGAACGCGACCGACCCCACCGCGCGACGGGACGCGATCGCCGCCGCGTTCACGCCCGACGCCCGCTACGTCGACCCGCTCGCCGACGTCTCCGGCCACGACGGCGTCGACGCGCTGATCGCCGGTGCGCAGGAGCAGTTCGCGGGACTGACGTTCTCGCGGGGCGACGTGCTCGACGCCCACCACGACGTCGTCCGCTTCACCTGGCACCTCGGGCCCGAGAACGCCGAGCCCGTCGTCATCGGGTTCGACGTCGCCGAGATCGCCGAGGACGGGCGCCTGCGCACCGTCCACGGCTTCCTCGACAAGGTCCCGGGGTAGATCTGGGCTAGATCTGGGCTAGATCAGGCCCCCGCGACGGGCGCCGGCGACGGAGAGTCGAGGCCGTTCGCCTCGCGCACGACCTCGACGAACTCGCCCATGATCCCGGTCAGCGAGTACGTCTTCGGCGTGACGACGCGCTGCACGCCGAGACGCTGGAGCTGCTCGGCGTCGGCGGGCGGGATGATCCCGCCGACGACCACCGGGATGTCGTCGGCGCCCGCGCGGGCCAGGCCGTCGAGCACGGCCGGGACGACCTCGAGGTGCGAGCCCGACAGCACCGACAGGCCGACGACGTGCACGCCCTCCTGCACGGCGGCCGCGACGATCTCGGCCGGCGTGAGGCGGATGCCCTGGTAGATGACCTCGAAGCCGGCGTCGCGGGCGCGCACGGCGATCTGCTCGGCGCCGTTGGAGTGGCCGTCGAGCCCGGGCTTGCCGACGAGCATGCGCAGCGACGCCGTGCCCATCTCCTCGGCCGTCTGGCGCACGCGCGCCCGCACCTGGGCGAGCTCCTCGGGGGCCTCGCCGGCGCCCGAGGTCGCCCCTGACGCACCAGCGACGCCCGTCGGGGCGCGGTAGGAGCCGAAGACGTCGCGCAGCGCCCCCGCCCACTCGCCGGTCGTCACGCCGGCGCGGGCGCACTCGAGCGTGGCCTCCATGAGGTTCTCGTCGCCGCGGGCGGCCTGCTGCAGCCGCGTGATCGCGGCGTCGGCGGCCTCCTGGTCGCGCGAGGAGCGCCACTCCTGGACCGCGCGGGCGGCCTCCTCCTCGACCGACTTCTCCACCGTGAAGATCGCCTCGGCCCCCTCGGCCTGCAGCGGGCTGGGCTCGGTGGAGGTGAACGTGTTGACCCCGACGACGACGTCCTCGCCGGACTCCATCCGCTGACGGCGTGCCGCGAGCGACGACACGAGCTGCGACTTCATGTAGCCCGAGTCGACGGCGGGCACCGCGCCGCCCATCTCGGCGACCTTGGCCATCTCCGCACGGGCGCCCTCGACGATCGCCGCCGTCCTGGACTCCATGACGTGGGACCCGGCGAAGATGTCGTCGTGGTCGAGCAGGTCGGTCTCGTAGGCCAGCACCTGCTGCATCCGCAGCGCCCACTGCTGGTCCCAGGGCCGCGGCAGGCCGAGCGCCTCGTTCCACGCCGGCAGCTGGACCGCGCGGGCCCGGGCGTCGCGCGAGAGCGTCACCGCGAGCATCTCGAGCACGATGCGCTGGACGTTGTTCTCCGGCTGCGCCTCGGTGAGCCCGAGCGAGTTGACCTGCACGCCGTAGCGGAAGCGGCGCATCTTGGGGTCCTCGACGCCGTAGCGCTCGCGGCACAGCTCGTCCCAGAGCTGCGAGAACGCGCGGAGCTTCGCGATCTCGGAGATGAAGTGCAGCCCGGCGTTGACGAAGAACGAGATGCGCCCGACGACCTGGCCGAACTTCTCCTCGGGCACCTGGCCCGAGTCGCGCACCGCGTCGAGCACCGCGATCGCGGTCGACAGCGTGTAGGCGACCTCCTGCGTCGGCGTCGCCCCGGCCTCCTGCAGGTGGTAGCTGCAGATGTTGATCGGGTTCCACTTCGGCACGTTGAGGTACGTCCACGCGATCATGTCGGTGATCAGCCGCACGCTCGGCGCCGGCGGGAACGCGTACGTCCCGCGCGACAGGTACTCCTTGACGATGTCGTTCTGCGTCGTGCCCGCGAGCTTCTCGCGGTCGGCGCCGTGCTCGTCGGCGACGGTGACGTAGAGCGCCAGCAGGTACATCGCCGTCGCGTTGATCGTCATCGACGTGTTCGCGTCGTTCAGCGGGATGCCCTCGAAGAGGGCGCGCATGTCGCCGAGGTGCGACACCGGCACGCCGACCTTGCCGACCTCGCCCTTCGCGAGCTCGTGGTCGGGGTCGTAGCCGGTCTGCGTGGGCAGGTCGAAGGCCACCGAGAGGCCGGTCTGGCCCTTCTCCAGGTTGCGTCGGTAGAGCTCGTTCGACGCGCGGGCCGACGAGTGGCCGGCGTAGGTCCGCATGACCCAGGGCCGGTCGCGGGCGTCGTCGCTGGGATAGGGCACGTCAGGTACCTCCGCTGCGCTTCGTCACCTGGCGGATGACCCGCTGATGTTACCGACGGGTCTGCGCCGCGGGGCCCTGAAGTCGGACTGGGCGGGATGCCGTGGCCCACAGGATCGGTCAGGTGGGGACACGGAGCGGAGCTGAGCTGGACCCGTCACACTGGGCGGGTGGGTTCCGTGACCGAGATCGCCCTGGTGGTGGCGCTGGTCATCCTGCTCGCCGGCATCCTGCGCTGGACCTTCGGCCGCGGACCCCAGGGCGCGCTGCCCGACGAGAACGGCGACCTGGGCCTGCTCGAGACCGTCGCCGTCGTGCCGACGCGCGAGGCCGCCGACGTGCTGGTGACCAAGCTCGCGCGGGAGCGGGTGCGGGTCACGGTGGCCCACGGCGAGGAGGGCTGGCGCCTGCTCGCCTTCCCGAGCGACGCCGACGACGCCCGGGTGGTCCTCCGCTCCACGTGAGCACAAGGGTCAGCGCTGGGGTGGGGCGACGATGCGGTGGATGCCGCCGCCGAGGGCGGCGAGGTTCTCCACGAACAGCGGGTAGCCGCGGTCGATGTGGGCGACGTCCCACACCTCGGTCTCCCCGTCCGCGCAGAGCCCCGCCAGCACGAGACCGGCCCCCGCGCGGATGTCCGACGCCCACACCGGCGCCGACGACAGGCGCCGTACGCCCCGGACGACGGCGTGGTGCCCGTCGGTGCGCGCGTCGGCCCCGAGCCGGACCATCTCCTCGACGAACCGGAAGCGCCCCTCGAAGACGTTCTCGGTGATCATCGACGTGCCCTCGGAGATCGCCGACAGCGCGATCGCCATGGGCTGCAGGTCGGTCGCGAAGCCCGGGTAGGGCAGCGTGACCCAGTCGACCGAGCGCGGACGGCCGTCCATCACGACCCGGAATCCCCCGTCGAGCGCGGAGACCTGCGCCCCCGCCTGCCCCAGGCGGTCGAGCACGAGGTCGAGGTGGTGCGGGTCGACGCCGTTGACGGTGACGTCACCCCCCGCCATCGCGGCGGCGAACCCCCAGGTCGCGCCGACGATGCGGTCACCGATGACCCGATGCGTCGTCGGCGTCAGCGGCCCGCCGGCGTGGACGGTCAGCGTCGAGGTCCCGCCGCCCTCGATCTTGGCGCCCATCTGCTGGAGCATCGTGACGAGGTCGACGATCTCCGGCTCGCGCGCCGCGTTGTCGATGACCGTCGTGCCCTCGGCGAACACCGCGGCCATGAGGATGTTCTCGGTGGCGCCGACGCTGGGGAAGTCGAGCCAGATCTGGGCGCCGCGCAGCGTCTCGGCGCCCGCGACGACGCAGCCGTGCGAGATCTCGCTGGAGGCGCCGAGCAGGCGCAGGCCCGCCTGGTGCATGTCGAGGGGCCGCGAGCCGATCGCGTCACCACCGGGCAGCGGCACCACCGCGCGCCGGCAGCGCGCCACCAGCGGCCCGAGCACGCACACCGAGGCCCGCAGCCGCGACACCGAGCGGTAGTCCGCCTCGGGGGTCAGCTCGGCGGGGACGTCGATGGTCACCGTGTCGCCCGCGACGGCCACCGCGCACCCCAGGCTGCGCAGCACGTCGGCCATGAGCGGGACGTCGAGGATCTCCGGACAGTTGGTGATGACCGTCCGGCCCTCGGCGAGCAGCGAGGCCGCCATCAGCTTGAGCACGCTGTTCTTGGCGCCGACGACGTCGACCGCCCCGGAGAGGGGCCCGGAGCCGCGCACCACGAAGTGCTCGTTCATCGGCCGGGAACGCTACCCGCCCGCCGCGGGGCGGCCGTCGCCAGCACCCCGCGCGGCCCCGCCGGCCGACGCCATCCACTCCGGACGGCGCGGCACGACCATGGGCGTGCCGGTCTCGGGGTCGGGCAGGACGCGGCAGGCCAGGCCGTAGACGTCGGTGACGAGCTCCTCGGTGAGCACCTCGTCGGGCGGCCCGGTGGCGGCCACGATCCCGCCCTGGCGCAGCGCGACGAGGTGCGAGGCGTAGCGGGCGGCCTGGTTGAGGTCGTGCAGCACCGCGACCAGCGTGCGGCCGTGCTCGGCGTGCAGGCGTGCGCAGAGCTCGAGCACGTCGACCTGGTGGGAGATGTCGAGGTAGGTCGTCGGCTCGTCGAGCAGCAGGATCGGCGTCTCCTGGGCGAGCGCCATCGCGAGCCACACCCGCTGGCGCTGGCCGCCGGAGAGCTCGTCGACCAGCCGGGGGGCGAGGTCGGAGACGTTCGTCAGCGCCATCGCCTCGGCGACGGCCACCTCGTCGTCGTCCGACCACTGCTTGAGCAGCTGCTGGTGCGGGTAGCGGCCCCGCGCGACGAGGTCGCCGACGGTGATCCCGCCGGGCGCTGTCGCGGTCTGGGGCAGCAGGCCGAGGCGGCGCGCCACCTCCTTGGACCGGTAGCTCGCGATCTCCGCCCCGTCGAGCATCACCGCGCCGCCCTGGGGTGCGAGCACGCGCGCCAGCGCGGCGAGCAGCGTCGACTTGCCGCACGCGTTCGGCCCGACGATCACGGTGAAGGAGTCGTCGGGGATCTCCACCGAGAGGTCCCGGGCCACCGTGCGGCCCTCGTAGCCCAGCGTCACGTCGCGGGCGAGCAGGCGGGTCATGGGGCTCCTGCCGGATCGGGAACGGTGCTCATGTCGTGCTCCTCCGCCACAGACGCACGAGCAGCGCGACGAGGTAGAGCCCGCCGATGAGGCCGGTGGCGATCCCCACCGGCAGCGGGACGGGGGCGAACAGGCGCGTCACGGCGAGGTCGCTGACCACCAGCAGCGCCGCCCCCACCAGCGCGCTCGGCACGAGCACCGGCGTGGCCGCGCGCGTCAGGGCACGCGCGATCTGGGGCGCCGCGAGCGCGAGGAACGGGATCGGCCCGGCGGCGGCCGTCGACGCCGCGGCCAGCGCCACCGCGCACAGCAGCAGGATCGTCCGGCTGCGGCCGACATCGACGCCCAACGCGCCGGCCGGGCGGTCGCCGAGCTCGAGCAGCGCGAGCCGGCGGGCCATGCCGAACAGCACGGGGAGCAGCACGACCACCACGGCGGCGAGAGCGAGGATCTGGGGCCAGCCGCGGTTGCCGAGGTCGCCGAGCAGCCAGGCCTGCGCGTCGACGGCGGTCTGCAGCGCGGCCGTGGTGATCAGCCAGCTGTTCACGGCGAGCAGCGCGGCCCCGATGCCGATCCCGATGAGCACCATGCGCAGCCCCTGCGTGCCGCGCCCGGCCGAGAGCGCCACGACGAAGAACGCCGTGATCATGCCGCCGACCAGCGCACCGAGCGAGGTTCCGGCGATCCCCGCCCCGAACACGACGATCGCGACGAGCGCGCCGGTGGAGGCACCGGTGGTGAACCCGATGACGTCGGGGCTGCCCAGCGCGTTGCGCGAGAGGCTCTGCAGCACCGCCCCGCTCACCGCGAGCGCCGCGCCCACGCCGACGGCGAGCACCAGCCGCGGCAGCCGCTGGTCCAGCACGACGAACTCGGTGGCCCGGCTGCCCTGCCCGACGAGCGTCTCGCCGACCTCCGCGAGCGTCAGCGGGAACGACCCGGTGGTCATCGACACGAGCACCCCGACGAGGATCACCGCGGCGGCGGCCGCGCCGACGAGCACCGAGCGGGGGCCGACGCGCAGGGAGACCCGCCCACCGGCCAGGCGCAGGAGCCGCCCGGTCACCGGGGACGGCGTCGCGCCACCCGCCCTCCCGGCGCTCACACGCCCACCAGCCGGCGCCGGCGGCACAGGGCCACGAAGACGGGGACGCCGAGCACGGCCGTCGTGACGCCCACCTGGATCTCCCCCGGTGGGGCGAGGACGCGGCCGACCACGTCGGCGACGAGCAGCACGATCGCGCCCAGGACGGCGGTGTAGGGCAGCAGCCACCGGTGCGCGGGGCCGACGACCCCCCGCACGACGTGCGGGACGGCGAGGCCGAGGAAGGCGATGGGTCCGACCGCGGCCGTCGCGGCGCCGGCGAGCACGGTGACGACGGCGCCCGCCGCGACCCGGGTGCGCTCGACGTTGAGGCCCAGCGCCTGCCCGGCGCGCTCCCCGAGGGCGAGCGTGTCGAGCGCGCGGGCCATCGCGAACGCGGCGAGCACACCGACGGCGATGAAGGGCCCGACCGCGACCAGCACGTCCAGGCGCCGTCCGGACAGCGAGCCCAGGTTCCAGAACCGGAAGGCGTCGAAGGTCCGCGGCGTGAGCACCAGCGCCGCGTTGACCAGCGCGATGAGCACCGCGGTGATCGCGGCGCCGGCCAGGACCAGGCGGTCCGGGGTGCCCGACGCCCGTCCGGTGGCGCCGAGCACGTGCACCACGGCCATCGTCGCCGCGGCGCCGACGAGCGCGAACCACACGTAGCCCGTGATCGTGCCGATCCCGAACACGCCGATCGCCACGACGACGGCGGCGGACGCGCCGGCGTTGACACCGAGCAGGCCCGGGTCGGCGAGGGGGTTGCGGGACAGGCCCTGCATCACGGCACCGGACAGCCCGAGCGCGGCGCCCACGGCCAGCGCGAGGAACCCCCGCGGCACCCGCAGGTCGCGCACGATGGCCGCCTCGGTGCCCAGGTCGCTGCCGGGGTCGCCGCCCCACAGGAGCGCCCACGACTGGGCGAGCCCGATGTCGCGCGACCCGATGCCGATGCTGACGAGCAGGACCAGGACGGCGATCGCGATCAGCGCGATCAGCCCGAGGCCGCGCGTCGCGGCGCCCCGGACGCCGCCGGACGACCCCGGCCGTCGCGCGGGCGCCGCCGGCCCGGGCGCGTCGACCACCACGTCGCGCTCACCCCTCTCCGTGTCACGGCGCATGCCCTCGGTGCAGCCTAGCCATTAGGGTTGCCTAGCCTCAGGCACCCTGGTGTCCGTTGTGCGCCGTTGTTCGCCTCCGGCGCGGCAGCTCCGCTGGCTGTCGAGCCGTCCTCCGACAGTCAGGAGTCCGCGTGTCCCCCGGCCCGATCAGGCGGCTCGTCATGGCGGCGTCCGCCGCCGCCCTCCTTCTCCTCGCCGCCTGCGGCGGCGGCAACGGCGACGACGGCGGCGCCCCGCCCGGCTCGGCGGCCGGCACCCAGTACCCCGCGACGATCGACACCCAGTTCGGTCCGGTGACGATCGAGGAGCCGCCGCAGCGCGTCGTCGCGCTCGGGTGGGGGGACGCGGAGACGGCACTGGTGCTCGGCGTCGCGCCGGTCGGCGCGTCCGACTGGATGGACCTCGGCGGTACCGGCGTCGGCCCGTGGTCGCCGCCGTACACGACGCCACCGGTGCTGCTGGGCACGAGCCAGCTCGACTACGAGGCGGTCGCCGCCCTGCGGCCCGACCTCATCCTCGACACGCGGTCGCCCGGCGACCAGCAGCGCTACGACACCCTCTCGCGCATCGCCCCGACCGTGGGCCCGCCGCCGGGGCTCACCGCGACCTACGGCACCACGTGGCGCCAGCAAATGACGATGGTCTCCGCGGCCCTGGGCAAGCCCGACGAGGGCGCCCGCCAGATCGCCGGCCTCGAGGAGCGCTTCCGGGCCGCGGCGGCCGCGAACCCGCAGTTCGCCGGGCGCAGCGTCGCAGTCGGGGCGTACTACAGCGGGGGCTGGGGCGCCTACGTGCCGGGCGACGCGCGGATGGACTTCATGACCGAGCTCGGGTTCCGGTCCAAGCCCGAGATCGACCGCCTGGCCACCGGGGACTTCTACGTCCAGCTCTCGGGCGAGCAGGTCGGCCTCCTCTCGGCCGACCTGAGCGTCGTGTTCTCGCTCACCGACAGCGCCGACCCGATCCGCACCGACCCGGTTCTCTCGCAGACGCCGGCGGCCCAGGCCGGGCATCTCGTCATCCTCGACGACAAGGGCACGACCGACGCGTTCTCCTCGGGCACGGTGCCCGGCACGGCGGCAGCGCTCGACCGCACCGTGCCGCTGTTCGCGCAGGCGCTGCCGCGCTGAACCCGCGGTCCGGACCCACGGTGAACGGTCGCGGCGTCCCTAGACTGGCGCCGTGGCCGTTCACCTGACCCGGATCTACACGCGCACCGGCGACGACGGGACCACCGGTCTCTCGGACTTCTCGCGCGTGCCCAAGACCGACCCGCGGCTCTCGGCGTACGCCGACTCCGAGGAGGCCAACGCCGCGATCGGCGTGGCGCTGTCGGTGGGCGCGCCGCCCGAGGCGATCGTCGCGCCGCTGCGGCAGATCCAGAACGACCTGTTCGACGTGGGCGCCGATCTGGCCACGCCGGTCGTCGAGAGTCCGGAGTACCCGCCGCTACGCGTCACCGAGCGTCAGATCGAGCGGCTCGAGGGCTGGTGCGACGAGTTCAACGAGAGCCTGCCCAAGCTCAACTCGTTCATCCTGCCCGGCGGCACCCCCGCCGCCGCGTACCTCAACGTGGCGCGCACCGTCACCCGCCGCGCCGAGCGCAGCACCTGGGCCGTCGTGGCCGCCGACCCGGAGCGCACCAGCAAGCTGCCCGCGCACTACCTCAACCGGCTCTCGGACCTCCTGTTCATCCTGGGCCGCGTCGCCAACCCCGGCGGCGACGTCCTGTGGGTGCCCGGCGGGCCCGAGGAACAGCGCTGAGCGGCGCCCGAGGTGTTCGACGAGCGGTTCGTGGGCGGGCTGGACCCCGCGATCCGGACGCCCGCCTACCTCCCGGCGTGGAGCTCGCGCGCCGAGGCCGCGGCGACGTGGTCGGGCGACGGCGACGGCCTGCACCTGACGATTGCGCCGGAGCAGCCGCTGTGGTGCGCCGGCGACCACGAGCCGCGGCGTCGAGTTCACGATCGACCAGGTCACGACGCGGGTCCTGTTCCAGGCGCCCGACCACCCGATACAGCTGATGATCGCGGTGTTCGACTTCCCCGAGCACTCCGCCCACGACCCCGCCGACACCCCGGAGCTGGTCGTCCGCCGCGTGAGCGGCCCTCAACCGAACGCCTGACCCTCTCCGCGGTACGTCGGCGCGCTCAGCACGACCTCGTCGCCGCGGATCCCGAGGTACTCGGTCACGTGCTCGGCGAGCTCGCCGGCCTTGGCGTGGCGCATCCACACCCGGTCGCCGAGCGCCGGGAGCCGCCGCCCCGCCACCGGCGTCTGCACCTCGCCGGCGCCCTCGGTGCCGGTCAGGACCAGGTCGCCGGGACCGAACGGCGTGGGCAGGCGGGACGCCGCCGCAGGGCCCGAGGCCACCCAGCCGCCGCCGGCCAGGGTGACGTGGTGCTCGTCCGGCCGGCGCGTCACCGGCAACGCGTACGCGAGCGCGGGACGGGGGTGCATCCGGGTGTAGCCGTCGAAGAGCGTCGAGCCGACCAGCGCCGAGCCGGCCGCGATCTCGGTGACCGACGGGTCGGCGCGCGTGGTCTCCACGCTGCCGCTGCCACCGCCGTTGACGAACGCCAGGTCGGCGACGTCGCGCACCGCGCGCACCACCGCACCCCGCCGCGCCGTCAGCTCGTCGGCCGAGCGCCGCTGCATCCACCGCACGGCCGCGTCGCGCACCCGCGCGCCGGTCGCGTCCGGCACCCCGGCGATCTGCCCCTCGTAGGCCATGAGCCCGACCAGGCGGACGCCCGGCCGCCCGGCGATCGCGCCGGCCAGCGCCGCGGCCTGCCGCGGAGTGCGCACCGGCGAACGGCGGGCACCGACGTGCAGCCCCGGCAGCGGACGCCAGGCCGCGTCGAGGTCGAGGCAGACGCGGATCTCGTCATGGCCGGCGCCGAGGACGTCGTCGATGAGGTCCAGGTGCCCGACCGCGTCGACCATCAGCGTCACCGTCCGCCGGGCCCGCCCGTCGGCGGCGAGGCCGCGCAGCGCCGCGCGGTCGACCGTCGGGTAGCCGACGAGGACGTCGTCGCTCGTGCCGTGCTCGACGTGCCACAGCGCCTCCCCCAGCGTGTAGCACATCAGCCCCGTGACACCGGGCCGCGCGACCGCCCGCTCGGCGAGCGCGCGGCACCGCAGCGACTTGGTCGCGAGGCGGATCGGGAGCCCGGCCGCGCGCGCCAGCAGGTCGTCGAGGTTGGCGTCGAAGGCGTCGAGGTCGACGATCGCGAACGGCGGGTCGCGGTCGGCCGTGGCGCGCTCCCACCGGTCGATCACGAGGCGAAGGCTACGGTGCTCGCGTGGCTCGTGGGGCGTGGCGGAACTGGTCGGGCACGGTCACCGCCACCCCGGCCCACGTGCACCACCCCCGCTCGGTCGACGACGTCGTCGCGGCCGTGCACGCCGCCCGCGGCTCGCACCTGCGCCCGCTCGGCAGCGGCCACTCGTTCACCCCGCTCGCGGCCACCGACGGGCACGCGATCGATCTGCGCGGATGGTTCGGGATCGAGTCGCTCGACACGGCGACCGGCCGTGTGCGGGTCCGCGCCGGCACCACCCTGCGCGCGCTCAACGCCGCCCTCGACGCGCACGGCCTCGCGCTGGAGAACCTCGGCGACATCGACGCCCAGACGATCTCGGGGGCCGTCTCCACCGGCACTCACGGCACCGGCGCCCGGCTCGGCGGCCTCGCCACCGGAGTCGTCGCGCTCGACCTCGTGCTGGCCGACGGCTCGCGCGTGGCGTGCGCTGCGGGCGAGGACCTCTTCGAGGCGGCCCGGGTCGGGCTCGGGGCGCTGGGCGTCGTCACCCACGTGACCCTGCAGTGCGTGCCCGCCTTCACCTTGCGGGCCGCCGAGCGCCCGGAAGCGCTGGACGACGTGCTCGCGGGGCTGGACACGCTGTTCGACGAGGCCGACCACGTCGAGTTCTACTGGTTCCCCTACGGCGCGCAGGCCCTCGTGAAGCGCAACCAGCGCGTCGTCCGGGCGCCGGCCCCGCTGCACCCGCTCCGGCGGTTCCTCGAGTACGACGTCGTCGAGAACGCCGCATTCGGGACCCTGTGCCGGGTCGGGCGGGCGTTCCCGCGCGCGGCGGTCCCCCTCGGGCGGCTGGCGTCGGGCGTGCTGTCGGCGCGCGAGTACGGCGACCGCTCCCACCGCGTGTTCGCCACGACGCGCCGCGTGCGCTTCGTCGAGTCGGAGTGGGCGCTGCCGCGGGCCCGGCTCGCGGGCGTGCTCGATGACCTGCGGGCGCTGGTCCCGCGCCTCGAGCACCCGGTGCTCTTCCCCGTCGAGGTGCGCGTCGCCGCCGCCGACGACGTCTGGCTCTCCACCGCGCACGGCCGCGACACCGCCTACGTCGCCGTCCATCAGTACGTCGGTGCGCCCCGTGCGGAGTACTTCGCGGCGTTCGGCGAGATCGCTGCCGCGGCCGGCGGCCGCCCGCACTGGGGCAAGGAGCACGACCTCGACGCCGCCGCGCTCGCCCGGCGCTACCCGCGCTTCGAGGACGTCCGCCGCGTGCGTCGCGACGTCGACCCCGGCGGCCTGTTCACCAACGAGCACCTCGACCACGTCCTCGGCCCGGTCTGAGCCGGGCGGTGCGGTCCGCAGGCCCGCGTGCGTGGTGGTGCGCAACGTGCCGGTCGCTCCTGGGCCCGGCACCGGCGACGGATCCCGCGAGGGGCGCGGGATCCGTCTCCGGAGTCTCAGCCGAGCAGCGGCTTCACCTTCGTGCCGAAGTCGTGCACGCCCTTCTCGAAGTCGTCGAAGGTGAACATCATCCCCTGGACGCCGGGCATCTTGGCCACCTCGTCGATCTGGCGCGCGACCGTCTCGTACGACCCGACCAGGGTGGCCATGTTGAAGTTGACCGCGCCCTCGGGGAGGTTGATCGTCCGCGCGGTGCCCGAGCCGTCGGCGGTCTTGTCCTGGCCGCCCTCCTCGGCCATGTACCCGAGCGCGCCGGCGTCGGCCCCCTCGTTGTAGGAGCGCCACTTCGCCTGGGCCTCCTCGTCGGTGTCCGCCATGATCGCCATGAACAGCGGCAGCGACTTCACGTCACGACCGGTCTCCTCGGCGAACGAGGCGAGCCTCTCGGTGGGCCGGCGGTAGACCTCGGGGTCGTTGACGCCCGGGGAGAGGATGAAGTTGTAGTCGCCGTACTCGGCGCAGAACCGCATCCCGCGCTCCGACTGGCCCGCGCAGACGATGTCGACCTTGCCCGACGGCCGCGGCGAGAGCACGCAGTCGTCCATCTGGAAGTACGTCCCGTCGAGGTCGCACGTCCCCGTCTCCCACAGGTCGCGCAGGACCTTCACGTACTCCGTGGAGTAGTCGTAGCGGTAGCCGAAGTACTCGTCGCCGGGCCACAGCCCCATCTGCTCGTACTCGTTCTTCGCCCAGCCCGACACGATGTTGACCCCGAAGCGCCCGGGCGCGATCTGGTCGATGGTCGACGCCATCCGCGCGACGAGGGCCGGCGGCAGCGTGAGCACGGCGGTCGAGGCGTAGAGCTTGATGCGGTCGGTGACCGCCGCGAGGCCCGCCATCAGCGTGAACGACTCGAGGTTGTGGTCCCAGAACTCCGTCTTCCCGCCGAAGCCACGCAGTTTGATCATCGACAGTGCGAACGCGAAGCCCTGCCGCTCCGCCTCCTGCACGACGTTGCGGTTGAGGTCCCACGTCGGCATGTACTGCGGGGAGTTCTCGGAGATGAGCCAGCCGTTGTTGCCGATCGGGATGAAGACGCCGAAATCCACTTCGGACCACCTTCCTGCGGGGTCAGGAGACGGGGAGAGGGAGCGCGCGCAGCGCCGGGACGTCCGCGCCGCCTCGGCCGCAGGCCGGACCGGTCGGAGCGGAACGCGACGTGGTCGACGCCGAGCCCGTCGCGCCACGGGAGGAGAGCGGCGGTGCAGTCCTCCGGAGACCCCACCACGAAACGATCGCGGGCGAGGTCGTCGTAACCGACCCGGAACGACTCGGATCCGGGCATGACACGGTCCTGGCCCAGAGGCGGGCCGTCCCCGCGCGGATCCGGTCAGACACCGCGACAGGCCTCGGCGAACTCGGCGGCGGGGCGGTCGTCGCCCAGCGAGAGCACGGCGTCCCGCACCCGCTCGGCGGTGGCGGCGTCGGCCACGCGCCCGATGGTCGCGCCGAACTTCTCGGCGATCTCCGCGTTGGTCAGCGGGCGCCGGTCGTGGCCACGGTTGACCTGCTCGCGGTGGGCGACGACACGGCCGTCGGCGAGCTCGATCTCGACGCGCCCCGAGTAGGCGTCGGGGAACAGGCCCTCGTCGTCGTCGGTGACCTCGACACGGCGGGCCAGCGCGAGGATCTCGGGGTCGCCGAGGGCGTCGTCCTCCAGCTCGGCGAGGGTGAAGCGCCCGCGCGCGAGGGCGGCGGACACCACGAACGGCAGGCTGAACTTGGCGTCGTACTCGTCGCGCGGCGCCCTCTTGTTCTCCGCCGGCCGGCACACGACCTCGCCGGGCACCGGGTGGATGGCGCAGCGGATCGCGCGGACGTCGGCGGCCGCGACGCCGTGCTCCTCGCGCAGCAGCAGCGCGGCGTCGGCGAACGCGTGGTTGAAGTGGCAGATCGGGTAGGGCTTGACCGCCGTGCGCATCAGCTCCCACCGCGTGCCGAGGCCGTCGGACACCGCCTCCGGGTGGGTCTCGCGCCCGGCGAGATGGGTGCGGTAGAGGCCGAAGCGGCCCTCGTACACCGCGGCCGGCCCGGTCCAGCCCGCCTTCGCGAACGCCGCCGCGGTCAGGCCCGACATCGCGGCCCAGCCGGGGTGCAGGCGCTTGGTCCACGCGCCGTCCTCGAGGAACTCCAGCAGCCCCGCCGCCATCGAGCCGACCACGCCCTGCGCGGCCGCGATCCCGTCCGCGTCCAGCCCGGAGAGCTTGCCGGCGGCGACCGCGGCACCGAACGCGCCGGCCACCGCGGTCGGGTGGTAGCCGACGTCGTGGAACCCGCCCGCGCCGCCCAGCCCGACGCGCGCGGACACCTCGACGCCCAGCACGTAGGCGGCGAGCAGGTCGCGGGTGCTCGCCCCGGCGACCGTGGCCGCCGAGATCGCCGCGGGCAGCGCGGCGGCGGAGACGTGGGTGACCGCCGGGATGTGGGTGTCGTCGAAGTCCATGCCGTGCACGAGCACGCCGCCCAGCACGGCCGCGTCGCGCGGCGAGAGCCGGTCGGGCATCCCCAGCACCGGGTGCGGGCCGTCGCCGAACGTCGCCAGCGCGTCGCGCGCGACGGCCGGGAAGCGGTACGCGGTGGACGCGAACGCCAGCCCGACCGCGTCGAGCACGAGGTACCGGGCCCGCTCGAGCACCTCGTCCGGGATGTCGGCGGCGTCGAGCTCGGCGGCGAACCCCGCGACCCGTCCGGCCTGGCCGGTGGCGGCGCGGGTGGGGCTGTCCAGGGACAACGAGAACTCCTCCGGCTGCGCTCTCGGCGGCAGCTCCGCCGGCTCGTGCCGCTCGTGACTGGCCTCACAGAACAATACGTCAGACGTTTAGGACGCGGAAGGGGGCGACCGAAGGTGGTGGTCGGTCCGCTCCTGGAACACCCGCGCCGCCCACAGCGCGAGCGCCTCACGGTGGGGCGCGGCGACGAGCTGCGCGGAGACCGGGCAGCCGTCGGGGGCGAGGCCCGTCGGCACGGCGAGGCCGGGGGCGCCGGTGAGGTTGCCGAGCATCGTCGAGCGCGACTGCGCGGCGTAGAGCGGGTACTCCTCGCCGTTCACGACGACGGTCCCGTCGGGCAGGCGCGGCGCGGTCGAGGGGCAGGTCGGCACGACGATCAGGTCGGCGCCGGCGAACACCGCGTCCAGCTCGCGCTGCAGCTCGACGCGGAACTGCAGCGCCCGCAGGTAGTCCACGGCGGGCGTGACGATGCCCTGGCTGATGCGCCGCACGACGACGGGGTCGTAGGTGTCCCAGCGATCGGCGTCGACACCGGGATCGGGGCGGTGCAGCGTCGCCGCCTCGGTGAACACGATCTGGTAGCCGATCGGCAGCGCGTCGCCCGCCGACGGCACCTCCCCCGCCACCACCTCGGCGCCGGCGGCGACGAGCTCGGTCACCAACCCGTCGACACCGGCTTGCACGGCCGCGTCGCAGAGATCGGTGAACGCGCCGCCGGGCACGGCGATGCGGAGACCTCTCAGGTCGCTCGTCGCCGGGACCTCCAGCGGCGGCAGCGGCTCGCTGCGCGGATCAGCCCCGTCGGGCCCGCGGAGCACGCCGAGGAGCGTGGCCACGTCGCGCGCGCTGCGGGCGAGCGGGCCGACGGTCTCCGTGGTCCACGAGAGCGGGAAGACCCCGGTGCGCGGGATCGCCCCGGCCGTGGGCTTGAGGCCGGTGAGCCCACACCACGCCGACGGCAGGCGCACCGAGCCGCCGACGTCGGTGCCGAGCGCGAACGGGACCGCGCGCGCCGCGACCGCCGCCGCCGACCCCGTCGACGACCCGCCCGCCCACCGCTCGGGGTCCCACGGGTTGCGCACCGCGCCGAACCGCGGCGGGTGCGGGCCGCCGACCGCGAACTCGGTGGTGCCGTCCTTGCTGATCGGGATCGCGCCCGCGCCCTCGAGGCGGCGCACGACGGTCGCCGACGCCGTCGCGGGCGCGTCACCGTGGTTCCACGACCCCTGCGTCGTCGGCACCCCGGCGACGTCGATGACGTCCTTGACCCCGAACGGCACGCCCTCCAGCGGGCGCGCGGTGCCGTCGGCCCACCGCCGCGCCGACTCGCGGGCGGCGGCGCGGGCGCGGTCGTCGAGGCTGCGGATCGTGCAGTTCAGCGCCTCGTGGGCGGCCTTCAGCCGGGTCAGGGCGTCGTCGACGGCCTCGACGGGGTCGGTGTCGCCGGCCGCGTAGGCCTCGAGCAGGTCGCTGACCGTCACGGCCGGACCCACCGGTCGCCGTGCGCCGGATCCGCGGCACCGTCGGGCGGGAGCGGGCGCGCCCGCAGCCGGGCGACCGCGGGCTCGGCCGCCACCACCGCCGCGCGCAGGGCCGCCACGACCTCGTCGTCGACGGTGTAGCCGAGGCGGGCGGCGAGCTCGGCCAGCTCTTCCGCGGGAGGGACGCTCACCCGATCCCCACTCATCCGATCCCGCTCATCCGATCCCCGCTCATCCGATCCCCGCTCATCCGATCGAGGCCTTCCCCGCCAGCAGCGACCTCGCGACGACCGTGCCGAGCATGTCGTTGGTGCCCTCCCCGATCGACATCAGCGGGGCGTCGCGGTACAGGCGTTCGATCTCGAACTCGGTCGAGTACCCGTAGCCGCCGTGGATGCGCATCGCGTCGGTGGCGCACTCCAGTGCCGCGTCCGACGCGAAGATCTTCGCCATGCCCGACTCGGTGTCCATGCGCACGCCCGCGTCCATCCGCGAGGCCGCCCAGTAGGTCATCAGGCGCGCGGCCTGCAGCCGCACCGCGATCCCGGACAAGCGCAGCTGGATCGCCTGGAAGTCGCCGATCGGCCGGCCGAACGCGCTGCGCTCGCGGGCGTAGGCCAGGGACTCCTCGTAGGCGCGCTGCGCGATCCCGACCGAGCGCGCGGCGATGTTGATCCGCCCGGTCTCGAGCGCCGACAGTGCCTGCTGCAGCCCGCGCCCCTCGACCCCGCCGAGCAGCTGCGGCGCCGGCACACGCACGTCGTCGAGCACCACCTCGCAGGACTCGGTGCCCTTGTAGCCGAGCTTGCCCATGTCCTTGGTGATCTCGAGGCCGGGCGATCCCGCGTCGACGAGCAGCATGCTCATCCCCCGGTGGGCCGGGGTCGCGTGCGGGTCGGTCCTGACGAGCACCGGGAGCGGGTCGGCGTGACGGGCGTTCGTGATCCACATCTTGGTGCCGCGCACCACGTACTCGTCGCCGTCGCGGCGGGCGGTGGTGGTGATGCTCTGCAGGTCGGTGCCCGCGCCGGGCTCGGTCAGCGCGATCGCGGTGCGCCGCTCGCCGGTCGCGAGCCCGGGCAGGTAGCGCTGCTTCTGTTCCTCGGTGCCGTGGCGGGCGATCATCCAGCTGGACACCGAGTGGCTGCCGAGGATACCGGCGATGCCCATCCAGCCCCGCGAGATCTCCTCGAAGGTCAGCGCGAACGAGACGGTGTCGGCGGCGAGCCCGCCGTACTGCTCGGGCACGGCGAGCCCGAACAGGCCGAGCTCGCGCATACCCTTCACGATCTCGGTCGGGTAGCGGCCCTCGTGCTCCCAGTCGCGGGCGACCGGCACGATCTCGCGGTCGACGAACGACCGCAGCGTCTCACGGAAGAGCCGCTGCTCGTCGCCCAGCGTGAAGTCCATCAGGCGTCCTTCCCGAAAGCGCCCGCTGCCCGCAGGGCGGCCAGGCGCTCGTCGTCGTAACCGATCCCGCGCAGCACGGCGTCGGTGTGCTCACCCATCGCGGGCCCGCCACGGGTCGGCTGGGTGTCCTCCCCGGGCGGGCCGACGCGCACCGGGGAGCGCAGCGAGCGCACGGTGCCCCAGTGCGGGTGCTCGGTCTCGGCGATGAGGCCGCGGGCCGCGGTGTGCTCGTCGGTGAGGGCCTCGCCGACGTCGTGGATCGGTGCGCACGGGATGCCCGCGGCGGTCATCGCGGCGATCCACGCGGCGACGTCGCGGCCGCGGAACAGCTCCTCGAGCAGCGGGACGAGGACGTCGCGGTGCCGGTCGCGGTCGCGGAACGTCGCGAAGCGGGGGTCGGTGGCGAGGTCGGGGTTCTCGAGCACGACGGTGAGCCGCTGCCAGAACTTCTCCTTCGCGCACCCCACGACCAGCCACCCGTCGGCGGCCTCGAAGGCCTGGAACGGCACGAGCGAGGGGTGCGCGGAGTGGTGGGTGCGCGCCGGCTGGTAGCCCTCGGTGAGGTGCCAGGTCGCCGGGTAGGTCAGGAGGCTCACCGCGGTGTCGTAGAGGGACAGGTCGCAGTCGGTGCCGACGCCGTCCCGCCGCGCGGCGTGGATGCCCGCGAGCAGCGAGATCGCCGCGACGAACCCTCCGCTGTAGTCGACCAGCGACAGGCCCGCCTTCTGCGGCGCACCCCCGGGCTCGCCCGTCAGCGACATCCACCCGCCGAGCGCCTGCAGGACGTAGTCGTAGCCGGGCTCGTTCGCGCGCGGACCGGTCATCCCGAACCCGGTCAGCGAGCAGCAGACGATCCGCGGGTTGACGTCCTCGAGGTCGGAGTAGCGGATGCCGAGCTTCGCGGGGACGTCGCCGCGCAGGTTCGAGTAGACGGCGTCGGCCGAGCGCACGAGGTCGTGGAACACCTCGCGCCCGGCCGGGGTGCGGATGTCGAGCAGCACCGAGGACTTGTTCTTGTTGAACGACTCGAAGAACAGCGAGTCGCCGTCCTGCGCGTACGGCGGGACGTGGCGCCCGACGTCGCCACCGGACGTCGGGTCCTCGATCTTGACGACCTCGGCGCCCAGCTCGGCGAGGTGCATCGAGCCGAACGGCCCCGCCCCGTACTGCTCGAGCGCGATGATCCGGATGTCCTCCAGCGGCCTCATCGCTCGTTCTCCAGCGCCAGCGGGACGGCGGCCTGCGGGAAGTGCGACGCGGCGCGCGGGGCGGCGCGCCGGTGGACGTAGAAGGCGCGCTTCAGCGTCAGCACCTCGACGCCGTCCTGGTTGAGCTCGCGACTGCGCACGCGGACGATCCCGGCGTCCGGGCGGCTCGTCGAGCCCCGTGTCTCGAGCACCAGCGGGTGCTGGTAGACGTCACCGACCACGAAGTCCTCGAAGAAGCGCCCCTGCCACCCCGCGACCACGGCCATGCGCGGGACGCTAAACGTCGGACGTTTTCTCCACAAGGATCGTCGACCGTCTACGCTCACCGGCGTGCCCCCGCAGTCGCCCGCTCCCGGCACGCCTGCGCCTGTCGCCCACCTGCGGGTGCAGCGCGTCCGCCCCGCCTACCGCCAGGTGGCCGACGAGCTGCGCACCCAGATCCTCGCCGGCGCCCTGCCCGCGGGCACCCGGCTGCCGAACGAGGGCGAGCTGGGCCGGGTGTTCGGGGTCAGCCGGAGCACCGCGCGCGAGGCGCTGCGCGTGCTGTCGAGCCAGCACCTCGTCGAGACCCACCGCGGCGTCCAGGGCGGCACGTTCGTCAGCGAGCCCGACCCCGCGCGCGTCGTCGAGGACGTCGGCAGCGCCCTCGGCGTGCTCGTCATGACGCCGCAGCTGCGCGTCAGCGACCTGCTCGAGGCGCGCCTGCTCCTCGAGCCCGCGGCGGCCCGGCTGGCCGCGCAGCGCGCCGACGCCGAGACCGTCGAGGCCGTCCGCACCGCCGCGGCCGCCCCGCGCGACGACCGCGACCCCAGCGGCTTCGTCGGCCACCTCGACTTCCACACCACGCTGCTCATGGCCACCGGCAACCTCATGCTCACGCTCATGGGCCAGCCGGTGAACGACGTCCTGCGCACGCGCCTGCGCCGCGCCGGCGTCGAGGCGCGCGAGTGGGACGAGGTCGACGCGTGCCACCGCGAGATCGCCGAGCACATCGCCGAGGGCCGCGCGGGCGAGGCCGAGGAGGCCATGCGCGACCACATCGTGGAGCTGCGCGGACTCTACGAACGCGACGGGTTCTGGGCCTGACCGGCGAAGATCGGCAGGGGGGACCCCGCACCTTCTCGGGGCTCGGCGGCGTGAAGCGGGCGACCTACCAGCTCCCGATCGCGCACGAGGCGCTCCCGAGCACCGGCGACATGCCGGCCGGGGCCTGCTCAGCTCGCCTGCCGGTACCCCGTCGACCGACCGGGCGGGGTGGACTCCAGCCAGGACGAGAAGCCGGTCAGCGCGTCGGCGTTGATCGCGAGCTCCCACTCGCGCCCGTCCTCGCGGCACGACAGGACCGTGGAGCCGGCGGGGTGCATCTCGCCGGCCACGGGGTCGCGGCGGTCGACGATCTCGAGGCGGGTGCGGTCGAGGACCACGTTGGGCCCGGAGCGCAGGCCGCTGATCCGGTACCAGCGGAACTCGTTGCCGCGGTAGCGCCCGAGTCCGGAGCGCCAGCCGCCGAGGTCGTCGGCGGCGCGCTTCTCGCGCAGGGCCACGTCGACGCCGCCCTTGCGCAGCAGGTGGATACGGCGCAGGAGGAGGATCAGGAGGACGAGCAGCACCGCGAGCACCACGATGGCCGCCAGCTCGGCGATCATCGTCACTCCCACCGGTGCTGCCCGCGCTCCCTCAGTGGCCCGGGTTCTCGCCGGCGGCGCGCAGGCGGGCCCGTGCCCGCGCCGCGGCCGCCGCCGTGTCGTCCGTGTCGTCGCCGCCCTCGGCGCGCTGCAGCTCGTCGCGCGCCGCGGCGACGTCGATCTCGGAGGCCAGCTCGGCGAGCTCGGCCAGGACCGTCACCGACTCCGCGGTGACCGAGAGGAACCCGCCGAAGACGGCCGCGTGGAACGAGTCGCCGTCGGTCGGGTCGATGCGCACCACGCCGGCGTCGTCGAGCGCGGCGATCATCGGCTGGTGCCCGGGCAGCAGACCGATGTCGCCCTCGACCGTGCGGGCCGAGACGAAGTTCGCCTGACCCGACCACAGCCGCTTCTCGACGCCGACGATGGCGACCTCCATCTCGGCCATCAGGACTGGTACTTCTTGATGTTCGCCTCGACGTCGTCGAGACCGCCGCTCATCGCGAACGCCTGCTCGGGGGCGCTGTCGTACTCGCCCTTGCAGATCTTGTCGAACGCCTCGACGGTGTCCTTGACGTCGACGAACGAGCCCGGCTCGCCGGTGAACTGCTCGGCGGCGTACATGTTCTGCCCGAGGAAGCGCTCGATGCGGCGCGCGCGGCCGACGGTGAGGCGGTCCTCCTCGGAGAGCTCGTCGATGCCGAGGATGGCGATGATGTCCTGCAGGTCGTTGTAGCGCTGCAGGATGCGGATGACCTCGCGGGCGACCCGGTAGTGCTCCTCCCCCACGTACTGCGCGTCGAGGATCGTCGAGGTCGAGGTCAGCGGGTCCACGGCCGGGAAGATGCCCTTGGCGAACACCGACCGGGAGAGCTCGGTGGTCGCGTCGAGGTGGGCGAACGTGGTGGCCGGCGCCGGGTCGGTGTAGTCGTCGGCGGGCACGTAGATCGCCTGCATCGAGGTGATCGAGCGGCCGCGGGTCGAGGTGATCCGCTCCTGCAGCTCGCCCATCTCGTCGGCCAGGGTCGGCTGGTAGCCCACCGCCGAGGGCATGCGGCCCAGCAGCGTCGAGACCTCCTGGCCGGCCTGCGTGAACCGGAAGATGTTGTCGATGAACAGGAGCACGTCCTGCTCCTGCACGTCGCGGAAGTACTCCGCCATGGTCAGCGCGGAGAGCGCGACGCGCATGCGGGTGCCGGGCGGCTCGTCCATCTGACCGAAGACCAGCGCGGTGTCCTTGAGGACGTCCGCCTCGCCGAGCTCCACCCAGAGGTCGTTGCCCTCACGGGTGCGCTCGCCCACGCCGGCGAAGACCGAGGTGCCGCCGAAGTTGCGGGCGATGCGCTGGATCATCTCCTGGATGAGCACGGTCTTGCCCACGCCGGCGCCGCCGAACAGGCCGATCTTGCCGCCCTCGACGTACGGGGTGAGCAGGTCGACGACCTTGAGGCCGGTCCAGAGCACCGAGGTCCGGCCCTCGAGCTGCTCGAACGGCGGCGGGTCGCGGTGGATGCCCCAGCGCTCGGCGTCCGAGGCGTAGCCCGGCTCGTCGAGGCAGTCGCCGAGGGTGTTGAACAGGTGGCCCTTGACGACGTCGCCGACCGGCACCGAGATCGGGCCGCCGGTGCTGGTCACGTCCTGGCCACGCACGGCGCCGTCGGTGGGCTGCATGGAGATCGTGCGCACCTGGCCGTCGCCGAGGTGCTGGGCGACCTCGAGCGTCAGCTTCTTCGTGACGCCCGAGAGCGTCACGTCGATGTTGAGGGCGGTGAAGAGGTCGGGCACCTCGCCGCGCGGGAACTCCACGTCGACGACGGGCCCGAGGATGCGGGTGATGCGGCCGGAGGCACGTGGCGAGCCCTGCTCGGTGCCCGCGGCTGAGTCGCTAGCGGCGGTGGACTGGGTCATCGTCAGCTCCCCTACTCGGCGAGGGCGTTGGCGCCGCCAACGATCTCGCTGATCTCCTGCGTGATCTGGGCCTGGCGCGCCTGGTTCGCCTCACGGGTCAGGTTGTCGACCAGGTCGTTGGCGTTGTCGGTCGCGGCCTTCATGGCGCGCTGCCGGGCCGCCGACTCGGACGCCGCGGCGTCGAGCAGCGCCGCGAACACGCGCGCGCGGAGGTACTTGGGCATCAGCCGGTCGAAGAGGACCTCGGGCTCCGGCTCGAACTCGTACTCGGCCTCGCGCTCCTCGGAACCCGGGGACTCGCCCTCCGAGGACTCCTCCTCCAGCTCCAGCGGCGCGATCTGCCGGGAGGTGACGGTCTGGCTCGCGACCGAGTTGAACGCGGTGAACACCACGTGCAGCTCGTCCACCCCGGCCAGGCCCTCGGCGTCCTGGGGCGGGACGAACGAGGTCGAGCGGGCGGACCCGCCCTCCTGCGACTGCTCGTTCTCGTCGGACGGGCGCTGGACGGTCTCGTCGCCGCCGGCGAGGAAGGTGGCCGTCAGGGTGTCCGCGGCCTGCGCCGCGTTCGGGTAGTCGGGCACCTCGGAGAACCCGGTCCACTGCCCGGAGAGCTCCCGGTTGCGGAAGCGGAAGTACGCGACGCCCTTGCCGCCGACGACGAACAGCGAGGTCTGCTTGCCGTCGTTCGACAGCTCGCGCAGGACCCGCTCGGTCTCGCGCAGCACGTTGGCGTTGTAGCCGCCGCACAGACCGCGGTCGCTGGTGATGACGAGGACGCCCGCGCGGCCGGGCTCCTCGCGCGCCACGAGCAGCGGGTGGTCGCTGGCCCCGGCCTTGGCGGCCGTGGTCAGGACGTGGGTGAACTCGTCCGAGTACGGACGCGCCGCCTGGACGCGTGCCTGCGCCTTCGCGATGCGCGAGGCCGCGACCATCTCCATCGCCTTGGTGATCTGGGCGATGTTCTTGGTCGAACGGATGCGCCGTCGCAGGACGCGGAGGGATGCAGCCATCGGCGCTAGCTCTCCGAGCTCTTGTCGGCGCCGGAGGACGACTCGGAGGACTCCGAGGGGCCCTCGTCGGAGTCCGTGCCGGACTGGTTCTCGCCGAAGAGCTCGCCGCTGCCGCCGTCGTCGGTCACGCCCTCGCCCTCGCCGGTCGAGAACTGCTCCTTGAAGTCGGAGACCGCCTTGGTCAGGCGCTCCTCGTCCTCGTCCGAGAGCTGTCCCGACTCCCGGATCGAGGACAGGACGCCACCGTCGCGACGGACGTGCTCGAGGAACTCGGTCTCGAAGCGGGCGACGTCCTCCACGGGCACCGAGTCGAGGTGACCACGGGTGCCGAGGAAGATGCTCACGACCTCCTCCTCGACCGGGTACGGCTCGCCCTGGCCCTGCTTGAGCAGCTCCATGAGGCGGGCGCCGCGGTCGAGCTGCGCCTGGCTGGTCGCGTCGAGGTCGGAGCCGAAGGCCGCGAACGACTCGAGCTCGCGGTACTGCGCCAGGTCGACGCGCAGACGGCCGGCGACCGAGCGCATGGCCTTGACCTGCGCCGAACCACCGACGCGCGACACCGAGTTCCCGACGTTCAGCGCCGGCCGCTGGCCCTGGTTGAACAGGTCGGCCTCGAGGAAGCACTGGCCGTCGGTGATCGAGATGACGTTCGTCGGGATGTAGGCCGCGATGTCGCCGCCCTTGGTCTCGACGATCGGCAGGCCCGTCAACGAGCCCGCGCCGAGGTCGTCGGAGAGCTTCGCGCAGCGCTCGAGCAACCGCGAGTGCAGGTAGAAGACGTCACCCGGGTATGCCTCGCGGCCCGGCGGGCGGCGCAGCAGCAGCGAGATCGCGCGGTAGGCCTCCGCCTGCTTCGACAGGTCGTCGAAGACGATCAGGGTGTGCTTGCCCTGGTACATCCAGTGCTGCGCGATCGCGGAGCCGGCGTACGGGGCGATGTACTTGAAGCCCGCGGGGTCGGAGGCGGGCGCCGCGACGATGGTCGTGTACTCCATCGCGCCGGCGTCCTCGAGCGCCTGGCGCACGCCGGCGATCGTGGTGCCCTTCTGGCCGACGGCGACGTAGACGCAGCGGACCTGCTGCTCCGGGTCGCCGGTCTCCCAGGCCTCACGCTGGTTGATGATCGTGTCCGTGCAGACCGCGGTCTTGCCGGTCTTGCGGTCACCGATGATCAGCTGGCGCTGGCCGCGCCCGATCGGGGTCATGGCGTCGATGGCCTTGATCCCGGTCTGCAGCGGCTGCTTGACCTCCTTGCGCTGCACGACCGAGGCCGCCTGCAGCTCCATCTCGCGCTCGCCCTCGGACTCGATGTCGCCGAGCCCGTCGAGCGGCTGCCCGAGCGGGTCGACGACCCGGCCCATGAAGCCGTCGCCGACCGGCACCGAGAGCACGCGACCGGTCCGCGTGACCTGCTGCCCCTCCTCGATGGTCTCGTACTCACCGAGGATGACGACGCCGATCTCGCGCTCCTCGAGGTTCTGGGCCAGGCCCAGCACGCCTCCGGGGAACTCGAGGAGCTCGTTCGTCATCGTCGAGGGCAGACCCTCGACGTACGCGATGCCGTCACCCGTCGAGGTGACGATGCCGACTTCCTGACGGGTCGAGTCCGCGGAGTACGAGGACACGTAGTCCTCGATCGCGCTACGGACCTCGTCGGAGGTGATGGTCAACTCGGCCATGGCTTCCGCTCTCGCTAGTCGTTGGGGGTCACGTGCTGGGGCTCGGGCGAGCCGGCTGTCTAGCCCAGTCTCCGGCCGAGCTCGTCGAGCCGGCCGGCCACGCTGCCGTCGATGACCTCGTCCCCCACCTGGATCACGAGACCACCGACCAGTCCGGGGTCGACCTCGAGGTGCAGGGTGATGTCCCGACGGTAGATGCGCGTGAGGGCATCGGCCAGTCGTCGTTGCTGCTGGTCGGACAGGGCGATCGGGGAGCGCACGGTCGCGACCGACCGCTCCCGGCGCTCGGCGGCGAGCTCGGCCAGGCGCTCGAGGCCCTGGGCGATTCCGCGTCCCACGGGGTGGGCGACGAGCTGGGCCGCGAGCTTGCGCGTGGTGGGCTCGACCTTGTCGGCGAGGAGCCGGTCGAGCACCTGCTGCTTGCCGTCGGCGTCCGCGGCCGGGTCGCCGAGCAGGCGCTCGAGGTCGGGCTGCGCGGCGACGATGCGCCCGAGGCGGAACAGCTCGTCCTCGACCGCGTCGAGGCGTCCGTCCTTCTCGGCCGAGGCCAGCAGGGCCTCGCGGGCGACGATGCGCAGGCCGTCGACCAGGTCGTCGGGCCGCGACCACGACGACGCCACGGCGGTGCGCACGACGTCGGTGGTCGCCGAGGTCACCTGCTGGGCGACCAGGCGGTCCGCCAGGCCCTCGCGGTCCTGCGCGGAGCGCGACGAGTCGGCCAGCGTGCGCCGCAGCACCGCCTCACGGCGCAGCAGGTCGGCGACCGCGTCGAGCTGGTCGGCCACCGTGCCGAGGTCGCCCGCCGACGCCTGCTCCGTCGCCTCACCGAGGCGGCGGCGCGTGGACTCGAGCGCGTCCCGGCTCGCGGCGTGGAAGTCCGTGAGGATCCCGGGGGGGCCGCTCATCGCTGCGCTCCGTTCCCGCTCGTGGGCGTGCTGGTCCCGTTCGACCCGCCCATCGCCTCGAGCTCGTCGAGGAAGCGGTCGACACTGGCACCCCGGCTCGCGTCGTCGGACAGCGCCGACTGCACGATCCGCCGGGACAGCTCGACCGATTCGCGCCCGGTCCGGGCGCGCAGTTCCGCGATCGCACGGGACCGCGACGCCTCGAGGGACTGCCGTCCCTGGGCGCGGATGCGCTCGGCCTCGTCCGCGGCCCGCGCGTCCATGTCCTGCCCGATGCGCTCCGCGTCGGCCCGGGCGTCGTCCCGGATCCGCGCGGTCTCGTCGTCGACGCCGGCCAGCCGCTCCCGGCTGCGCGCGAGCTCCGCCTTGGCGTCGGCCTCCATGGCCTCGGCCTTGGCGATCCCGCTCTCGATCTGCTTCTTGGTGTCGTCGTGCGACGTCACCACGCTCGGCCAGACGAACTTCCCGAGCACGTAGACGAGCAGCGAGAAGGCGATCAGGCCGACGATGATCTCCGCGACGTGCGGGATCGCGGCGTACGGCTCACCCGCCGGCTGCTCGGCGGCCAGCACCTCGATGGCGCTCATGTGTTCACCTCCCGCCCCTCCGGCGACCGGTCAGGGGGAAATCAGATGGCGAACGCGAGCACCAGACCGATGATGGCGAGCGCCTCGGAGAGCGCGAAGCCGATGAACGCGATGGTCTGCAGCTGGCCGCGGGCCTCCGGCTGGCGGGCGACACCGTTGATGAACGCCGCGAAGACGATGCCGACGCCGATACCGGGGCCGACGGCGGAGAGGCCGTAGCCGACCATGTTGAGGCTGCCCTGAACCATGAGGGGTTCCTTTCCGGTGTTCGTTCTGGGATCGGGGAGTCCGATGGCGCCGGTGGTTTCGGCGACCCGGTGATCGTCGGTGGTGCTCTAGTGCTCGTCGGCCAGCGACGCACCGATGTACGACGCCGTGAGGACGGTGAAGATGTAGGCCTGCACCACCTGGATGAAGGCCTCGAAGAACGTCATGACGATCGCGAAGAGGAACGCGAACGGCGACAGGACGTTGAGGACGAGATCGTCCGCGACGGTGAGCATGTACTCGCCGCCGAAGATGAAGACCAGCAGCAGCAGGTGGCCGGCGAGCATGTTGCCGAACAACCGCAGCGAGAGCGTGACGGGTCGCAGGATGAAGTTCGAGAGGAACTCGATCGGGGTCAGGATGACCCGGACCCAGGCCGGCACGCCGGGCGGCCAGGTCATGAGCCGGACGTAGCCGCCGAAGCCCTGCTTCCTGATGCCGACGTAGTTGTAGATCAGCCACGTGATGGCGGCGAGCGCGTACGCCATGCCCGGGTGGGAGAACGACGGGAACTGCACGAACGGCAGGATCCCGAAGACGTTGTTCACCACGATGAACGCGAAGAGCGCCACCAGGTAGGGCACGTACTTGCGGAACTCGGGACCGATGTTGTCGCGCGCGATCTGGTCCCGGACGATGCCCTGGAACCTCTCCGCGAGGAACTGCAGCCGCCCGGGAACCACCTTGGGGTCCTTCGTCGCGAGCGCGAAGAACAGCCACACGAAGCCCGCGGCGACGATGAACTGGATCGAGACCTTGTCGAACCATTCGAGGACCGGGATCCCCTCGAAGATCGGGGGGAGGTTGAAGTCCTCGACACCGGGCGCCTTGAAGCCCTCGGCCGGGGTGTCGGGCGGGACCGGCGGCGCCGGCACCTGCGTCAACAACGACGAGATCACCCGTGCTGCTCCTTCCGGTCCTCCGGGCCGGCGGGTTCACCGGGTCGAGGGGGGTCGGTGGGGACGTAAAGGTATCGGATATAGATCAACGCGAAGGACGCCGCCCCACCGACCAGCAGGCCGACGAGAAGGAACCACCGCGTCGAGAGCAGCAGGTCCAGTCCCCACCCCAGTCCTCCGAAGAGCACGATCCCGGAGATCAGGTGCGAGAGGACCGTCCACGCCTCCGACGGCGAGTGGTCGGACCCCTGCGGAGGGGTGCGACCCGCATCTCCGCGGAGGCTGTCCTGCGCCATCGAGGCGCACCATATCAGCAGGTTCGTCGGAGTCCACTACGGGCCGTCGGAGGCTCTACCGCTGGTCGGGGGACCTCTACGACGCAGATCACACCGCGATCGTGGGGGTCCGTAGCCGGGCGAAGGCGATGACCTCGCCGACGATGAAGGCGATCGCCGTCGGGCCGAGCGCGAGGGCGGCGATGCGAGTGTCGACGACGCCGAGCGCCTGCAGCACCAGGAAGACGACGAGCAGCAGGCCGAGCTTGCCCATCATGCTCACGAGCGCGGCCGCCATGACGACCATCGGGTCGGCGGCGGCGGTCCAGCGCATGACGAGCGGACCGAGCGAGCAGACGGCGATGACGATCACCGCGCCGACGATCGCCGCCACGACTCCGGTGGTCCCGGCGAGCAGGCCGGCGACCACCGCGGCGAGCACGCCCACGATCGCGGCGGGCCACAGGCCGCCGCGCAGCATCGCCCGGCTGGCCTCGAGGACCTGGGCCGTGGTGGCGGGGGTGGCGTGGGGCGTCGCTCCCGGCGAGGACGGGGTCCGCGGGGTGGGTTCGGGTGACTCGGGGCTGGTCATCGGGGTCTTTCCTCTCGGGGAGCACCGGGTCAGGTGCGGGAGCGCAGGCGCGGGACGGCGGAGGCCAGGACGGCCACGAGCACCCCCGCCGTGACCATCCAGACCACCAGGAACGCGTTGTCGATGAGCGCGAGGGCCACCGCTCCGAACGACAGCACGCCCGCCCACAGGTAGATGAGGAGCACGGCGCGGCGCTGGGAGTGGCCGATCTCGAGCAGCCGGTGGTGCAGGTGCATCTTGTCCGGCGCGAAGGGGCTGGTGCCCGCGCGGGTCCGGCGGATCACGGCGAGCAGCAGGTCGAGCAGCGGCACGAAGATCACCGCAGCCACCACGATCAGGGGCGTGACCAGCGCGAGCGCCCCGGTGGCGCCGGTGGTCGAGTAGTTGGTGCGTCCCGAGGCCGTCGTGACGGCGGCCGCGAGCGTCAGGCCGATGAACATCGAGCCCGAGTCGCCCATGAACAGGCGCGCGGGCTGGAAGTTGTGCGGCAGGAACCCCGCCAGCGCCCCGGCCAGGACGGCGGCGATGAGCGCGGGCGGGTAGGCGTTGACGTCGCCGTTCTGCTGGCCGAGCAGGCCGAGGGCGAACGCGCAGGTGGCCGTGGCCGCGATCGTGCCGATACCGGCGGCGAGCCCGTCGAGGCCGTCGACGAAGTTCATCGCGTTGATCAGCAGGACGCAGAGGAACACCGTGATGAGCACGCCCTGGTCCTGGCCGAGCAGGAGCACCGACCCGGTGCTCCCGCCCGTGCCGCCCCACGGCAGGTACACCGCGGTCCACTGCACGCCCATGAGCACCAGCACGCCCGCGGCCGTGGCCTGGCCGGCGAGCTTCGTCAGGGCGTCGAGGCCGAAGCGGTCGTCCAGCACACCGACCAGCACGATGACGCCGCCGGCGACGAGCACGGCGACGGTCTCGTTCGAGTAGTCGAACGCCCGTCGCAGCACGGGCAGCTGTGAGGCGACGAACACGCCCCCGACGACGCCGAGGTAGATGCCGACGCCGCCGAGGCGCGGGATCGGGATGGTGTGCACGTCGCGCCCGCGGGGCACCGCGATCGCGCCCATGCGCAGCGCGACCCGGCGCACCAGGCCGGTCAGCAGGTAGGTGACGACCGCGGCGGACAGCCCGACCAGGAGGTACTCCCGGATCGGTAGCCCCATCGGGGCGAAGTCCGCTGACGGGCCCACGGCAACCGAGGGTAGCCCCGCGGTGTTGCGGACCCCATGACGGGGAGCACGCCGAGAGGGATGCGTGTCGTTCTCGGGCCCGCGCCTCCCGGCGACGAGGAGACGGCTCGGCAGCGCTCCTCCGGTGCTCCTCCGGTGCTCCTCCGGTGCCCCTCGCTCGCGCTGTCCTGCCGTTCCCCCGCCTAGCGGGCGTACGCCGGGAAGCGCGACACCAGGGTGCCGACCTCCTCGCGCACGTCGGCGAGGGTCTTCTGCCCGACGTCGGTGCTCTCGTCGGCGGTGACCGCGGTGGCGATGAGGCGAGCGACGTCACCCATCTCGGCCTCGGTCATGCCCTGCGTGGTGATGGAGGGCGAGCCGACGCGGATGCCCGACGCCGTCATCGGCGGCTGCGGGTCGTACGGGATCGCGTTCTTGTTGAGCGTGATGCCGGCCAGCCCGCTGCGGGCCTCGGCCTCCTTGCCCGTGACCCCGAGCTTGGTGAGGTCGAGCAGCGCGAGGTGGGTGTCGGTGCCGCCCGAGATCGCACGCATCCCCTGGGTCTCCAGACCCGAGGAGAGCGCCTGCGCATTGGCGATGACCTGGCGCGCGTAGCGCTGGTAGTCCTCGGTGGCGGCCTCGGCGAGCGCGGTCGCCTTCGCGGCCACCGCGTGCATCAGCGGCCCGCCCTGCAGGAACGGGAAGACGGCCTTGTCCAGGGCCTTCGCGTGCTCGGCCTTCGAGACGAGCATGCCGCCCCGAGGGCCGCGCAGGACCTTGTGCGTCGTGAACGTGACGACGTCGGCGTAGGGCACCGGGCTGGGGATCGCCTTCCCCGCGACGAGGCCGATGAAGTGGGCGGCGTCGACCCAGAGGATCGCGCCGACCTCGTCGGCGATGGCGCGGAACTTCTCGAAGTCGATCAGGCGCGGGTAGGCGGTGGCCCCCGCGACGATCATCTTCGGGCGGTGCTCGAGGGCCAGGTCGCGGACCTGGTCGTAGTCGATGAGCCCGTCGTCCTCGCGGACCGTGTAGGGCACGGGCTCGAACCACTTGCCCGAGAAGCTGACCTTCGCGCCGTGGGTGAGGTGCCCGCCGTGCGGCAGGCTCATGGCCAGCACCTTGTCGCCGGGCCGGCAGAACGCCGCGTACACCGCGAGGTTGGCGTTCGCGCCCGAGTGCGGCTGGAGGTTGGCGTGCTCGGCGCCGAAGAGGGCCTTGGCGCGGTCGATGCCGATCAGCTCGGCGCGGTCGACGACCTCGCAGCCGCCGTAGTAGCGCCGGCCCGGGTAGCCCTCGGCGTACTTGTTGGACAGCGTCGAGCCGAGCGCCGCGAGCACGGCGGGGCTGGTGAGGTTCTCGCTCGCGATGAGCTGGAGTCCTCCGCGCAGCCGGGTGAGCTCGTCGTCGACGACCTGGGCGATCTCGGGATCGACGGCCTTCAGTGCGTCGTAGTCCGGGCCCCAGAAGTGCTGCGAGTCGGCTGCCATGTCGACTCACGTTACCGGCGCATCACGGCTTCGCGCGGCCCCGGTGGTACATGGGTCACAGTGCCCTGTGCGCACTTTCCGGGCGTATCGGCCCGGAAAGTACTCACATGGTGACGGGGACGCCGACGACGCGGGAGACGTCGTCGGCGCTGACGGCGCCCTCGCGGCGCAGGCGGGGGGTCTCGCCGGTCAGGTCGACGATCGTCGAGCCGACGCCGGACGCGCAGACCCCGCCGTCGAGGTAGACCTCCACGGAGTCGCCGAGCTGGTCGCGGGCCTCCTGGGCCGTGGTCGCCGGGGGCTGCCCGGAGACGTTCGCGCTGCTCTGGGCCATCGGGCCGACCTCGCGCAGCAGCTCGAGGGCCACCGGGTGCAGGGGCATGCGCAGCATCACCGTGCCCCGCGTCGTCCCGAGATCCCACGCCAGGCTCGGCGCGTGGGGCAGGACGATCGAGAGCCCGCCCGGCCAGAACGCCTCGACGAGGTCGCGCGCCACCGGCGGCACGACACCGACCAGCCCGTCGATCGTCGACCAGCTGCCGACGAGCACCCCGAGCGGCATGTCCGGCCCGCGGTGCTTGGCGGCGAGCAGGTCGGCCACCGCCTGCGCGTCGAACGCGTCCGCGACGATGCCGTAGAGGGTGTCGGTGGGGGTGACGACGAGCCGGCCCGCCCGCACCGCGGCCGACGCCGCGGCCAGTCCCGTGGGTCGCGTCGCCGGATCCTCGCAGTCGTACAGCGTGGCCACGGCGCCCCAGCCTAGGACGACGGACCGGGGAGGCCGGGGGCGGGCGGCGGCTCGTCCGGAACGTCGAGTGTGCGTGCACCATGATCGACGGGCCGTGTCGACCATGATGCGCGCACACTCGGCGCCGCCGGACGGAGTGCGGTCGCCACGCGGGGGCGTCCGGTGAGATCGAGAAGCGTCGTGACCTCGGTGAATCCGGCGTCGGTCAGCACCTCGCGGACGGCGGCGGGGTGCGAGTCGTCGTGCTCGATCCCCACCGCTCCCCCGGGCCGCAGCAGCCGGTGGGCCAGCGCGGCCACGGGCCGGATCACCGCGAGCCCGTCGGGGCCGGCGAACACCGCGTCGTGCGGGTCGGCGTCGACCTCGGGCGGAACGGCGAGCCCCTCGGGGACGTAGGGCGGGTTGCAGACGACGACGTCGACGATGCCGTCGAGGTCGGCGAGCACGCCCGCCCCGGTCACGTCGGCCTGGTGCAGGACGACGGTCGAACCCTCCAGGTTCCGCCGCGTCCAGGCCAGCGCCCCGGGGTCGGCCTCGACGGCGTGCACGACGGCCCCGGGACGCTCGCGGGCGATCGCCAGAGCCAGGGCGCCGGTGCCCGTGCCGAGGTCGACGACGGTGTCGCCGGGCCGCCCGAGCGCCCACTCCAGGAGGACCTCGGTCTCGGGTCGCGGCACGAACACCCCGGGGCCGACGGCCACCTCGACCGGACCGAGCACGGCCGTGCCGAGCAGGTGCTGCAGCGGCTCGCGCGCGACCCGGCGCGCGACCAGGGCGTCGAGCACCGTGAGCGTCGGCTCGTCGGCGGGCGGCTCGGCGAGCAGGAGACGGCCCCGCGGGATCCCCAGGACGTGCGCGACCAGCTGCTCGGCGTCGGCCCGGGGCGACGCGACGCCGGCGTCGGCGAGCCGGGCCGTGGTCCGGGCGAGCAGGGTCGTGATCAGGCTGCGCTCACCTACCGGTTCGTCGCCTCGTCCGCGGCGCGCGCCATCCGCTCGGAGCGGTCGGCGGCGCGCAGGGCGTCGAGCACGCCGTCGAGGTCCCCGTCGAGCACCCGGTCGAGGTCGTGGGACTTGTACCCGATGCGGTGGTCGGAGATCCGGTTCTCGGGGAAGTTGTAGGTGCGCACGCGCTCGGAGCGGTCCACCGTGCGGACCTGGCTGCGGCGGTCCGCCGACGCCTGCGCCTGCTCGGCCTCGTCGGCCATCGCCTGCAGCCGGCTGCGCAGCACCTCGAGGGCGCGCGCCTTGTTCTGCAGCTGGGAGCGCTCGTTCTGGCAGGACACGACCACCCCGGTGGGCAGGTGGGTGATCCGGACCGCGGAGTCGGTGGTGTTGACGCCCTGCCCGCCCTTGCCCGACGACCGGAAGACGTCGATGCGCAGGTCCTTCTCGTCGATCTCGATCTCCGATGCGCCCTCCGCCTCGGGGTAGACGAGCACCCCGGCCGCGGAGGTGTGGATGCGGCCCTGCGACTCGGTGACGGGCACCCGCTGCACGCGGTGCACCCCGCCCTCGTACTTGAACCACGACCAGACGCCGTCCGCCGGATCGTCCGACAGCGTGCTGCCGGGCGCGGTGACGGTGACGGTGACGTCCTTGTAGCCGCCGAGGTCGGACTCCGTCGCCGAGAGCACCTCGACCTTCCAGCCGCGACGCTCGGCGTAGCGGGAGTACATGCGCAGCAGGTCGCCGGCGAACAGCGCCGACTCCTCGCCGCCCTCCCCCGACTTGACCTCGACCACCACGTCGTTCGCGTCGGCGGGGTCGCGCGGGACCAGCTGCTCGGACAGGCGCGCGCGCAGCGTCTCGACCCGGGCCTCGAGCTCCCTGGCCTCGGCGGCGAACGCCGGGTCCTCGCGGGCGAGCTCGTGGGCGTCGGCGAGGTCGGCCTCGGCGGAACTGAGCTCGCCGACCGTGGCCACGACGGGCGAGAGCGCCGCGTAGCGCCGTCCCAGCGAGCGGGCGAGCGCGGCGTCGGCGTGCACGTCGGGGTCGGCCAAGCGCGCCTCCAGGCCCGCGTGCTCCTCGAGCAGCGCGGTGACGCCGGGCGAGGACGTCATGCTGTCCTGGGTCACCGTGGGGACCTCCCTTCGGGGGCTGACCTGCCCGGACACGCAGAACGCCCGCCGCCCCGCGCGCTGGCGCAGGGGCGACGGGCGTCGCGGGAGCTACTTCTTGCCGGCGGTGCGCTTCCCGTAGCGGGCCTCGAAGCGAGCCACGCGACCGCCGGTGTCCATGATCCGCTGCTTGCCCGTGTAGAAGGGGTGGCACGCGGAGCAGATCTCGACGGTGATGTTGCCGCCCGGCTTGGTGCTACGGGTGGTGAACGAGTTGCCGCAGCCGCACAGCACCTGGGTCTCGTGGTAATCGGGGTGGATGCCGCTCTTCACCGATCGTGGTCCTCTCGCGTCGTGGTCGCCGGGTCCCCGCGGCAGCGCCGCTGGATGGGGTGAACCGGAACCTGGTGTGCGGGCCATTCTCGCAGGACCGCCCGCTGTGCTGCACAACCACCTCGGAGTCCCCGTTGTTCCCGGCACCTGGCGTCCCGGCCATCCTCGTGAGCACGCCGATGGGAGCCACGCTCGCGTTCGGATCCACCACAGCACGCCGAGGGTCCAGGAATCCGTCCGGTCACGCCGCCCGGGGGGCGACCACCTGCTCGTCGATGCCGGCCGCTTCGGCGCCCGCGGCGTCGAGGATCCAGACGTACTCGTTCTTGAGACGCCCGCCGTCGTCGGCGAACACGCCGCTGCGGAAGGGGTAGACACCGACCGTCGGCTCGGTGCCCGGCGAGCTGGTCCGGATGGCGTTGTCGAAGTCCCGGTTGGCGCGGCGCATCGCGACGAGCAGCCGGTGGGCGGCTCGCTCGGGGTCGACCAACGAGTGCCCGTCGGCGAGCTGCAGCGCGAGGTGCAGGCGGCGGTCGCCAGCGTGGTCCTCGTACGAGATCACGCGGTGGTTCTCGACGGCCGCGAGGAGCTCGGGATCACCGGCCACGGCGTCGCGGACCCCGTCGGGCGGGACGACGGCGCCGTTGTAGTCCACCGAGTGGTCGCTGCGCCCGTACTGCAGCAGCAGCGGCAGGTCGAGCGTGCGCTCGTCGAGCACCTCGGTGAGGCCGAAGCGGCGCAGGACCGGCAGGACGTCGCGCATGCGCAGCACGTGCCCGCGGTCGTGGATGTTGTAGCGGATGCGGGGGTCGACGTTCTGCGGACGCGTGACGGTCACGACCAGCTCGCCGGTGTCGTTCTCCTCGATCAGGTAGGCGTACGGGTTGAACTGGAAGATGTTCGGCAGGACGCCGTACTCGTCGGTCCTGGTCAGGGCCGAGGCGAGGGCCGGGTCGGCGGCGATCGCCCGGCGCAGCGCGATGGTGAACTCGGTCTCGACGGCGATGCTGATCTCGAGGTCGCTCGCCCCGTAGGCGCCGACGACCTTCCGCGCGCGGCGCAGGATGTGCTCACGCATCCCCTCGCTGATCCCCTCGCCCCCGAAGGCGCAGACCACGTCGTAGGCCGACCAGTCGAGCCGGTCGTCGGAGAGCAGGCCTTTGAGGAACGGCGGGTAGCTGGTGATCACGTAGGTGTAGCCGGTGCCGAACTCCCGCATGGTGTTGATGATCTTGTCGCGGTCCGGCCCGCAGGACTTGATGGTCGACACCCGCGTCAGCGCCGCGGTGACGTTCATGCCCGTCGCCCAGGCGCCGAGCGAGAAGGCGTTGATGACGAACACCGGCCGCTCCGGGCTCGCGTGGCGCAGGAAGCCGACGCGCAGCACCTCCCGCGACGCCCGGCGCTCGACCGGTCCGCGGACCCAGCTGGTGGGGGTGCCCGTCGAGCCCGACGACTCGTCGACGACGACCCCGCGCCGCGGGAGCCGCCCGCCCACGCAGCGCTCGGGGATCGACCAGCGGGCGATGTAGCTCCGCTTGTCCGTCTCGGGGAGGTCCGCGAACGCCGCGGCCGCCGACACCCCCTGCTCGGCCAGGAACGCCCGGTAGGCGGGGACGCGGCGGACGGTGCGGGCGGCCGTGCGCTGCGCCCGGCGGCGTCCAAGCCACCACCGCAGGCGCTCGAAGCCCGGCGCAAGGAGCAGGGCGTGGGTCCGCGGGGACCGCCCGAGCAGGTCGACCAGGAGCTCCTGGAACCACCACAGGATCCTCACGACGCCACCGCCGGCGTGTCGGTGTTGCCGTTGACCAGCATCGCGTCGAGCCGGCGTCGCCAGGCCCGTGGTGGCGGCTTCCCGGTCCCGTAGCGGAAGAGCATCCACGCCATCCGACCGCCGGACTCGTCGATGCCGGTGCGCTCGACGAACGCGGTGTGGGATCGGGGGTTGGTGATCACCGTGCCGAAGGGGTGCAGGTCCACGCCGTGGCGGGTGAAGGCGAGCCAGATGCGCAAGAAGACGCGCCCGGCCTCGACGTGGTCGGCGGGGCCGTCGAAGGGGCCGGTGAGCCAGCCCAGCTCGCGCACGCCGCGCATCGTGGCGAGGTAGACCCGGCGGAACAGGCCGCCGATCACGGGCAGGTCCCACAGCCACCGGTGGCGCATGGCGATCCGCAGCAGCGGGCCGGGGATCAGCATGGTCTCGGCGGAGAGGCCGTCGCGGGTGGCGGCGGCCTGGCGCCGTGACGTGCGGATCCAGGTGAGGATCTCGGCGTGCACGGCGTCGTCGCGCAGGTCGTCGAACAGGGTCTCCTGATTGATCCGGATCAGGTCGTCGACGAGCGCCTGGTCGCCGGTGCGCCCGAACTCCTGGCCGGCCGCGGCGGCGATGGCCGCGACCTCCTCGGTGACCCGGGCGTCCACGGGACGGCGGTCGTAGGGGCGGCGCGAAGTCCGGCGCCGGCGGAACGCCGCCATCTGCTCGACCGCCGCGTCGGTGACCGGGGTGGGCTCGAGCTCGACGGTGCCGAGCAGGTGGCGGCGCTGCGGCGACGAGAAGTCCATCTCGGCGAGCCGCAGGGACTCGCGGACCGCCCAGCCGTGCGCGGCGGCGACGGTGGCGAGGGACTCGAGGTACACCCCGGCGCACACGTGCGCGAACGGGATGCCGAAGTTCTCGGCGGGCAGGCCGCGGTCGAGGTCGTAGAAGATCTCCGCGTGTCGCTCGTCGTGGACACGCACCACGATCGGCTGGGAGTTGTGGGGCGAGGGGTAGCGGCGCGCCTCGTCCAGGATCGCCGGCCAAGGGCCGGGGAGGGAGGGGGCGCCGGCGCCGGGGTGGGCTGTCATGCCGTCAGCCTCGTACGCCGCGACGTCGACGACCGCCGTACGACTACTCAAGTCCCGGAGCGAACCCGCCGTGGCGGCGCACAGAAGCAGCGAACGTCCAGCTGAGCACGCCGATAGGGCGTTCGCTCCGAACCACGGGGCGGAACGGGCTAGTCGTCGTCCTTGCCGGGCGTCGTCTTAGCCACCTGCATGAGGAACTCGATGTTCGTCCGGCTCTTGCGCAGGCGATCGAGGACGAGCTCGATGGCCTGCTGCGAGTCGAGCGCGGCGAGCACGCGCCGCAGGCGGTGGGTCACCGCCATTTCGTCCGGCGACAGGAGCAGCTCCTCCTTGCGCGTGCCCGACGGGTCGGGGTCGATCGCGGGGAAGATCCGCTTGTCGGCGAGCTTGCGGTCGAGCTTGAGCTCGGCGTTGCCGGTGCCCTTGAACTCCTCGAAGATCACCGTGTCCATCGTCGACCCGGTCTCGACCAGGGCCGTCGCGAAGATGGTGAGCGAGCCGCCGTCCTCGATGTTCCGCGCGGCGCCGAGGAAGCGCTTCGGCGGGTAGAGGGCCGTCGAGTCGACACCACCGGACAGGATGCGCCCGGACGCCGGGGCCGCGAGGTTGTACGCGCGACCCAGGCGGGTGATCGAGTCGAGCAGGACCACCACGTCGTGGCCCATCTCGACCAGGCGCTTCGCCCGCTCGATGGCCAGCTCCGACAGCGAGGTGTGGTCCGACGGCGGCCGGTCGAAGGTCGAGGCGATGACCTCGCCCTTCACCGAGCGCTGCATGTCGGTGACCTCCTCCGGCCGCTCGTCGACGAGCACGACCATGAGGTGGACCTCGGGGTTGTTCGTGGTGATCGCGTTGGCGATCGCCTGCAGCACCATCGTCTTGCCGGCCTTCGGCGGCGAGACGATCAGCGCGCGCTGGCCCTTGCCGACCGGCATGACCAGGTCGATGACACGCGTGGTCAGCAGGTGCGAGTCGGTCTCGAGGCGCAGCCGCTCGTTCGGGTAGAGCGGGGTGAGCTTGGTGAACTCCGGACGCTTGCGCGCCGCCTCGGGGTCCAGCCCGTTGATCGAGTCGATGCGCACCAGCGGGTTGAACTTCTGCCGGTTCTGCTCGCCCTCGCGCTGCTGGCGGACCTGGCCGGTGACGGCGTCACCGCGGCGCAGACCGTGCTTGCGCACCAGCGACATCGACACGTAGACGTCGTTCGGCCCCGACGCGTAGCCCGAGGTGCGGACGAACGCGTAGTTGTCGAGCACGTCGAGGATGCCGGCGACGGGGATGAGGACGTCGTCGTCGCGGACCTCCGGCTCGCCGCCGCCCTGGCCCCGCTCGTTGCGGTCGCCGCGATCGTTGCGGTTGCGGCGACGGTCGCGGAAGCGCCGGCCGCGACGGCGGCCACCGCCCTCCTCGTCGTCGTCGTCGGAGTCGTCGCGCTGGTTGGTCTGCTGCTGGCCGCCCTGGTTCTGGCCACCACCCTGCTGGTTGCGGCCGCCACCCTGGTTCTGGCCGCCCTGGTTCTGGCCGCCCTGGTTCTGGCCGCCCTGGTTCTGGCCGCCCTGACCGTTCTGGTCGGGCTTGCCGCCCTGCTGGCGGTCGCGCTCGCGCTGGCGGCGGGACTGGCCGCCCTGGCCCTGGCCGCCACCCGGGTGGCGATCACCCTCGCCGTCGGGCGTGATGTCGGTGCGCTCGGTGGCGGGCGCGCTGTCGGTGGCCGATCCGCTCGCGGAGGTCTCCTCCGCGGCGGCCGCACCGTCCGGGGCGTCGACGCCCGGACCGGCGTCGCGGCGGGCGCCACGACGGCCACGGCGCGACGACGTGGGCGCCTCGGAGGGGGTGTCGGCCGAGGTCTCGGACGCCGTGTCGGCCGGAGCCTCGGTCGCGGTGGCCGTGGCCGCGGCGGCGTCGGCACCGGGCACGGCGTCGGTCGCGGCGGTGACGGCACCGGGCACCTCGGCGGATGCCGTGTCGTTGGTCGGCGCCGCGACGTCCGCGGTGGCGTCGCCGGCCGGGGACTCGCTCGTCCCGGGCGGCGAGCCCGCCGCGGAGGTGGCGCGACGGCGGCCGCCGCGGCGGCGTGCCGGAGCAGCGTCCTCGGTGGGCACCTCGGCGGGGGTCTCGGCGGGGATCTCGGAGGTGGCAGCGGCCGTGCCGTTGGGGCCGGCAGGGGCGTCCTCGGCGAGCGGGAGCTGGTCACCACCGCCGGACTGCCGTCTCTTGATCTCGGCGATGAGGTCGTTGCGCCGCATCCCCGTGGTGTCGGAGACGCCGAGCGAGGTCGCGAGTTCGCGCAGCTCGGCGAGCACCATTCCGGAGACACCTCCTCGCCGGCGCCGTTCGGGCGCGGGAGTCGCAGCGCCGTCGGCGCCGTCGGTGGAGATGACGTCGGTTTCGGTCACGCAGGTCCTTCCTGACCGGCCCGGGGACCACCCGAGCCAGCGGACGTGTCCGCCCCGCATACGACGGGGCTGCTCGCGGGTCCGCTCCGGCCCGGCGGACCGACGGTCGTCGGTCTCGGGTGGGAAGGCCCGCGGAACTCTCGTACAGCGATCATGAGTGTCCGTCCGCCGGGACGACCCGACGGCAGGGGAAGAGGGTTGGCCCCGAACGGAGCGGGACCAGGCACCGACGCGCCACACACGTGGTCGCTGTGGGCCTCAATGTAGACCCCGCCTCCGCGAGCGGCAACAACCACCCCCCGCGTGCCGCACGGACGGCGCCGGGAGATCCCGATCAGATGACCTCGGCACGCGCGCCCTCGGTGTCGACCGCGAGCGGACGCATCGTGAAGCCGGTGGTGTCGAGTCCCTCCGGCAGCTGCCCGTCGAGCGTCAGCGCGAGCACCGTCGGCCCGGCCCCCGAGACCACCGCGGCGACGCCGGCGGCGCGCAGCTCGTCGATCACGGCGGCCGTCTCCGGGTAGGCGGGCCGCCGGTAGGGCTGGTGCAGGCGGTCCTCGGTGGCCGCGAGCAGGAGCTCGGGCTCGCTGGTCAGCGCGTGCACGAGCAGCGCCGACCGTGCCGCCGTGAAGGCCGCGTCCGCGTGCGGGACGCGGTCGGGCAGCAGGCCGCGGGTGGCCTCGGTGGAGCTCGACCGCTCGGCGATCATCACCACCGGTCGCAGCGCCGGGTGTGGCATGAGATGCGCGGCGTGCCACGACCCCTCGTGTCCCCAGCTGACGACGAGCCCGCCGTACAGGCAGGCGGCGACGTTGTCGGCGTGGCCGTCGAACCCGGCCGCGAGGTCGAGCACGTCGCTGTCGTCCAGCGGATACGTCGGGGACAACACGCCGCGGGCCGCGATGATTCCCGCCACCGCGGCGGCGGCCGAGGACCCCAGGCCCCGGCTGTGCGGGATGACGTTGCGACATCGCAGGCGCAGCGACACCCGCGGCGCCCCCACCCGGTCGAACGTCGCGTGCGCGGCGCGCAGGACGAGGTGGCGCTCGTCGCGGGGGACGCGCGCGGCGCCCTCCCCCTCCACCTCGACGGTGCACCGGTCGCCGTCGCCGACCGAGAGCTCGACCTCGTCCCACATCCCCAGCGCCAGCCCGAGCGTGTCGAAGCCGGGCCCGAGGTTCGCCGACGTGGCGGGCACCCGGACGCGCACGACGGTGCCCGCGGCAGGAGCCCCCTGCTGGCCGACCTCCCCTGCCACCTCCGCCCCGGCGCTCAGCGCAGACCCAGGGCGTCGGCGACGGCGTCGACGTGCGTCGGGAGCACGACGGGGTCCGGGGCGTCGGCGAGCGCGGTCGCCGGATCCTTGAGCCCGTGCCCGGTCACGGTGCACACCACGAGCTGGCCGGTGTCGAGACGCCCGGCCCGGGCCTTCGCGAGCAGCCCGGCGACCGACGCCGCCGAGGCCGGCTCCACGAACACGCCGTCGCGGGACGCGAGGAGGCGGTAGGCCTCGAGGATGGCGTCGTCGTCGACCGCGGTGATCTCGCCCGCGGACTCGTCGCGGGCGGCGATCGCGCCGTCCCACGAGGCGGGCGAGCCGATCCGGATGGCCGTGGCCAGCGTCTCGGGCTCGGCGACGGGGGCGCCGCGCACGAGCGGGGCGGCACCCGCGGCCTGCACCCCGAGCATGCGGGGCGTGCCGGCCACGACGCCGTCGCCGGCGTACTCGGTGTAGCCGCGCCAGTAGGCGGTGATGTTGCCGGCGTTGCCGACCGGCAGCGCGTGGACGTCGGGCGCGCGACCGAGTTGGTCGCAGATCTCGAACGACGCCGTCTTCTGCCCCTCGATGCGCGCCGGGTTCACCGAGTTGACCAGCGCGATCGGGTACTGCTCGGCCGCGCGCCGGGCGAGCTCGAGGCAGGCGTCGAAGTTGCCCTCGAGCTGCAGGATGCGGGCACCGTGCACCGTGGCCTGGGCAAGCTTGCCGAGCGCGATCTTGCCCTGGGGCACGAGGACGGCGCAGGTCATGCCGGCGCGCGTGGCGTACGCGGCCGCCGAGGCCGAGGTGTTGCCGGTGGACGCGCAGATCACCGCCTGCGCGCCGCCGGCGAGGGCCTCGGTCATCGCCACGGTCATGCCGCGGTCCTTGAACGAGCCCGTCGGGTTCGCGCCCTCGATCTTGAGGTGGACCTCGCAGCCCGTGAGCTCCGAGAGGTGCGGCGCGGGCAGGAGCGGCGTGCCGCCCTCGCGCAGGGTCACGACCTCCCAGCCGGGCTGCACCCGGGGCAGCCGGTCGCGGTAGGCCTCGATGATGCCGGGCCACTCGACCCGCGCGCCGAGGGCCTGGGCGGGCACGACGGTCATGACGCGCCTCCCAACTCGGTCACGGGGCGCCCGAGCCCCTCGACCCGCAGCACGCCGGCGACACCCCGGACGGCGTCGAGGCCGGTGAGCGCCTCCACCGTGGCCGCGAGGGCGGCGTCGGGAGCGGAGTGGGTCACGATCACCAGTGTGGCGTCCTTGGGCCCGGGAGCGCCATCGTCCCCGTCACGTCCGGCCTCCCCCCGGCCCGCGTCGACCCTCCGGCTCCGCTCCGCCGCGCGTCCCTCCTGGCGCACGGTCGCGATCGACACCCCGTGCTCGGCGAACACGCCCGCGACCTGGGCGAGCACGCCCGCGCGGTCGTTCACGTCGAGCGCGACGTGGTAGCGGGTGTGCGTCTGCCCCATCGCCAGCACCGGCAGGGCCGCGTGCGCGGTGTCGCGGGGACCCCGCCCGCCGATGACGCGGTTGCGGGCGGCGGCGACGAGGTCTCCGAGCACGGCGCTCGCGGTCTGCGGGCCGCCCGCGCCCTGCCCGTAGAACATCAGCTGCCCGGCCGCGGCGGCCTCGATGAACACCGCGTTGTAGGCACCGGAGACCGACGCCAGCGGGTGCGACCGCGGGATCATGGCCGGGTGCACCCGGGCGCTGACCGCAGATCCCCCGTCGCTGCGCTCGCCCCGGCCGCCGTCCACCTGCTCGCAGATCGCCAGCAGCTTCACCGTGCAGCCCAGCGCCTTCGCGGCCGCGATGTCGGCGGCGGTGACGTCGCGGATGCCCTCGCGGTGCACGTCGTCGGCGGTCACGCGGGTGTGGAAGGCGAGGCTCGCGAGGATCGCGGCCTTGGAGGCGGCGTCGTAGCCGTCGACGTCGGCGGTGGGGTCGGCCTCGGCGTAGCCCAGCCGGCCGGCCTCCTCGAGGGCCTCGGTGTAGTTGGCGCCCGAGGACGCCATCGCCGAGAGGATGAAGTTCGTCGTGCCGTTGACGATGCCGGCCACGCGCACGATCCGGTCGCCGGCGAGCGACTGCTGGATCGGGCGCAGCAGCGGGATCGCGCCGGCGACCGAGGCCTCGTAGTAGAGGTCGGCGCCCGACTCGTCGGCGGCCGCGGCGAGCGCCGCCCCGTCCTCGGCGAGCAGCGCCTTGTTCGCCGACACCACCGACTTGCCGCTCTTCAGCGCGGTGAGCAGCAGCCCGCGCACCGGCTCGATGCCGCCGACCAGCTCCACCACCACGTCGACGTCGTCGCGGGACACGAGCCCGGCGGCGTCGGTGGTCAGCAGGTCGGCGGGGACGTCGGGGTGACGCTGGGGGCGCCGGACCGCGACGCCGACCAGACGCACCGGCGCCCCGACCCGCGCGGCCAGCTCGTCGGCCTGCTCGGTGAGCAGCCGGACCACCTGCGACCCGACGACGCCGCAGCCGAGCAGGGCCACGGAGACGGTGCGCCCGCCGTTGCTGCTCGGATGGTCCAGCTCCGCGGAGCTCCGTGTCCCGGCCATGATCACCCCACCTCCAGTCGCGCCAGGTCGTCGAGGGTCTCGCGCCGTAGCACCGTCCGCGACGTGCCGTCCGCCACGGCGACGACCGCAGGCCGCGGGACCTTGTTGTACGCGCTCGCCATCGCGTAGCAGTACGCGCCCGTCGCGGCGACGGCGACGAGGTCGCCGGGCGCGAGGTCGGCGGGCAGCCAGCAGTCGCGGACGACGACGTCGCCGGACTCGCAGTGCTTGCCGACGACCCGCGACCGCACCGGCGGGGCGGTGCCGGCCGAGCGCGAGACGAGCCGGCAGTCGTAGTGCGCGTCGTAGAGCGCGGTGCGGATGTTGTCGCTCATCCCGCCGTCGACGCTGACGTAGCGCCGGCGCGCGCCCCCGCCCAGCTCGACGTCCTTCACGGTGCCGACCTCGTAGAGCGTCACCGTGCCCGGTCCGACGATCGCGCGGCCCGGTTCGACGGCGATCCGCGGCGGCGCGAGCCCGGCCCGCGCCGACTCCCGGTCGACGATCGCGCGCAGCTCGCCGGCCATCCACGCGGGCGAGCGCGGCTGGTCGGCGACGGTGTAGGCGATGCCCATGCCGCCGCCGAGGTCGACGGTGCCCAGGGCGTCGGCGATCGCCTCCCCGTGCTCGTCGCGCAGCTCCGCGAGCAGCCCGATCACCCGACGCGCCGCGAGCTCGAAGCCGTCGGCGTCGAAGATCTGCGAGCCGATGTGGCTGTGCAGCCCGACGAGGTGCAGGCCCGGCGACTTGAGTACCCGGCGCACCGCCTCGGCGGCGTCACCCGCGGCCAGCGAGAACCCGAACTTCTGGTCCTCGTGGGCGGTGGCGATGAACTCGTGGGTGTGCGCCTCGACCCCGACGGTCACGCGCACCATCACGTCGGCGCGCACCTCGCGCTCGCGGGCGAGCTCGTCGAGCCGGGCGATCTCGACGTAGGAGTCGAGGACGATCGCCCCGACGCCCGCGTCGAGGGCGGCGGCGAGCTCGTGGCGGCTCTTGTTGTTGCCGTGCACGGTGATCCGCTCGGGCGGGAAGCCGCCGCGCAGCGCCGTGAGCAGCTCGCCCTCGGTGCAGACGTCGAGGCCCAGGCCCTCCTCGGCGACCCAGCGGGCGATCTCCGCGGTGAGGAACGCCTTGGCGGCGTAGTGCACGAGGCCCGCGTCGCCGTACGCCGCGGCGTGCTCGGCGCACCGCGACCGGAAGTCGGCCTCGTCGACGACGAACAGCGGGGTGCCGTGCTCGCGCGCGAGCGTGGTGACGTCGACGCCGGCGAGGCGCACGACGCCGTCCCCGTCGCGGGCGCCGTCGTGCCTCCCGCGCACGGCGTGGCGCGGCCACACGGCGGCGGGCAGCGCGTCGAGCGCGGCGGCGTCCGGCGGGCCGGCGCCGTCCTCGTGCTGCGGGATCACGTCGGCGTGGCGGGGCCCGGCGGGATGGGCTCTCGTCATCGGCTCGAGCTCCGCTCCGCGTCGTCTCGCGGGGTCATCGGCGGTTCACCAGCATCTTCTTCGGCCTAGCTCTGCTTCTCGGACGGGCGGGTCACATGCGTTCGGGCGCGCTCACACCGAGCAGGCCCAGGCCGTTCTCGAGCACCTGACGGGCCGCAGAGCACAGCGCGAGGCGCGCGGTGTGGATGGCCGCGGGCTCCTCGTCGCCCTGCGGCAGGACACGGCAGGAGTCGTAGAAACGGTGATAGGTGCCCGCCAGCTCCTCGAGGTAGCGCGCGACCCGGTGCGGCTCGCGCAGGCTCGCGGCCGAGGACAGGACACGCGGGAACTCCCCGAGCGTGCGGATGAGGTCGCCCTCGCGGGGGTGGGTCAGCAGGGCGAGGTCCGGGTCGGCGGCCGAGACGCCCAGGTCGGCGGCGTTGCGGGCGAGCGAGGACAGCCGCGCGTGGGCGTACTGCACGTAGAACACGGGGTTCTCGTTGGTGCGGCTGGAGATGAGATCGAGGTCGATCTCGAGCACCTGGTCGACCGAGCTGCGCGCCAGCGTGTAGCGCGCGGCGTCCACGCCGACGGCGTCGACGAGGTCCTCCAGCGTGATGATCGTGCCGGCGCGCTTGGACATCTTCACCGGCTCGCCGTCGCGCACGAGGTTGACGAGCTGCCCGATGAGCACCTCGACGCGCGCCGGGTCGTCGCCGAACGCCGCCGCGACGGCCTTGAGGCGGTGGATGTAGCCGTGGTGGTCCGCGCCCAGCATGTAGATCGTGAGGTCGGCGCCGCGGGCGCGCTTGTCGCGGTAGTAGGCGATGTCGCCCGCGATGTAGGCCGGCCGGCCGTCGGACTTGATGACGACGCGGTCCTTGTCGTCGCCCTGGACGGTCGAGCGCATCCACCAGGCGCCGTCGGCGAAGTAGAGCGCGTCGTCGTCCTTGAGGTCCTGCACGGCCTGCTCGACGGCGCCGGAGCTGTGCAGCGCGAGCTCGGAGGACCAGACGTCGAAGTGGGTGCCGAACGACTCGAGGCTCGCCCGCATCTCGTCGAGCATCACCTGCACGCCGAGCCGCTTGAACGCCGCCAGCTTCTGGTCCTCGGGCTGGTCGAGCACGCCCGGCTCGGTGTCGACGACCTTCTGCGCGACCTCGGCGACGTACGCCCCGCCGTAGCCGTTCTCGGGCACCGGGCGGCCCTCGGCGGCGGCGATGAGCGACTCGGCGAACCGGTCGATCTGCGCGCCGGCGTCGTTGACGTAGTACTCGCGGGTGACCGCGGCGCCCTGGCTCGCCAGCACGCGACCGAGCGCGTCGCCGACCGCGGCCCAGCGCGTGCCGCCGAGGTGGATCGGGCCCGTGGGGTTGGCGGAGACGAACTCGAGGTTGATCGCCTGCCCGGTGAGCGCATCGGTGTGGCCGTAGCCGCTGCCGGCGGCGAGCACGTCGGCGACGATCCCGCCCTGCGCGTCCGCCGCCAGGCGCAGGTTGAGGAAGCCCGGGCCGGCGACCTCGGCCGCGGCGATGCCGTCGTGCTGCTCGAGGGCCTTGGCCAGCCAGCCCGCGAGGTCGGCCGGGGGCACGCCCGCCTTCTTCGCCGAGCGCAGCGCGAGGTTGGTGGCGTAGTCGCCGTGCTCCGGGTTGCGCGGGCGCTCCACCGTGACCGTCTCGGGCAGCGCCGTCGTGTCGAGGCCGCGCTCGGTGAGCACGTCCACGGCGGCGGTGCGCAGGAGGTCGGCCAGGGCTGCGGGGGTCACTCCGGAGAGTCTAGGGACCGGTGCCTGCGGGTTCTCGCTGCGGAGTCACCCGGCCGCCGCCCTCGGCCCGCCGCGGCCGCCCGCGGGGGACGATCACGGGGGGTCACCGCGGCGTGACGGCACCTCCGTAAGCTCGCCCCCATGGCGAGTGGTGGGTCCGGCCGCAAGACCGGGTCGAGTTCCGGACGGCCGTCCTCCGGGCCCGCGCGGGGCAAGAGCAACGGCCAGGCGCGCGGGAAGGCCGGCGGCGGTCAGCGCAGCGGCGGTGGCGGCCGGCGCGCCGACGCGAAGCGCGGGCCGAACCCGGTCACGCGCGGCAAGCGGCCCGCCGCGGCCACGCGCCGCCAGGTGCCGTGGCTGCTCATCGGCGCGATCGCGGTCATCGTCGTGCTCGCCGTCGGCGTCATCGGGTTCGCGCTCACCCGCGAGAGCGAGGTCAGCGCCTGGCGCCCGAGCGACGACAACCGCGACCCCTCGCTCGCGATCCCCGGTGTCGTCACCGGGCAGTACGAGTCCGGTCAGCACGTCAACCCGGAGCAGCGCGTCGCCTACGACCGCTCGCCCCCGTTCGGCGGCCCGCACGACGGCTACTGGGCGGCCTGCAACGGCGTCGTCTACCCGACCCCGGTGCGCACCGAGAACATGGTCCACTCGCTGGAGCACGGCGCGGTGTGGATCGCCTACAACCCGGAGCAGGTCACCGGGCCCGCGGTGCAGCAGCTGGCGGCGAAGGTGCAGGGCCAGGACTACACGATGATGTCCCCGTACCCGGGGCTCGACCAACCGATCGCGCTGCAGTCCTGGGGCCACGAGCTCAAGCTCGGTGACCCGAACGACCCGCGCATCGACCAGTTCATCTCGTCGCTGCGCCAGAACCAGTACACCTACCCCGAGGTCGGGGCGAGCTGTGACGCGCTCGGGCCGGGCGCCTTCGACCCGGACAACCCGCCGCCCTTCGACGCCTCGCCCCCGCCGCCGGACGCGGTGACGATGGACGGGCGCGGGGCCCAGGTCGGGAACGGCGGCTGATCGTGGCCGCCGGAACGGAGACCGAGGTGGATCGCGTCGATCCTCCGCCACCCGTCGACGACGACGGCAGGGACGGCGACGGGGACGACGGCGGCTCGGGCGGCTGGTGGTCGGCGAGCCCGACGTGGGCGAAGGCCGTCGTGGCGGGCGGCCTCGCGCTGCTGCTCGTGCTGGTCGGCGTCATCGGCGGCATCGCGCTCGGGCGCTCGACGGCCACGACGTACGGCCCCGCCGAGGGGTCGATCGACGTCGGCTTCCTGCAGGACATGACCGTGCACCACGGCCAGGCGGTCGAGATGGCGGTGTGGGCGCGGAACAACACCGCCGACCCGCAGGTCCGCCAGATCGCGTTCGACATCGAGTCGACGCAGACCTCGCAGGTCGGGCGCATGGAGGGCTGGCTGACCCTGTGGGGCCAGCCGCTGACCCCGCCCGCCGGGCGGTACATGGCCTGGATGGGCATGCCGACCACGACGATGCCGGGCATGGCGTCGCCGGACGACCTCGCGCGGATGCGCGCGGCGCCCGGCCGCGACCTCGACGTGGCGTTCCTGCAGCTCATGCTGCGCCACCACCAGGGCGGGCTGTCGATGATGCAGGCCGCGGCGTCCGAGGCCTCCGTGCCGGCGGTGCGAGCGCTCGCCGAGAGCATGGTCGCGTCCCAGACCGCGGAGTCGGCGACGATGACGCGGATGCTCGCCGAGCGGGGCGCGGCGCCGCTCCCCGCCCCGGCCGACCCTCACGCCGGCACGGCGCACGACATGCACATGCCCGGCATGAACTGACTGACCGCATCACCGGTACGAGCGATGCGGCATCGCTGGCGTCCGACGCCAGGATCGCCACACGCTCGCTCGCGCGACACGCCGCGAAGGCTCGGGGCGTCGGCGCGGCGATCATGATCGCGGGCCCGGTGACGTTCGCTCCCACCTCTGACAGCGATCGTCACCGAGAACGCGATCAAGCGGAAAGGCGCGCCCGCACCTCCGCCTCGGCCGCCGCGATCGGGCTCGCCGCCGCCTCCCGGCGCAGGTCGTCGAGCTTCTCCCCCGCCTCGGTCCGGCTCCACTCCTGCGCGAAGGCGCCGGAGAGGATGTCGTCGTGCATCACCCGGCCGAAGCGCGCCGCGAGCTCGCCGTCGGGGTCCAGCGCCCGCAGCGCCCGCAGCTGCCCGTATTGGGACGTCCGCGAGTGCAGCCCGAGCTGGCCGAACAGACCGTCGCGGGCGACGTGCGCGAACACCTCGGCGGGCTCGGCTGCACCTCGTCGGGCACCAGCAGCAGGACGATCTCGGCGGCCCGGGCGGCCGCGACGATCGGGTGCAGCTCGAAGCCCTCCTCCCGCGCGTGCTCGGCGTACGCGTCGTCCCGGTTGCCGACGACCGGCGCGTGCCCCGAGTCGCGCAGGTTCGCCGCCTGGGCCGCGCCCTGGTTGCCGAAGCCGATCACTCCGACAGTGCGTCCGGACAGGGCAACGAGGTCCGCGGCATCGATGCTGCGGCCGTGGTGGATCTCTGCGTGTGCCATCACCCGAGCGTCGGTGCTCGAGCGCTCGTGCGCTAGGCTCGTCGTCGGTTCGCCCCCGTAGCTCAGGGGATAGAGCACCGCCCTCCGGAGGCGGGAGCGCAGGTTCGAATCCTGCCGGGGGCACCACAAGATCAACTCTGACGAAGGCCATCGAGCGCCGCAGTAGCCACGTCGTTGAGCCGCGGCCCGAGAGCCAGCATGTCGCGGGCCGCGACGTACGCGCTCAGCGACTGGCTCGGGGTGGAGTGCCCGAGCAGGGCCTGGACGTCCTTGAGGTTCAACCCCGCCCGCAGCGCGAGCGTCCCGGCCGTCCGCCGCAGGACGTGCCACCCGGTGCAGTCAGCCGCGCCGCCCGTCGCCGCGACGCGGATCACGGCGCGCCGCGAGGAGTGGTAGTTCAGCCGGCCTCCCGACTTCGCCACGAACAGCGGCCCGGAGCGGTCCCGCGTGATGCCCGCCGAGCCCGGTGCCCAGTCGAACCGAGCAACCGCGATCGCCTCGCGGCCGATGTCGGTGAACAGGGGTGCGCCCGCTCGCCTTCCGCCCTGCTCCCGACCGGCGAGGGTGTCGGCCGTCCGGCCCCGGTCAAGGGCGCTTCGCGGTCCTGCGGACTCAAGGCCGCGGAGTTAGGAGAAGGCAACGGGACCTCTGGTAGATCGGGGCGACCGACCAAGATCTTCTCGACCTGCGCCTACGAGCCGACCTCAGCACCGACGACCTGGCGACCGAGACCGCGTGACGACCGGGCGGTGGGCCACCACTGTTCCGACCGGTCACCTGGTCCTCGGGCGAGGGCGCGGCGGGAGCACCGCAGTTCTGGCCCACCGGCGAGAGCCTCGACCGGCCACCACCCGTCGACCTAACGTCTGCCAGTGCATCGGAGCGGTGACGACAACGCACGCTCGAACAGACCGCTCCCACTCCGACCCGGCCCCGGTCGCTGTGTACCTTCTCGATCTGCTCAGGGCAGGTCGAGGGCCTTCTGTGCGAGGGCTTCGTTGTGCTCGAGGTGGCGGTTGACCGCGGCGCGGACAGTGTCGGGCTCGCGGGTTCGGAACGCGTCGAGCAGTTCCTCGTGGGCGTGCTCTCGCCGGGTGTGCTCGGCAGGCTGGGGGTCGAGCTTGCCGAATCCGATGCGGATGTAGCGCTCGGCGGCGCGCCAGAGCGTGCCGAGGATGCGCTTGTCCCATTCCGTCGCTGCGGGGGCGAGCAGGCGGAGGTGGAACTCGTGGTGGGCCTCGTAGACCTCGTCGATCCCGAGATCCTCGTCGCCGAAGGAGTGGGCTTCTCCCGCGAGGGCGTCGAGCTCGCTGTCGGAAAGCAGGACGCAGGAGCGCGCGGCGATCTCGGGTTCGACCACGCGGCGCAGGCGGTAGACCGCGGCGAGGTCGTCGGCGTCGAGGGGTGTGACCTGCGCGCTGCGTCCGCGGCGGGTGGTGATCAGGCCTTCGCTCTCGAGGCTGCGCAGGGCCTCGCGCACGGGGATGAAGCTGACCCCGAGCATGCCGGCGATCTCGCGGAGCGAGAACTCCTGGCCGGGGGCCAGCGACCCGGAGATGACGGCTCGTCGTAGCTCGGCGGTCACCCGCTCGGCCAGGGAGGTGTCCTCGATGCGGCGGACCATCGGGTCATGCGCGGACATGGACTCGATGTCCTTCCACTGAGGCTTGATCAGTTATAGCGCAGGATACTGCCACCGACGGGCGATGAGCAGCCACCGCGCTCCAGCGCGGTCAGTCCTGGGACACGAAGCGGTTGCGCATCTCGCCGATGCCGCCGATGGAGGTGACCAGCTCCTCCCCGGCGGCGATGGTGCGCCGAGGCTCGCGGAGCCACCCCACGCCGCCGGGTGTGCCGGTGAAGATGAGGTCACCGGGCAGCAGGGGCAGCACGCAGGAGAGCGAGGCCACGAGCTGGGGAATCGTGAAGACGAACTGGCTGGTTCTGCTGTGCTGCATCTGCTCACCGGAGAGGCGGCAGGCGACCTCGAGGTCGTCGGGGTCGTCGAGCTCGTCGGGGGTGACGAGCACCGGGCCGATCGGGGCAAACCCTTCGAAGGACTTTCCGATGTTGTACTGCTGCGGGGCGGGCCCGGCGAGCTGCACGGCGCGCTCGGAGAGGTCCTGGCCGACGGTGAGGCCGGCGATGTAGGACCAGCCCTCGGCTTCGGGGACGTTGCGGGCGCGGCGCCCGATCACGGCGACGAGTTCGACCTCGAAGTCGACGTTTTCCGAGGGCAGCACGATGTCGTCGTAGGGCCCGGTGACCGCGGCAGGGAACTTGGTGAACACCATGGGCCGCTCGGGCAGGTCGATGCCGGTCTCGGCGGCATGGTCGCGGTAGTTGACGCCGATGGCGAAGACCTGCGGCGGGCGGGGCACCGGCGCCCCGAGCGCGGTGGGCACGACCTCGCGGTCGGGAGCGCCGGTGAACCCGGCGGCCCAGGTACGGAACTCCTCCCACCGTGGGTAGAGCTCCTGGATGTCGGCCGAGAACTGGCCGTTGCTGGCGGTCTTGATGTCCACGGCCTTGTCCTCGATGCCGAGGGCGGCGCGGCTGCCCAGGTTGAGGATGCGCATACGGTGTCCTTTCGGGGCAGACGGCGCCTCAAGGCGACGCCTGCCGTGGTGTCGGCGTGCTCAGCCGGTGAACAGGTCGCGGTGGTCGCGGACGAAGTCGGCGACCGAGCGTGGGGTGGTGCCGGTAAGCTGGGCGACGTCGTCGGTGACGTACTCGGAGGCACCGGTGCGGAACATCGCGAGCATCTCGGCGAGGTGGTGGGACTCCCAGTCGGTCGCGCCCCCGGCGCGCGCGGCCTGCCCGGCCTGGTCGGGGGTCACCTCCACCACGGTCGGCTCGGCGCCGGTCTCGGCGCGGATCGTGGCCGCGATCTCGGCGTAGGTGGGGGCGGACGGACCGGTCAGCACCCAGTGCCGGCCGTCCGTCGCCGGGTCGGTGAGCACCGCGGCCGCGGCGCGCCCGACGTCGACGCAGTCGACGAGGCTGATCCCGGCGCTGCCGAGCGGGTTGGCGATGATGCCCTTCTCGCGGGCGGTGCGGGCCATTGCGACGATGAGGGTCTGCATGAAGCCGTTGGGGCGGATCACCGACCACGGCAGTCCGGAGTCGGCGAGGTACTGCTCGGACTCGTGGTGCTGACGGCAGGCGTCGGGGCCGGTGGGGCCGATGCCGGCGCTGGTGCCCGACACCTTCACCACGCGGGTGCCGGCCTTGACGGCGCGGTCGATCACCGCGTTCTGCACCGCGGCCATGTCCGGGCCGTGCGGGGTCAGCAGCAGTGCGGCGTCGGCGGCCTCGAGCTCGCGGTCGAGGGTGGTGCCGGCGGCGTCGATGATGTCGGTGGTGACGAGCTCCGCGGCGGCGGGCAGCACGGTGCGTGCCCGCTCGGGGTCGCGGGACACCGCGCGGGCCTGTTGTCCGTCGGCGAGCAGGGCGCGCACCACGTGCGGACCGAGCCGGCCCGTGGCGCCCAGGACGAGGATCCTCATCGGGCCACCCCCGCGGTCGGACGGGGTGTGGCGGCCGCGCGGCGTTGCCGCCCGAGCTCGACGAACACCTCGAGGACGTCGGGGCAGTCGACCACGCCGATGTTGACGGCCTTGCCCGGGTCGAAGCCCTGGATCAGCCGCTTGACCGGCACCTCGAGGCGCTTGCCGGTCAGGGTGTGCGGGATGGCCGGCACCTCGAGGATCTCGTCGGGGACGTGCCGGGGTGAGCAGCGGTGACGGATGGTCGCGGCGATGCGATCACGCAGCTCGTCGTCGAGGACCGCGCCCGGGGCGAGGGTGACGAACAGCGGCATCCAGTACCGGCCGGCGTCGAGCTCGGCGCCGATGACCAGGGCGTCGGCGATCTCGGGGATCGTCTCCACGGCAATGTAGATGTCGGCGCTGCCCAGGCGGACGCCGTGGCGGTTGATGGTGGCGTCCGAGCGGCCGTGGACCACGGCGCGGCCCTGCGCGGTGAGGGTCAGCCAGTCGCCGTGGCGCCAGACGCCGGGGAAGGTCGAGAAGTAGGTCTCGGCGTAGCGGGAGCCGTCGGGGTCGTTCCACAGCCGGATCGGCATCGTCGGCATCGGCGCGGTGACCACGAGCTCGCCGACCTCGTCGACGACCGGTGAGGCGTCGTCGCGCCAGGCCTCGACGCGGGTGCCCAGGAACCGGGACTGCATGTGCCCGGCGTGCACCGGGCGCAGCGGGTTGCCGCCGACGTAGGGGGTGCAGACGTCGGTGCCGCCGCTGGGGGCGTCGAGCCACACGTCGGTCTTGACGTCTTCGTACACCCAGGACCAGGCGGGCACCGGCAGCGGCGAGCCCGACGACATCACGCAGCGCAGGGCGGCGAGGTCGTGCCGGGCGCCGGGCGCGAGTCCGGCGCGCTGGCAGGCGGTCAGGAACCCGGCGCTGGTGCCGAAGTGCGTGGCGCGGGTGCGGGCGACCGCGTCCCAGAGGACGTCCTTGTCCGGCCAGGTGGGGCTGCCGTCGTAGGTCACCATCGTCGCTCCGGTGAGCAGGGCACCGGCGGCGGCGTTCCACACCATCCACGCGGTAGAGGTGAACCAGAAGAACCGGTCGCCGGGCCCGACGTCGTCGTGCAGGCCCAGCCACTTGAGGTGCTCGAGCACGATCCCGCCGTGGGAGTGCACGATCCCCTTGGGCAGCCCGGTGGTGCCCGAGGAGTAGAGCACCCACAGCGGGGCGTCGAACGCGACCGGCTCGAACACCGGCGCGACCGGATCGGCCACCACGTGCCGCCAGGCGTGCACCTCGGCGGAGGGGACCGTCACAACCGGAACGTCGCCGTGCTGTCCGTCGGCCAGGACGAGGTGGCGGAGCGAGGGCAGCCGGGACGCGATCGTGCCGGTCTGCTCGGTGCGCTCGACCCACTCGTCGGCGAAGCGGTATCCGGTGGTCGCCAGGAGCACGGCGGGTTCGATCTGGGCGAGCCGGTCGACCACGGCGTCGACGCCGTAGTCCGGCGCGCAGCACGCCCAGATCGCCCCGACCGCGGCGCTGGCCAGCAGCCCGACGACGGCCTCGGCGCCGTTGGGCAAGTAGGCCGCGACGCGGTCGCCGGGGCGCACGCCCCACGTCCGCAGCCGCGCGGCCAGCGCGCCGACCTGGCCGCGCAGCTCCGCGCGGGACACCTCCACCGGGTCGGCGCCCTCGTGCAGCACCACCAGGGCCGGCGGCTCGTCCCCGGAGACGGTGCCGACCGGGGCGAGGGCCTGCTCGGCATAGTTGAGCGTGACGTGCGGGAACCAGCCGGCCCCGGAGAAGTCGTCCCGGTCGCGCATCGGGATCCAGGAGCCGCCGGCCCGCACCTCGAAGAACCGGGCCAGCAGCGGCCAGAACTGCTCGGGGTGGTCGACCGACCATCCCCACAGCGCCTCGTAGTCGTCGAAGTCGCCACCGGCCAGGTCCGCGGCCGCGGTGGCAAACCTCGCCATGGCGCTCGACCCGGCGCGCTGCGCGGAAGGGGTCCACAGCAGCGCGCCGGCCGACGCCGTCGCCGATGACGATCCCGGGGAGTCCATCGCTCAGTACGCCTCGGGCAGCAGGATGTCCTCGGGCGGGTTCTCCGGCAGGTACTTGCCGGCGTGAGCGTTCTGGTGGATCTCCTCGGCCGAGACGCCCTGCTCGCGGGCCTCGACAAGCTTGTCGGGATCGAAGAAGCTGCCGATCGGGTTCTCGGCGAACTCCCGCGAGGCCCACATCCACTCCTTGGAGGCCTCCCAGTCGCCGAACGCGTCGACCTGGATCTCCACGCCGTTGCCCTCGGGGTCGGCGTAGTACAGCGACATCGTGACACCGTGGTCCAGGCTCATGAACGGCACGATCCCGGCCTCCTTGAGGCGCAGGTAGTTGTCGAGCCACTGGTCGAAGCTGCGGTACTCGAACGCGGTGTGGTGCAACCCCGCGCTGATCGGCTTGTCGACCGGCCGCTTGATGGCGGGGTGGGCGACGAGCGCGATGCGGTGGTTGGCCTCGTCGTTGGTCAGCCACGCCGCGCTGTCGCTGTAGTGCACCGGGGTCAGCCCGGCGACGACCTCGTACCAGGCCACCATCTCGTCGAGCTTGAGGGTGAGGAATGTGGCGTGGTGCAGCTTCGGCGGAATGACCGGACGCGGCTTACGCGGCAACGGGTTGGTCATGGCGCTCCCTACTCGATCGTGTTGTCCGACCCTGGCGGGTAAAGGGGCGTTGTCTGTTCTCTCGCTCGACGTTGAGCGCCGTGCCCGGCGCCCGCTCGGCGTTCTGCGATCCCCGCCGTCAACCACCAGGGTTGGACCGTCCGAGCGCTCGGCCCCTTCCGGATCTTCAAGTCGAGGTGGCGTGCCGCACACTACGTTACTGCTATCTGTTATAACAACCCTCGGACGCCGAGGAAGCCGGTGGCAGCCACACACGGTGTGAGCCGGTGGAGCGACGACCTGGCCGCGACCTACCGCTTCCGAGGTGTCGTCGAACCCGAGAGCGCCGGTGTCGCCAGTCTGCCGCCGACCCACTCAGCGCCGGCGTCAAGGCTCCACCCGGGAAGCGGAACCACCTCGCCTTGGTGAGGACCTTGTTATAACGCATATCACCCCCTACTGTGGCGCCCACCACCGACGGCGCGCCTCACCGCGGCGCGGCCCACAAGGTCCCCTCACCGCAGCGATCGAAGGAGATCAGGCAATGGCCGACCTGCATGTACCAGTGCTCATCGTCGGCGGAGGTGGCTGCGGCCTGTCCTCGTCGATCTTCCTGTCCGGCCAGGGCGTCGATCACCTGCTGGTGGAGCGCCACGACACCACGTCGCACCTGCCCAAGGCGCACTACCTGAACCAGCGCACGATGGAGATCTTCCGTCAGTACGGGATCGCCGAATCGGTCTACGAGGTCGGGTCGCCGCTGGAGAAGTTCGGGAAGGTGCGTTGGCGCACGTCGTTGGGCGGCGACGGCGATCTCGACGGTCGGACCTTCTACGAGATGGACGGGTTCGGCGGCGGCGGTCTCTACGATCTCTACGCCAAAGACAGCGCCAGCCCCTCGAGCAACCTGCCGCAGCTCCGACTGGAGCCGCTGCTGCGCCGCCACGCGGAGGAGCGGGGTACCGGGCGCGTGCGCTTCGGCCACGAACTGCTCGACTTGGCGGAGGACGCCGACGGCGTCACCGCGACCATCCGCGACCGGGCCGCGGACTCCACCTACGAGGTGCGCGCGCAGTACGTGATCGGCGCAGACGGCGGCAAGACCGTCGGCGCCCAGCTGGGGGTCAGCATGCAGGGGCCCAGCGGCCTGCTCGACATGGTCAGCGTGCACTTCCGCGCCGATCTGTCGGAGTACGCCGACGAGTCCTGTCTGATCACGTGGTTCCTCAACCCCGATGGTGCGGGCTCCTGGGGCAGCGGCGCGATGGTACCGATGGGCCCGACCTGGGGCGCCCACTCCGAGGAGTGGGTCGTGCACTTCACCTTCGGACCGGATGACCCGGAGCGGTTCGACGAGGAGGCCATGGGGCCGCGGCTGCGGTCGCTGCTCAAGCTGCCCGACCTCGACGTCGAGGTGCTCAAGGTCAGCCACTGGATCCTCGAAGGGGTCCTCGCCGACCGCTACCGGGTCGGCCGGGTCTTCCTCGCCGGCGACGCGGCACACCGCCACCCGCCGACGACCGGCCTTGGGCTCAACACGGCGATCCAGGACGCGCACAACCTCGCCTGGAAGCTTGCCGACGTCGTCGGCGGTCGCGCCGGAGCCGGCCTGCTCGACAGCTACGAGTCCGAGCGGCAGGCCATCGGCATGCGCAACGTCGACTGGGCCATGTTCACCTTCCTGAACCACATGGTTATCGACGCCGGCATCGGGCTGCTGCCCGGCCAGCCCCCCGAGGCCAACCGCGCGGCGTTCGAGGCGTTCTTCACCGAGACCCCGATGGGAGAGACCCGCCGGGCCCGGGCCGGCGAGGTGATCCGGACGCAGCGCGCGGAGTTCCAGGCCCACGACCTCGAGATCGGGTTCGCCTACGCGTCCGGGGCGCTGGTCGCCGATGGCACCCCGCCACCCCCGAACGACCCGATGGGCAGCACGTACCACCCCACCACCCGGCCCGGACACCGGCTGCCCCACGCCTGGCTCCGGCGTGACGGGCGGCGGCTGAGCACCCACGACCTGGCCGGGCTCAACGGCTTCGTCCTGCTCACCGGACCGGAGGGCGCCGCCTGGCACGACGCGGCCGCCGTCGCCGCGGAGAAATTCGACGTGCCGGTCCACGCCGTGACCGTCGGCGGCCCCGACGGCTACATCGACGAGGACGGGACCTGGGCCGCGGTGCGGGAGACCTCCGACGCCGGCGCGGTCCTGGTCCGGCCGGACAACCACGTCGCCTACCGCGCCCGGGACGCCGTGAACGACGCCACCGGAGCCCTCAGCGACGCCCTCGGCGCAGTCCTCGCCCGCTAGCGACGGCCTCTGTCGCGCCGTCAACGCAGGGCCCCGCCCCAGCGGCACGGCGCGACGCACGGCCGCGGAACTAACCACCCCACCCGAGAGGACATCGATGTCCGGCTTCGACCTAGAACGCCTTGCCGCCGAGGACGAGATCACCCGACTGCTGTTCGCCTACTGCACCGGTATCGACACCGGTCGCCTCGACGACACGGCGCAGTGTTCGCGAAGGGCACCTGGTACCTCAACCCCGACAGCGCCCTGTCGGGCACCGAGGACGTCGCCCGGTTCCTGCACGACAGCGTCATTCCCTACGACGGCGTCCCGGCCACCCGCCACGTCGTGACCAACATCCGGATCGAGCTGGCGGACGACCGCCGCAGCGCCTCCGTGGACTCCTACGTGATCGTCTACCAGAGCCTGCCCGACGCGGCGCCTGCAGTGATGTTCCGGGGTGCCTACGAGGACACCTTCACCCACGACGGCGCGGCGCTGCATTTCGACGTGCGGCGCATCCGCACCGACAGCACCGGCGACATGTCCGGCCACCTGCGGGGCGCCGTGCCGGTGCCCGCCGGCGCCGACTGAGCCGCGCCACCCGCCCCGCGCACCCGTCACACACCTTGACACATCCAAAGGAGAACCCGTGAGCCGCATCCTTCGCACCGACCCGGAGCACTCGGTCGGCTTCGACGAGGCCGTCGACGTGGTGGTGGTCGGCACCGGTGTCGCCGGTTACTCCACTGCGATCACCGCCCGCAAGGGCGGCGCCGAGGTGATCGCGCTGGAGAAGGCCAGCCACGTCGGCGGCACCACACGCAAGGCCGGCGGCTGGATCTGGGTCCCCGACAACCCCTTCATGCGGGCTGCGGGCCAGGTCGACGAGAAGCGCGACTTCCTCGCGTACGTCGCACGGCTGGCGCGACCCAACAAGTACTCGTCCGAGCGGGACGACTTCGGTCTGACGGCGTGGCAGATCGAGAAGCTCAGCGCGTTCTACGACAACGGCGCCACGGCCCTGGCGCAGCTGATCGAGTGGGGCGCGATCCGCATCCAGCACGGCGTCGGCATCCCCGACTACTACGCGCAGCTGCCCGAGAACAAGGCACCCACGGGCCGCTGCATGTTCCCGAACAAGCTCGACGAGCCCGACGGCCCGATCGGCAGCGGAGAGGACATCGTCGCTCTCTTCGACCGGGTCGCGAAGGAGATCGGGGTCGACGTCCGGGTCAACAACGCGGTGCGACAGATCGTCCTCGAGCACGACGTCGTCACCGGTGTCGTCGTCGACGCCCCGGACGGCGAACGCCGGATCCGGGCCGACAAGGGTGTCGTGTTCGCCAGCGGGGGCTTCACCCACAACGTCGAGATGCGCGACAACTACCTCTCGGGCCCGCTGATGGGGGGCTGCGCGGCAAAGGCCAACACCGGCGACTTCGTCGAGATCGCGCAGGAGGTCGGGGCCGAGCTCATCAACATGAACTACGCGTTGATGGCACCCATGGTCCTCGACATCGCGGTGCAGGACGCGCCCACCACGACCGGCACCTGGCGCATGGCCGGGGACAGCATGGTGTGGGTCAACAAGTACGGGCACCGCGTCACTGACGAGAAGGCCATGTACCACGAACTCGCCCAGGTATTCCACACCTGGGACCCGGCACGCGCCGAGTTCCCCAACCTCGTCATGATCGCGATCTGGGACCAGGGTTCGGAGGACCACTTCACCGGCGACCTCATTCCCGGGTATCACTACGAGTTCGGCAACCCGCTCGTCATGAACCGACCGGACCGTCCCCACGTCATGCGGGCGAATACCATCCACGAACTCATCGGCGAGATCGCCGACCGTCTGCGCGCCTTCGAGGACGTCACGGGCGGCTACGCCCTCGACGCCGCCTTCGCGCAGAACCTCGACGCGACCCTGGCGCGGTTCAACGACATCGCGTCGAAGGGCATCGACACCGACTTCCACCGCGGCGAGTCGCCGATGCCGCAGTTCTTCAACGGTCCTGCACGACCGGAGAACACCGGCAACCCGACGCTCTTCCCGATCAGCGACTCGGGCCCGTACTACGCGACCTTGATGGTCTCGTCGTCGATCGACACCAACGGAGGTCCGCGGACCGACCCCGAGGGGCGCGTGCTCGACAGGAACGGAACGCCCATCGAGGGTCTCTACGGGGTGGGCAACTGCGTCGGGTCCCCGTTCGGCAAGGCCTACCCGGGCGCCGGCGCGACCCTGGGCCCGTACATGACGGGCGGTTACGTCACCGGGGGCGCCGTCGCGTCGGCGACGTCTCATTGAAAAAGCGTCCACGATCCGAAAGGTGAACGCTATGCCCGTCAAGCTCATCTTCGTCGCCCGTCGGCGGTCCGAACTGTCGGCCGAGGAGTTCCAGCAGTACTGGGAGAACCAGCACGCTGCTCTCGTCAAGGAACTGCAGTCGACGATCCGCATCCGGAGTTACATCCAGAGCTACACCCTTGACACGCAGCTCAACCGCGACTTCCGCGAAGCTCGCGGTATCCCTTTCGAGACGCCACCGGACGGTGTCGCCGAAGCATGGTGGGATTCTCTTGAGGACGTTCAGGCGGGCTTTTCGGGTCCGGAGGGCGAGGAGGCCGCCCGCCGACTCATCGAGGATGAGGGCAAGTTTTGCGACTTCTCGACGTCGCGAGCGTTCTGGACGCAACAGCGGCACATCATCTAGTCGGTAGTGCGGCTCATGGTGCAACGCCCGACCGACACCGAGAGCGACACCCGAGTCCGGGAACTCGCCGACAGGCGCGCCGCGCTGGCTCGTCCCCGCCGAGCACGCCGCCTGTGCGGCGCGACTCCTGTCACCCCACCAACGTTCTGGCCACCGCGCCCGACACCTTGCTGACTGGCTGGCGGGGGGCTCTTCGAGGTCGCCGAGGGGATCTACCAGGTTCGCGGCATGGATCTGTCGAACACGTCGTTCGTCGAGGGCGACGAGGGCGTGGTGGTCAGTCACCGAACGGGCTCGACGAGGCACCGGAGGCTCGGCTCCCGACTCGTCCACCGACTCCGCTCCGGTGCGAACGGGAAGCGTCGGCCCCCATGATCCGGACCACGAGCAGGAGCACCGCGATGTCTGATCGACCAGGTTCGCGACCCGCTGCATCGAGCGGCACGGCGGGCCAAGGCTTCCGGCCGTCCCGCCGGAGCAACTGCACCTGCGGACCCGGGAGGCGGCCGCCCCCCGCCTGCTCGACATCGCTGCCGACGCGCTGCGGAAGGTCCTGATCCGCGCCTGACGACCTCGCGACCGCAAGGCTCCCGGCGCTGAGCTCGGGATCAGCAACGTCACCGTCGCGAAGCAACGCTGGGGCCTTCAGCCCTGGCGGGCCCAGACGTTCACGTTCAGCACGACCCCGAGCTCGAAGCCAGAAATCCGCGACGTGGTCGGGCTCTACCCGCAGCCACCGGACAAGGCCGTGGTCCTCTGTGTCGACGAGAAGTCCCGGGTCCAGGCCCTGGAGCAGACCGCACCGATCCGGCCGATCCGGCCTCGGCGGCCCGAGAAGGCCCGCCACGACGACGTCCGCCACGGCACCCTACGCTGTTCGCCGCGCTCGAGGTGGCCACCGGCCGCGTCGTCGACAACGACGCCACCCACAGACACCCCGCGGTGCGGGCGTGGCTGACCCGCAATCCGGGGGTCACGCTGCACTTCACCCCGACCTCGGGCTCGTGGTTCAACCTGGTCGAGGTCTTCTTCTCGATCCTCACCCGCCCGCCGACGAACTCGTCGCCCGCGCCACCGGCGGTCACCGTTCCTCAGATCACGCGGCACCGGGAGGTCCGTCGGGCTCGGCTGTCACGGCGTACCCTCGTCATTCAGTTCCAGGTTCTGGAAATACCTCTCGGCTTCGGTGTCTTCGGGGTAGTACGACTCGACGGCGAGCTCGGCCAAGGTGATGTCTCTCGGCGTGCCGAAAGTGGTGACCGTGGAGAAGAGCCGCAGGGTCTGTCCCGCGACGTGGAGGATCATCGGAATCACGACGTCGGACTCGGAATGGACGATGGGCTCGTCCGGTCCGGGTGCCAGGTACTCGTCGTAGATGACGCGGAGTTCGCGGTCTTGCGTAAGCGCGAGCTGACGGGCGATGCGGTGACGGAAGACGGCGCGCACCTCATCGAGGTTGACGATGTGCGGCACCAGGCCTCGCGAGTCCAGACCGAGCCGCACCAGGTTGGTTGGAGGCCCGAGTAGTTCGGGGGAGACATCGGCGAGGAAGGGATTGACCACTCGGTTGGCCATCACCACGTTCCACCGACTGTCGAGCACCACGGCCGGGTACGGCTCGTGCGCGCGCAAGACCCGTCCCAAGGCCCCGCGCGCCGCCGACAGCTCATCGTCGCCCAGAGGCCGTTCGGGGAAGCGTGCCGCGAACCCGCCCGCCTGCAAGAGCTGATTGCGGGCGCGCAGCGGAACGTCCAGCTGCTCGGCAAGGCGCAGGATCATGCGTGCGCTCGGGCTCGATCTCCCGGTCTCGATCAAGCTGACGTGCCGAGCGGACACCTCAGCGGCGTTCGCCAGGTCCAGCTGGCTCAGATGCCGACGGGAGCGCCACTCGCGCAGGAGGGTACCGACGGGTGACATGGCTCGGAATACTACGTGCGGCTTGCTCCGAAGCCATGAAATCAGATTTCATCGACAGCAGGAACTCGGCGCAGCAGGCTAGGTGCTATGGCTACCGACAACAAGACCATCGTCGCCGAAGCCTTCACCGGGCTCGTCGCGTCGCGTGACATCGACGCGCTCGCACGGGTTCTCCACGAGGACTTCGTCCACCACCGTCCCGACGGCAGCATCGCGACGAAGGGTGAATGGCTTACCGCTGTGGCAGAAGTGCCACTGCACGACCTGCAGATCGAGATTCTGCACATCCTTGCCGACGCCAGTGACGTCGCGGTCTACTCGCGCCGCCAACTCGCCAGCGGCGGCCCCGCGATCGTCGTCGTCGACCTCTGGCGACTCGAGCAAGGCGTGATCACCGAGGGCTGGGAAGTCATCGAACCCGTCGACGAGGCGGCAGGCCACACGATCTGGTGGGCGCCGGCGCACACAGGGACGACACCGTGAGGCTGTCCATCCCGCGACACTCCCTCGCCCGAAGTCGAGACCTTGGAAGACTTGCAGGTGCTGCAGCGGGCACTTCGCACTGTTGCCGCAGCAGGTCATGCCGAGGCGGTGGCTCCGCCCACGAACGACACGGAAGAAGGTCGGCGATGAGAGCCGCGACGATCCGCGAGTTCGGTGATGCCGACCTCCTTCGCATCGGCAGTCTGCCGGTGCCGGTCGTGGGTGCCGGCCAGGTCCGCGTGCGTGTTCGGGTCGCCGGAGTGCAGCACTTCGATGCGCGTGTTCGGGCGGGTCGGTTCCCTCGCGACCTGACCGGCCCGTTCCCCATCGTGCCGGGCAACGAGTTCGCCGGGACCATCGAGGCGGTTGCGGCCGACGTGCCTGACCTGGCGGTCGGTGACGAGGTGCTCGGATTCAGCACCCTGGGCGGGTATGCCGAACACGTCGTCGTGTCCGCGGATCAGGTTGCCCGCAAGCCCTCGAACATGAGCTGGGAGGTCGCGGGAGGCTTCTCCGGGCACGCCCAGGGCGCCCGGAACGCGGTGGGGCAGATGCGGGTCGCCGCCGGAGACACCGTCCTCATCAATTCCGCCGCGGGCGGCCTGGGAACCATCGCCGTGCAACTCGCGAGACTCCGAGGTGCGGCCGTGGTCGTCGGCACCGCGAGCCCGCAGAACCACGACTACCTGCGCGAGCTCGGAGCCGTCCCGGTCAGCTACGGACCTGGGCTGACCGATCGGCTGCGGGCCGTCGCTCCCGGCGGCTTCGACGCCGCCCTCGGGTTCGAGCCCGACGGTCTCCGAGCTGGAATGACGCTGGTGCACGATCCCGCACGCGTGGTCACCATGGTCTTCTCTGACCAGATCGCCGCCCTCGGCGTCCAGGACTGGACCGGCACTCGAACCATCGAAGGCCTGACCGAGATGATCGATCACTACGAGCGCGGCGACCTCACCGTCGAGATCAGGACCCGCCACCGCCTCGATGACGCCGCGCAGGCCCACCGTGAGCTGGAGACCGGTCACGGCCATGGCAAGATCGTCCTCCTCATCGAGCCCTGATCGCAGAGTCGCTCCCACCCGCGCGCCCGCAGCCGCCGTGGCCCGGTTCTCCGGGCTTGTCCCGGGCGGGCTAGCCCGGGGATTCGATCTGGTCGTGACCGTTCCCATCCTTGTGGTGCCGGCCGGGGGCACCAGCCGCTGACCAGCGCGACGTCGTCGGTTGTCGACGCACGCGGCAACTTCGCGACACGAATCTCCGACCTTGCGTTGACAAATTCTCCATCCATACCTACATGTATCCGTAGCCCCGTCGGCCGCCGTGCGGCGCTCGACGAGAGGAGGGTTCCGGACGCGTGAGGAGACACCACCGATGGCACTGGAGCGTCTGGACGACCATGACCACCCGACCTTCGGGATCGGCCAGGCCGCCGAGCTGCTCGACGTGGCCCCGGCGTTCCTGCGCGGCCTGGATGCCGCCGGACTGCTGAGTCCGACCCGGTCGGCGGGCGGGCACCGGCGCTACTCGCGCAACCAGCTCGACCGGGTCGTCGCGCTGCGCGAGATGAGCGAGCAGGGCCACACGCTCGCCAGCGCCGCGGAGATTCTCGACCTGCGCACCGACCTGGCCGACGAACGCGCCCGCCACACCCGGACCACCGAGGAACGTGACATCGCCCGGCACGAACGCGACACCGCCCGCCACGAGCGCGACCAGGCCCGCGCGGGTGCTCGTTCTGCCACCGGAGACGTCGCGGGAGCATGACCCGACCTGGGCGCCCCACGACACACCGTTCGTAGGAGGTACTCGAATGATCACGGTGAGCACGCCCGCCGCCCGCGCGATCCAGGCGCTGTGCGCCGCGACGGGTGGGGCCCCGAATGTGCGGGTGCGGGGGGTCGGCTCCGGCCGGCCGCTGCCGGTGGAGGTCACCGCCGACGCCACGCACCGCCCCGGCGATCAGGTCGCCGCCTCGAACGGGGTGGTGGTGCGGGTCGATCGCGAGCTGGCTGAGGCGGTCGACGACCACACCCTGGCGCTGGCCGCCGACGACTCCGATTCCCCGCGGTTCGTGTTCACCACCTTCTCGAGCTGAGCATCCGTAGTGGGCATCGGTCGGCAGAGAAGTAGGGGTTGACTCCACCGAAAACCTCTATCTACGATCACAAGTAATCGAAGCCCCGAGAGGACGCTGAGACCGGTTCCCACCGGAGGAGGTGTTCACATGACGGTCGATGTGCTCGACCCCGTCGCCGCCCGGACGGACCCGGCCGACATCGAGCCGGAGGCGCCGACCACGACCCCGGCCACGCCGCTGCTGGGACAGGAGCCCGTGTCCGGCAGCCCGCATGGCGAGCAGGTCGGTCGGGGCAGTACCCCGGCGGCGGAGCCGGCGTCGCCGGTGGGTGACCCGCCGATCGATCAAGCAGTGTTCGACGCCGAGTTCGTGGCGATGGTGCTCACCGAGGCGCCGTGGTCCGAGCCGGAGCCCGGGCCCGCGAGCACCCCGCCGCGGGCCATGACCGGGACCCGACGGGTACCGCCCCCACGGTGCCCGGGCACCTGCGCCGCGGGGTGGCACCACGTCCGGACCGCGACGGGGCTCCTGCGGGAGACACGCCGACGACCCGGGCCCGGGCCACGGTCACCTCCGCGGTACCAGACCCACACACGCCACGCCCCCGTCCCGTCCATGGTGTGAGGAGGTGATTGCTCGCGACGTACGCGTTGTCCTGAACAGATTCCCACGTCCGATGATCACTCCGGGGTGGGCCCGGGGCCGACAGGCGGAACGACCGACGAGCGGCCGAACGCCGCATTCCACTCCTTCCTGATTCCGGGTCGTTGCCGCCGCTCCGGTCCTGGGCCCACCGCCGACCGAGGAGCGCCCGGGCGTGGGGTGGTGTCGACGACCCGTCACGACCCGAGGTCGGTACCGAACGTCGCTGCCTCGGCGACAACGGCCTTCCGTCCTCGAGCGGCGTCGCTACCCGCCGAGGGCGGCGCCCACGTCCGCAGCAGCGCGTCCACTGTTCGCTCCACCGCTCGCCGAGCACCGGCACGCCACACCGCGCAGGCCGGCGACAGTAGTGTCGCCACCCGATCCCGATGAACGGACGCGACGGCCTCAGGCGCTACCGGCGACTGGCCCGAGTGCCGGGCGTGCTGGCACTGGGCGCGGCCTCGGTGCTCGCCCGACTCCCGTTGGGCATGAGCAGCCTGGCGCTGCTGCTGCTCGTCCACGCCCGCACCGAGTCCTTCGGACGGGCCGGTGCGGCGGTCGGCTGCTTCGCATTGGCCAGCGCGGTCGCCAGCCCCGCCCGCGGCCGTCTCGCCGATCGGTTCGGGCCGTCGACGATCCTGCTCGTCACCGGGCTCGCCCAGCCGAGCGCGCTGGTCGGGGTCGTCCTCGCCGCGCCCACCGCACGTCAGGACCCGGCACCACTGCTGATCACCGTCGGACTGGCCGGGCTGCTGGTCCCACCGGTCGGCCCGGTCACGCGCACGGTCTGGCAGCGGCTCGTGACCACGCCCGACCTCGCCCGGGCGGCGTTCGCGCTCGACTCCCTGCTGCTCCAACTGATCTTCTACATCCTCGGCCCGGCCCTCGTCGCGGTCCTGGCGACCGCCTCGAGCCCGGCGGTCGCGGTGATCGCCGCCGCCGCGTTCACCGCCGCCGGCAACGTCGCGGTCGCGATGTCACCCGCGGTGCGCACCATGCCGCGACGCCGTGAACCCGTGCACCTGCTCGGGCCTCTGACCCGACCGGGCCTGATCGCGGTCCTGCTCACGTCCGTCGTCGCCGCAGCAGCATTCGCCGCGCTGGAAGCCACCGCCGCCTCCTACGCGGTGTCCGTCGGCGCGGCCGGCTGGAGCGGGCTGCTACTGGCGTCGATCGGTGTCGGCAGCATCGCCGGCGGCCTGTTCTACGGCGCCCGCAGCCCCACCACATCCATGCCCAGCCAGTATCGCCGCTGGTTGCTCGTCCTCGCCGTGGGCAACGCGCCCCTGGTCTCGGCGTCCGGCGTCGCCGTTCTCGCCGTCCTGCTCGTCGCCGCCGGCCTCGCCATCGGTCCGGTCAGCACGTGCCAGTTCGGCCTCGTCGGCGAGCTCGCCCCTGCCGGCACCGTCACCGAGGCCTTCACCTGGCTGTTCTCCGCCGTCCTGGCCGGCACCGCGCTGGGCACCTACCTCGCCGGGACCACCGTCGAGCTCTACGGCGCCCAGCCGGCCCTGGTCCTTCCCGTCGTGCTGGTCCTGATCACGAGCATCCTCGCCCTCGCGATCAAGGCGACGCCCGCTCCGGCGCCGTGATCCGCACGTCCGCACGCGGTACCGCCTCGCTCCGACAGCGCGCGTGAGGGCACCTGGTTCGCCACGGGCAGCGCCGGGCGTCCGGGGCTCCTGAGTAGCGGGGCGGTCCGTTCGGTGGACTGACACGGCGATCTCCGTCGGCGAAGCTGGACGGCGATGGTCCGACCCGCCCCGGCCGCGACGCAGCTCCTCTGGGACGCCGTCCTCGAGCGCTCCGACCTCGAGCCCACCGTCCTCGCCCTCCGCGACGCCCTCTCCGACGCCGTCGAGGCGGGCCACTGGGCGCACGTCGCGACGCTGCTGGACCGCACCGACGACGACCTGCCCTCCGCGCTGAGCGCCAACGCCCTGCGCGCGGGCGACCGGAGCGGGACGGCGCCGCTGCACCATGCGGCGCTGCAGGGGGCACACCCCGACGTCGTCGACGACCTCGTCGCGCGCGGCGCCTGGCGCACGCTGCGCACCACCGACGGCGAGACCCCCGAGGCGGTGGCCCGCAGGCTCGGTCACGTCTCGCTCGCCGACCGGCTGCGCCCGGAGCCCGCGATGGCGATGGACGACGAGGCGGTGGCCGACGTCGAGACCTTTCTGCACGCGCTCGTCGAGGTCCGTACGCGCCGGATCGCGCGGCCGTTGCGGTACCCGCAGCTCGGCCCGCTGCTCGAGTACCCCGACACCACGATGTGGGTCCGCGTCCCCGGGATGTACGGCGGATTCGCGTGCCGCTGGGCCGAGAACGCGGGCGAGCCGACGGTCGAGGTGCGCAGCGCGAGCCGCGTCCTCGGCGGTTCCGGGCGGACACACCACGTCACGGCGGAGGGGATCGAGCTCGTCGCGCGCGTGCTCTGAGCGTTCCGAACCCTGACCACTCACGCTCCGCCGTCCCGAACGGTCGCAGGTGATCGGAGGAACGTCACGTGCTCGGAGCCCGGACCACCGAGTACGCGATGAGCTCAGCCCAGCGTGAACGGGTCGCGGGTGCCGCCGGTGAGTTCGACCCAGACGGCCTTGGTCTCGAGGTACGCGTCGACGCCGTACACGCCGTTCTCGCGGCCCAGCCCGGAGGCCTCGTACCCGCCGAAGGGCACGCTCGGACCGAGCACGCGGTAGGCGTTGATCCACACCGTGCCGGTCTGGATCCTCGCGGCCACCCGGTGCGCGCGGTGCACGTCCTTCGTCCACATCGCACCGGCCAGCCCGTACGGGGTGTCGTTGGCGAGCTTGATCGCCTCGTCCTCGTCGGTGAACGTCACCGCGGAGAGCACCGGCCCGGAGACCTCCTCGCGGTAGACCGGTAGAGCTTGCCGGAGTCGTTGACCTCGAGGCGCGCCAGCCGCTCCGCGTCCCGCCCGATCAGGTCGCCGAGACGGCGCAGACAGCCCGCACGGGCGAAGCCCGTCATCTGTCCCCACTCGCCGTCGGGGATCGTCGCCCAGTTCCGGCCGGTGTAGGTGTTCTGGGACTCGCACGTCTTCCCGGAGATCGCGTCGACGGCCTTGCCGCCGATCAGCAGACGGAACTGCTCGAGGTCGGCTGCGCAGGACCCGGCGTGGAACGTCCGCGCACGTCGGAGCGGGTGCTCGCTCGACTTGCCTCGCCGATCTGTTGGCTGCAACTGTGGCTCGCGACACGGTCGCACGGTCGCGAGGGGTCACGCGTGGACACAACCGGCACGGGCGGGCACGAACCCCTCGTCGGCCACGCGGTGATGAACACCGCGGACGTCGACGAGGCCCAGCACGTGGTCACCGAGGTCTACGTCCGCCACGAGCTCGACTCGCTCGGCGGGCGCCCGCTCGACGCCCGGCTCAACTGCGTCTCCTCGGAGCGGATGACGCTGGGCTATCTCGTCTACGGGGCGAACGCGTCCCTCGACCTCCCCCCGCTGGAGCACTGCTACCACGTCAACCTCACCCTGAGCGGAAACACGCAGGTCACCCGCCGCGGCGGGCGCGACCACGCGATCACCGCCGGCGGGCGCAGCGGCGCCGTCCTGCTGCCGACCGAGCACTCGACGGTCACGTGGACCCCGGAGGCGACGCAGTTCGCCATGAAGTTCAACCGGGCGCCGCTGGAGGAGCACCTCGGGAGCCTGCTCGGCCGTCCCGTCCACGACCCGCTCGACTTCGAGGTCACGATGGACCTCACCGCGGGACCGGGAGCCGCGCTGCTGGCCGCGGTGCGCTTCCTCCAGAGCGAGATCGACAGGCCCGGCGGGATCGCGGACGCGCCGCTCGCGCGGGCCCAGCTCGAGACCTACGTGATGACCGCTCTGCTGCACGGCGTGCCGCACCAGTACACCGAGGCGCTGCACTCCCCCCGCGCCGAGGACCGCCCGGCCGTCGTCCGTCAGGCGCTCGACCACATCGAGGCCCACGCCGACGAGGCGTTCACGATCCCGCAGCTCGCGCGGCACCTCGGGGTGTCGACGCGCACCCTGCAGATCACGTTCGCCCGCAACGTCGGCGTGACGCCCAGCGAGTACGTCCGCGACGTCCGCCTGGCGCGCGTCCACGCCGATCTCCTGGCCGCCAACCCCGCCGACACCTCGGTGACCGAGCGTGCGGCGGCCTGGGGATTCCTGCACCAGGGCCGCTTCTCCGAGCAGTACCGCCGCAAGTACGGCCGGCTGCCGTCCCAGACCCTCCGCCAGGGCTGAGCGCCTGCGCGTTTCGGACGCATCGCTGCGTCTCGCGGATGTCCGGCCCGTGCAGGGCTGCCTAGCGTGGTGCCGATCACCGCGGCGCGTGCCCATCCGCGCACGCAGCGCTCCCCCGACGAACGCCGGAGGTCACCCATGGTCCAGACGGTCACCCGCGGCCGCGAGCAGGAGATCCCGCTGCGGCACCCGCGCGAGAACGGCCGGCCGTCCGTCTTCAACGACCAGAAGATGAAGCTCGGCCTGTTCGGCTCGAACTGCTCCGGCGGCCTGTGCATGACCGAGGCCCCGACCACCTACCAGATCACCTGGGACCACACGAAGTCGATCGCGCAGAAGGCCGACCGGCTCGGGATGGAGGCGATGGTCCCCGTCGCTCGTTGGAAGGGGTTCGGCGGCAACGTCAACTTCAACGGCACCAACTTCGAGACCTTCACCTGGGCCGCCGGGCTGGCCGAGTGCACCGACCAGATCACCATCTTCACGACCACCCACATCCCGACCGTGCACCCGATCGTCGCGGCGAACATGGCCACGACGATCGACCACATCTCGGGCGGCCGGTACGGGATGAACCTGGTCATGGGCTGGTTCACCCCCGAGATGCACATGTTCAACCCCAGCCAGCTCGAGCACGACGAGCGCTACCAGTACGGCGGGGAGTGGCTGGAGTTCGTCGAGAAGCTCTGGACCGCCGAGGGCGAGTTCGCGTTCGACGGGAAGTACTTCCAGGCCCAGGAGCTGGAGTCCGAGCCCAAGCCGGTGCAGAACCCGCGCCCGGTGCTCATCAACGCCGGCAACTCGTCGGCGGGCACGGACTTCTCCGCGAAGTACGTCGACATCAACTTCGCGTCGCTGGATCTCGAGAAGATGCCCGACTACACGCAGGCGATCAAGAAGAAGGCGACCGACGAGTACCGGCGCCAGATCAGCACGATGACCTACGGGCTCGTCGTGTGTCGGGACACCGAGGCGGAGGCCAAGCGCGTCCACCAGGAGATCATCGACAAGGGCGACTGGCCCGGCGCCCGCCACCTCATGAGCATCATCGGCGTCGAGAGCCAGTCGTTCGGCGAGCAGATCGAGAAGTTCCAGGAGCGCTTCATCGCCGGCTGGGCCGGCCAGCCGCTGGTCGGGACACCGGAGCAGGTCGTCGACGGCTTCCAGCGGCTCTCCGACGCCGGTATGGAGGGCATGATCATGGGCTTCCTCGACTACAACGAGGAGATCGACCACTTCGGCGAAGCCGTCATGCCGCTGATGCGCGAGGCTGGTCTGCGCTACTGACGCAGACACGGCGGCAGCATGGCCGTGTTCCCGCAGATGCGGAGATCGGTCATGCTGTCGTCGTGCTCGACCCCACCGCGCTCTACCGTCTGCGCGACGGCTCGTACGCCACCGACCTGATCCTCGCCGCGGTCTGCGAGTTCGACCTCTTCGCCTGGCTCGCGCGCCACGGACCCGTCCCGGCCGCCGAGCTGCGGGAGGCCATGGGCTGGGCGGAGCGACCCGCCGACGTCCTGCTCACGCTCTGCGCCGCGCACGGGCTCGTCGACCGGTTCGTCGACGCCGACGACCTCGTCGGCGTCTCGGACTTCGCCCGGTGGCACCTCACCGGCGAGACGTCGTTCGACCTCCGCGCGTACTTCGGCTCGCTGGCCGAGCGTCCGGCCGTCGCCGAGTTCGGGGAGGTCCTGCGCACGGACCGCCCGGCGGCGTGGGCGAGCGCCGGGACGAACGGGGACGGCGCGGACTGGTCCGGGCGCCTCACCGATCCCGGGTTCGCGCGGCGGTTCACCGCGGCCATGGACGCGCGCGGCGCGTTCCTCGCTCCCGCGGTGGCCCGGGCCCTGCACGACCTGCCGGTGCGCCGCCTGCTCGACGTGGGGGGCAGCTCCGGGATCTACGCGATGGCGCTGCTCGAGGACCGGCCCGCCGCGAGGGCGACCGTGCTGGAGCGCCCGCCGGTCGACGAGGCGGCGCGCACGCTGCTCGCCGAGCGGGGCGCCGGCGAGCGGATCGACGTCGTCACCGCGGACATGTTCGCCGAGCCCTGGCCGCACGGCTGCGACGTGCACCTGCTCTCGCAGGTCCTGCACGACTGGGACCTCGCTCGCGTCGAGGAGCTCCTGCGCCGGTCGTTCGACGCGCTCGTGCCGGGCGGGCGGCTCGTCGACGTCGACGCGCACGTCGACGGGCGACGCACCGGGCCACGCCCGGTCGCCGAGTACTCGGCGCTGCTCGTGCACTCGACGCCCGGGAAGTGCTGGTCGGTCGACGAGCTCGCCGACGTCGCCCGGCGGGTCGGCTTCGCGGCCGTCGAGCACCGCGACTGCGCCGCCGACCGGTCCGCGCTCGTGTTCACGAAGCACGGGTGACCCCCGGCCGGGGCGACGAGGGCAGGTACGTCGAGGTCAGCGTCCGGAACCCGGCCACTCCCTCCGGCCCGAGCAGCCTCCCCGGGCCCGAGTCCCGAATCCCTCCGAACGGCGCGGCGGGGTCGATCCGGTAGCCGTTGACGCCGACCGTCCCGGCCTCCACCCGAGCCGCGACCGCGGCCCCGCGCTCGGGATCGGCGGTCCACACGGTGCCGGCGAGTCCGTGGTCGGAGTCGTTCGCGAGCGCCACGGCCTCGTCGAGGTCGCCGTAACGGATCACCGACAGGACCGGACCCGGGATCTCCTCCCGGGCGATCGTGGAGCCGTTGTCGACGTCCGCGAAGACCGTCGGCTCGAGGTACCAGCCCCGGTCGCGCCCCCGCGGGCGGGCGCCGCCCGTGATCGTTCGGGCACCCTCGTGGCGTCCTTTCGCGAGGTACGCCTCGACGCGTTCGCGCCGGCGCGCGGAGGCGAGCGGGCCGATGCGGGTGGCGGGGTCGCGCGGGTCGCCGACCGGCAGGCCGCGTGCCCAGTCCGTGAGGACGTCCACGATCTCGCCGTAGCGACCGGACGGCGCGAGGATGCGGGTGCTCAGGAACCGGGCCTGCCCGTTGTGCAGCAGTGTCGCGGCGTAGAGGGCCTCGAGGTGCGCGGTCAGGTCGGCGTCGTCGAGAACGATCGCGGCGGAGGTCCCCCCGAGGGTGAGCGTCGCCGGGCGCAGGAGACGTCCGCACACCTCGGCGACGCGACGCCCGGTGGCCGTCGGTCCGGTGAAGACCACGTGGTCGACGACCGGGTGCTCGACCAGGTACGCGCCCGTGTCCCGCCCACCCGGGACGATGTCGACCACCCCCGAGGGCAGGCCGGCCTCGTCGACGGCCTGCGCGAGCAGCTCGGTCGCCGCGGAGGTGGTGGGATCGGGCCGCAGCACCACCGGACACCCCGCCGCGAGCGCGGGACCGAGGGCCGACACCGCGGCTGTCAGCGGGAAGTCGGGCGGCGCCACCACGGCGACGACCCCGACCGGCGAGCGGGTCACGCGCACCCGCCCGCCGCGCGCACCCTCCCTGAGCTCCTCGGACACCGCGGCGCGCAGCGTCGCCGCCGTGCTGCGCAGGATGAGTGGCGGGTCGGCAGCCTCGTACCGCCGCGCCGTCGTGATCGGCATCCCGCTCGTCACCGCGACCCGACGGGCGATCTCCTCGCCGCGAACGGAGAGGGCGTCGGCGAGCCGCTCCAGCGCCGCGGCCCGCTCGCCGACGGGCCACCGGGACCAGCCGCCGGGCGCGCGCAGCGCCCGGTACGCCGCCCCGACGGCCGCGTCGACGTCGTCCTCGGCGGCCTCGGGCACGCGCCCGATCCGCTGCTCGGTGCTCGGCGAGACGACGTCGATCGTGCGCGGCGAGGAGGGCCGCACCCGGCGACCGTCGATGAAGAACGCGTCGTCGACCGCGCAGCCCTCCCCGTGCACAGGGACCTCCGTGAGCCTCAGCCCGGGAAGGTGCTCGGCTTGCTCTCGAAGATCATCGTCTTGTTCTCGAGGTAGTGGTGCAGACCCTCGACGCCACCCTCGCGACCGATGCCGGACTGCTTGAAGCCCCCGAAGCCGATGCCGAAGTCGGTCCGGAAGTTGTTGTGTCCGACGGTGCCCGCGCGCAGGCGGCCGCCGACCTCCCGGGCCCGGTCCGCGTCGTTGGTGAACACCGCGGCGTTCAGCCCGTAGACGGTGTCGTTGGCGATGCGGACCGCGTCCTCCTCGTCCTGCGCCGGGATGACCGACAGGACAGGACCGAAGATCTCCTCCTGGGCGATGCGCCAGGAGTTGTCGACGTTGCCGAAGACGGTCGGCTCGACGAACCAGCCGCGGTCGAGGTCCTGCGGGCGGCCGCCGCCGGTGGCGAGCGTGGCGCCCTCGTCGCGGCCGATCTGGATGTAGGACTCGACGCGGTCGCGCTGGCGCTGCATGGCCAGCGGACCCATCTGCACGTTCGGGTCGAACGGGTCGCCCAGCTTGACCTGCGAGAACGTCCCGGCGAGCGACTCGAGCATCTCGTCGTGCCGGCGACGCGGGACGACCACGCGGGTCAGCGACGAGCAGACCTGGCCGGACAGGAAGCACTCGGCACCGGAGATGGCGGCCGCGGCCTGACCGAGGTCGTAGTCGTCGAGGATGACCGCCGCGGACTTGCCGCCGAGCTCGAGGGAGTAGCGGCCGACCCGCTCGGCCATGATGGCGCCGATCTTCTTGCCGGCCGCCGTCGAGCCGGTGAAGGCGATCTTGTCGACACGCGGGTCGCGCACCAGGGTCTCGGAGACCTCGCGGTCGGCCGTGAGGACGTTGAGCACGCCGGCGGGCAGCCCGACCTTCTCGGCGATCTCGGCCATGATGTACGGCGCGCCCGGCGCCTCGGGCGAGGCCTTGAGCACGACCGTGCAGCCGGCCAGCAGGGCCGGTGCCAGCTTGTACGCGATGAGCGTCATCGGCGCGTTCCACGGGATGATCGCGCCCACGACGCCGACCGGCTCGCGGACGATCATGCCGAAGTTGCCGCCCGCGGTGGGGGTCTCCGGCGTCTCCCAGTGGTAGGTCTCCGCCAGGTTCGCGTAGTAGGAGTACGCATCCGGGATGCCGCCCATCATCCCCTGGGCGACCCCGGCGAGGATGCCGGACTCCCGCGGCCAGACCTGGACGACGTCGTCGGTGCGCTCGCGCACCGCCTCGCTGATCGCGCGCAGGTACTCGGCGCGCTGGGCGTGCGTCAGCTTCGGCCACGGGCCGTTGTCGAACGCCTCGCGGGCCGACCCGACGGCACGGGCGACGTCGGCGTCCTGTGCCTCGGCGACGCTGAAGTAGACCTCCTCCGTCGCCGGCTCGATGACGTCGATCGTGCTCGTGGACGACGGGTCGACCCACTGGCCGCCGATGTAGAATTTGTCGAGACCCGTGATCGGGGCCTTGCGCTCGCTGGTGATGCTCATGCGCTTGCCTCTACCTCCCGGTGGGCTGTGTCGCTGCGCGGCGGCAGCCCGGGCCGACCCTCGGCCGGCCACGCCGCCGCCACGGTCCAGTCTTCCGCATCTACGGCGCAGCAGTCCATGCTGACTCCGCAAGTGCGTCGCCGGGGCCGGCATGGCGACGCCGCTGCGTCGATGTCTCCCGTCCTGCGGAAACCGCGCAGCACCGCGTGGCCGTCCGCTGGTCGGATCGAGGTCGCACCCGACACCGACGCAGGAGGGCACACCGACATGGCGCTCATGGACGAGGCGGTCTGGGCCGGCAAGCTGCTCGTCGGGGACTGGAGGAGCGGCCCGGGCGGGGAGCGCACGGTGGTCGAGCCGGCCACGGGCGCCGAGCTCGGCCGGGTGGGGCTCGCGACATCCGCCGACGTCACCGACGCCTGCGCGCGCGCCGCCGAGGCGCAGCGGGACTGGGCGGCACGCCCCTACTCCGAGCGCGCCGCCGTGCTCCGGCGCGCCGGCGACCTGTGGGAATCGCACGCCGCCGAGGTCCAGGACTGGATCGTGCGCGAGTCCGGCGGCATCCCGCCCAAGGCGCAGCTCGAAACCCACGTCGCCGCTCAGGAGTGCTTCGAGGCCGCCTGCCTCGCGTCGCACCCGGTCGGCGAGGTGCTGCGCTCCGAGCAGCCACGTCTGAGCCTCGCCCGCCGGCGGCCCGCCGGCGTGGTCGGCGTGATCGCCCCGTTCAACTTCCCGCTGATCCTCTCGATCCGCGCCGTCGCCCCCGCGCTCGCGCTGGGCAACGCCGTCGTGCTCAAGCCGGACCCGCGGACCGCGGTGTGCGGCGGGGTCGCCCTCGCGCGCGTCCTGGAGGAGGCCGGGCTGCCGGCCGGGCTGCTCGCGATGCTGCCCGGCGGCGCCGACGTCGGCGAGGCCGTCATCACCGACCCGCGGGTCCGGGTGGTCGCGTTCACCGGCTCCACCCGCGCGGGCCGGGCGGTCGGCGCGCTCGCCGCCCAGCACCTCACCCGCGCACACCTCGAGCTCGGCGGCAACTCCGCGCTCGTCGTCATGGGTGACGTGGACGTCGAGGCCGCGGCGTCGATCGGCGCGTTCGGCTCGTTCATGCACCAGGGACAGATCTGCATGACGACCGGCCGCCACGTCGTCGACGCGCGGATCGCCGACGACTACGTCGCCGCCCTCGCCCAGCACGCGGACAAGCTCCCGGTCGGCGACCCCGCCTCCGGTGCGGTCGCCCTGGGCCCGATCATCGACGCGAACCAGCGCGATCACGTCCACCGGCTGGTGACCGCGACGACCGGGGCCGGCGGGCGCCTGGTCGCGGGCGGCACGTACGAGGACCTCTTCTACCGGCCGACGGTGCTCTCGCAGATCACCCCGCAGGCCCCGGCGTGGGCGGAGGAGGTGTTCGGCCCGGTCGCGCCGGTGATCCCGTACGCGAGCGAGGACGAGGCCGTCGCCCTCGCCGCCGACAGCGAGTACGGCCTCTCTCTCGGCATCCTCGCCGCCGACGGGCTGCGGGCGCTCGAGCTCTCCGAGCGCATCCCCTCGGGCGCGGTGCACATCAACGACCAGACCGTGTCCGACGAGGCCGTCATCCCGTTCGGCGGACTCGGTGCCTCCGGCAACGGGTCGCGCACCGGTGGCATCCAGGCGAACCTCGACGCGTACACCGAGACCCAGTGGGTCACGGCCCAGAGCAGCCTCGCGGCCTATCCCTTCTGAGCCGTTTCGAGCAGCGCCGCGGCGACCATGCTCAGCGGTTCGTCGGCGGCGGTGAGCAGGCCGACCGGCGGCGCGGGGACGGGCGGGAGCGGAACCGCCCGCATCCCGGCCGGCACGCCGAAGGTCTCGAGCCAGGTGTGGGCCACGATGCAGGACCAGCCGCGGGCGGCGTGGGCGTAGAGCGCCGCGACGGAATCCGCCTCGACGGCCGGGGCGAGCCGCGCTCCGGCCGCGAGGGCCCCCGCCTCGAGGATGCGCCGGTTGCGCATCAGCCGGACCAGCGCGCACAGCGGGCGGTCGACCGCCTCGACCCAGCCGATCTCGTCGCGGTCCTCGGCGGGTGCGAGGTGCTCCGGGGTGAGCAGCAGGTAGCGCTCGCGGTAGAGCTCGAGCGACCGGGTGCCCGCCGGCGCCTCCGGGTCGAGGTAGGTCAGCCCGGCGTCGAGGGTGTAGTCGCCGAGCCGTCGGACGATCTCGGTCGACGACAGCTCCTCGATGCGCACCCGCGCCCGCGGGTGGCGAACGCAGAAGTCGGCGGTGAGCGTCGAGACCATTGGCATCGCGGTGGGGATCGCGCCGAGGCGCAGGGTCGCGTCGAGGCCGCCGCGCATCTGCGCGAGGTCGTCGTGCAGCCCGTCGCGCTCGGCGAGGATGCGGTGCGCCCAGCCGAGCACGCGGCGGCCCTCGGCGGTGAACCCGCCGAAGCGGCGACCGTGGTGGATGAGCGTGACCCCGAGCTCACGCTCGAGACGGTGCAGACCGGTCGACAGGGCCGGCTGGCTGGCGTGGCAGGCCTCCGCGGCGCGGCCGAAGTGCTCTTCACGCGCGAGGGCGACGAGATACTCGAGCTGACGCATGAGGACGTCCCCGGCCACGCCCGGGAGCCTAGAGCCTGGTCATCCATCGCGTGAATGACCGCATTCGCGGAGTGATTGTCCGGATTCTTGTCGTAGGCGCGCATCCTCGGCAGCGTGAGGTGCCATCCGCCGCTGCTGCCGGGAGGTTCCCATGGCCAAGGTGCTCTGCGTGCTCTACCCGGACCCCGACGGGGGCTACCCTCCGCCGCTGGTCCGTGACGGCCTTCCGCGTCTCGAGCGCTATCCCGACGGGCAGACGCTGCCCAGCCCGTCGGCGATCGACTTCACACCGGGTGCCCTGCTCGGGAGCGTGTCCGGCGAGCTCGGGCTGCGCCGGTTCCTGGAGGCCGCCGGGCACGAGCTCGTGGTCACCTCGGACAAGGAGGGCGACGACTCGGAGTTCGACCGCCACCTCCCCGACGCCGACGTCGTCATCTCCCAGCCGTTCTGGCCCGCCTACCTGACCGCGGAACGCATCGCGAAGGCGCCGAACCTCAAGCTCGCCCTGACCGCGGGCATCGGCTCCGATCACGTCGACCTCGACGCCGCCATCGCCCACGGCGTCACCGTCGCCGAGGTCACCTACTGCAACTCGATCTCCGTGGCCGAGCACGTGGTCATGATGATCCTGTCGCTGGTGCGCAACTACCTGCCGTCGAACCGCATCGCCTCCGACGGCGGCTGGAACATCGCCGACTGCGTGGAGCGTGCCTTCGACCTCGAGGGCATGGACGTCGGCACGGTCGCGGCGGGACGGATCGGGCTCGCCGTGCTGCGCCGGCTCGCCCCCTTCGACGTGCGCCTGCACTACACCGACCGGCACCGGCTGCCGGAGGAGACCGAGCGCGAGCTGAACCTGACCTTCCACGAGTCGGCGGCCGCGATGGTCCCGCACTGCGACGTCGTCACGATCAACGCGCCGCTGCACCCGGAGACGCGAGGCTTGTTCGACGACGCGCTGCTCGGGACCATGCGTCGCGGCGCGTACCTGATCAACACCGCTCGTGGGCTGATCGTGGACCGCGACGCCGTCGTGCGGGCCCTGCACAGCGGGCAGCTCGCCGGCTACGCCGGTGACGTCTGGTACCCGCAGCCCGCGCCCCCCGACCACCCCTGGCGGACCATGCCCCACCACGGCATGACGCCCCACGTCTCCGGCACGACGCTGTCCGCCCAGGCCCGCTACGCCGCCGGGACCCGCGAGATCCTCGAGTCCTTCCTCGGCGGCACCGCGATCCGCGACGAGTACCTGATCGTCGACGGCGGCAAGCTCGCCGGCACCGGCGCCCACTCCTACAGCACCAGCTGAGGGAGGACGACGTGAGCGACACCGGCGACCGTCTCGAGGCCGGCCGCGAGATCGTGCGCGCGAAGCAGGCGCACGGGGTGAGCTGGGCCGAGCTCGCGAAGGCCCTCGACCGGTCCCTGGTGTGGACCACCTCGGCCCTGCTCGGCCAGCAGCCCCTCGACGCCGAGCAGGCCGGGACGATCGGCGCGCTGCTCGACCTCGACGAGGAGACCGTCGAGGCGCTGACCTTCCCGCCGGTGCGCGGCGACGCGGCGCTCGACCCGACCGAGCCCGTCACCTACCGTCTCCAGGAGGCGTTGCAGGTCTACGGGTCGAGCCTCCACGAGCTCATCCGCGAGGAGTTCGGCGACGGCATCATGAGCGCCATCGACTTCACCCTCGACTTCGAGCGCGTCGAGGATCCGAAGGGCGACCGCGTGAAGCTGACCTTCAACGGCAAGTTCCTGCCCTACAAGGTGTGGTGAGCGCTCCGGGGACCCGCCCGAGTCAGGCCGGTACCGTCGCGTCCCGCAGCAGGCCCGTCGCGGGGTGGCAGCGGACGTACTCGTAGTACTGCGAGCCCGCGTCGATCACCGCCACCTCGTGGTAGAGGCGCAGCGACGGGACGTGCCGGGCGCGGCTGACGAAGGCCACGAAGACGTTGAGGTGGCTCGGGTGCGATTCCGCCCAGCGCTCGAGCAGGTCGAGCGAGCGCCAGTACGAGATGGCGTAGGTCGTGTCGAGCGGGTGGCCGTCGGCGTCGACGTTGCGCACGTAGCGGTTGCTGTAGCAGCCGAGCCGCTGCCCGCGGTCGCGCAGGAAGTCCATGGCCTCGCGCAGCGCCGGCTCGATCGAGGAGAGGTAGAGCTCGCGCTCCTCCGCGGGGGTGTCCGTCCAGTCCTGGCCGGATCGGATCAGCGCGACGTTCTCGTGCCCGCGCACGACGACGCGGCCGCCCGCGGCCGGGTCACCGTCGGCCCGGAGCTCCCCCGCGGCGCCCATCCGGTCGGTCTGCGAGAGCGGGATGCGGTCGCGCATCGCGCCCCAGTAGGCGTGCTCGGTGACCTGCCCGCTGACGTCGTCCAGGACGCCGCCGACGCCGGGGAGCCCCTCGGTGAACGGGTAGAGCGTCTCGAACCGGTCGACGCCCGGCGCGAGGATCTCGCGGAAGACGCCGACGTCGGCCGACAGGCGCTCGGGCGCATCCCACCAGCCGGCCACCTCGGGGCGCGCCAGCCAGCGGTCGCAGGTCGCGGCGTCGCGCCAGTACCCCGCCGCGACGAGGGTGTCGTAGCCCTGGGCGTCGACGTGATGAGTGAGGTCCCAGCCGCCCGGGCCGTCGCCGAGGGCGAACGGCTCGGTGATCCCACGCAGCGTCGCCCACGCCTCGGTGCGGTGCTCCTCGCCCCGGTACTGTACGCCGAAGTAGCCCATCACCACCGCGGTGACGTCCTCGCCGACCCGCGCCACCCAGATCGGGAAGGGCGGCCGGTAGTCGTCGGGCACGCGGCGCGACAGCGTGCGCGGGCACTGCAGGTGCGTGTCGATCGCGGATTCCACGCGTCCTCCCCGAGATGGGTAGCGCCGGGCCGAACGACGGGCATTCTCTCCCGACGCGCGGCCGGAACGCCCGTCCCTGGCGTCGTCGCAGGCCAGGAGGCCGAGACCGACGACGCCGAGACCGTGCGCGAGCACGCCCGGCGCGGTGGTTCCCCGCGACGTCGTCGTCGAGGTCGTCGAGGTCGTCGAGGTCGTCGGCCCCGGGACCGCGGACGCCCGACCCCGTGGTGGACGTCACCCGGACGGACCTCGACACCGTGGGCGCGACCGGGCGGGCACGTCGGGGCCGCGTCCACGTCGGGCGGCCCCCGCCGCGGCCGTAGCTGCGGTTCGCCACCGTGGCCGCGAGGTCCACACCGGACACCGTCGTGCCCCTAACCTGTCCGTGACCAGGGCCGATGGCGCGTCCCCGTTACCTTCTTGATCAGGCCCGGTGAGGGCTTGCAGGCCGCCGGCCACGGCATGACTGAGTGCCCCTGTCGTTGATGATCTGGGGGGTGTTGTCACCGTGGTCGGAGGGCGCCAACGACCGCTGATAGAGACCTGACCCGCGTGCGTGGTCTGCTCGTAACGTGGCTGCCGGCGCGGGTGTCCAGGTCGGCCTGCCGCGACGAGCAAGGAGCCGCGGTTGAGCACCTCCGAATCCGAACCGGCGCCGTTCGCGGTGTTCTGCGGGCTGGACGTCGGCAAGTCCGAGCACCACGCGTGCGCGCTCGACGCGGCCGGCAAGCGGCTGCACGACAAGGCGCTGCCCAACGACGAAGCCGCACTGCGCGCGGTGTTCGGTCGTCTCGCCGAGCACGGCCGGGTGCTGGTCGTGGTCGACCAACCCGCCTCGATCGGCGCGTT